>CALXCM010000029.1 GCA_944386785.1 uncultured Clostridia bacterium | reverse complement strand
TGAGCTATCCGCGACTCGAACGCGGGACAACTTGATTAAAAGTCAAGTGCTCTACCACCTGAGCTAATAGCCCATATAATGTATTGCTCACAACGCTTTTATAGTTTACAATATTTTTACATAAAAGTCAATACTTTTTCACATTTTTTTTATTTTTTATATAAATTTTTATTTTATTTCTTAATTTTTTAGAAAATAATGCAAAATTTTAGGTTTATTTTGCACTATTTTCTTTTATTTTATCTTAAGCATTTAATTTTTCTACTACTTCTTCTACATCTATTCCATGTACTTCACATGCTTCTTCTAATGTTTCCATTTGTGAAGCTGGACATCCTATGCAGTGCATTCCTACTTCTAATAGAATTTCTGCTTTTTCTGGTGCTTTTTCTAAGATTTCACCAATTCTTGTATCTTTATTAAATTGCATTTTTATTCCTCCTTGAAATTTTTACTAAAATATTTTATCACAAATTTTAAAAAAAGTATAGACAAATTTAAAAAAATATTGTATTATGGTAAAAAATGTAAGGCGGTGATATTATTTCAAATCTAATCAACTTATTTTTTCTAACTTTTATTATATATCTTTTTATTACTTTATATTCACTTTATTTGTTTTTATATTATTATTTGTTCAAAAATAATCAAGGCGCAAAATTAAATATTAAAAAGAAATACTTTAATCAATAAAGGAGGTTTTTTGTCTGAAATTTAAACATTTTTTATATAGGCTTATATTTTCTACGATTTTTTTAGTAGTTACATCTATAATATCTATTAAAATATTTTTACCAATTTTTTTAGCAAAAGAATTAATTATTAGTTATGGTATAAATCCTTTTGATATTTGTTCTAAAAATTCTGAGCTATGGAAAATTATAAAGATTACTTATATTATATGTTTTATTTTTTCTCAAGTCGTTATTAGTAATGTTATATATACAAATATCATTGAAAAAATACTTTTCTATTTTAATTCAAAGAAAAAGTCTAAAAAGAACTCTAAAAAAATTCCTATTTATAATAAAAATGAATTGTCTTTATTAATTGGTTATGATAGTAAAACAAATTCTAATGTTATAGTTCCAGAGTCTGGACTTTATCAAAACTTTTTGATTACAGGAACTATTGGCTCTGGTAAGACATCTAGCTCAATGTATCCTTTTACCAAGCAATTGCTTATGTATAATAAAAATAATAGAGATAAAAAAATAGGTATGCTTATTTTAGATGTTAAGGGAAACTACTATAGACAAGTTTATGAATATGCTAAAAAATTTGATTTATTAGATGACCTTATTGTAATTGGTCTTAATTCTAATACATGTTATAACCCTCTTCATAAGCCTCATTTAAAGCCACAAGTTTTGGCAAATAGACTAAAGACAATACTTCTTCTTTTTTCTGAAAATAATAGCGAATCATATTGGTTAGATAAGGCAGAAGAGGTTTTAACAGAATGTATTAAATTATGTAGGTTGTATAATGATGGATATGTAACTTTTTTGGAGCTACATAAGTTAATTACTATCCCTAACTATTACAAAGAAAAATTAGCTAAATTAAAAGAATTGTTTGTTTCAAACAAATTATCTGACTTTCAAATTTATGAGCTTAATTCTTCATTAGATTTTTTTAATAAAGAATTTGAAAATTTAGATTCTAGGACAAAGGCTATTTTGGTTTCTGAAATCACAAGAATAACAAATACTTTTATTTCTGATTATGATGTTATGAAAACTTTTTGCTCACCTAAAAATAAATTATCCTTTCAAGGATTTAGTAATATTCTTAAGTCAGGAAAAATTGTTGTTCTTGATATGAATATTTCAGAATATGCAATGCTTTCTAGAATAATTGCAACATATCTTAAATTAGATTTTCAATCTGAAGTTATTTCTAATTTGTCTAAAAATATTGTTAGGCCCTCAGCTTTTATATGTGACGAATATGACAAATTTGCAACTAAAACTGATAGTGAATTTTTTTCTATGAGTAGAGAAGCAAAGTGTATTAATATTGTTAGTACTCAGAGCTATTCTTCTTTAAAAACAACAATTAAAGATGATTCACAAGTTAAAGTTATTATTCAAAATTTAATAAATAAGATATGGTACAGAACTGATGATTCTTTTACTATTGAAGAAGCTCAAAAACAGTTAGGAAAAGAAGATAAAGAAAAAGTATCTAAAAGCATTTCTGAAAATGCAAATAAGACAAGTTTTAGTTATATTACTAAAAATTTTCAATCAGATAATTCTAATATTTCAGAAAGCTATAGTACTTATACTCAAAATGAATATATCTACGAAAGTCGCTTTTTCTCTAGAGATTTGGAAACTTTCACTGCCCTTACATTTTTATCTGATGGAAAAATAATTTATCCACCAAAAAAACTAGAAATGTATCCATATTTTAAGGATAAAATTTGATTTACAGAAAGGAGAATTATTTTGAATAAAAAAAGATTTTTTACTTTAAATATTGTTATTTTTTCTTTTGTTTTTGTAGCCATCTTTACTCCCTCTTCCTTTTGCGCCTGGGGTGATCCTGAACTTGTTAGCAAAATAAATTCAGCTTTTGAAAAAATAGAAAGCTGGCTTTTAACAATTGCAACCCCAGCTGCTGCAGTCGCTGTAGGTACTGGTGTTTTTATGAAAAAGTTTAGTTTTGGAGATGAAGAAAAAATAAGGACAGGAAAAAAATTAATTAAAGGTTCTTTATTTTCTTATGCTTTTATTTTAGCAATAGATTTAATTCTTTCTGCTATTAAATCTTTAATAGGCTAAGGGGGCTTTTAATGGAACAACAAAATAATGTTACACAAATAATAATAGAAACAATTAATACTATATTTGAGACTTTATTTAGCTCTATTGACAATAATTTATATGGTGTATTAGATAAAGTTACATTTATTGGTCCTGATATTTTAAATGATAAAAATTTTGAAAATATTTTTGGAACTTCTACTTCTAATGGAATTTTACTTATTGCAAATTCTTTGCTTCTTGCATATATTTTATATTTTTCCATTAGATATTTAATTTCACATTTTACATATTCTAGAACAGAGGCACCTGGAAGTTTTGTTTTAAAACTTGTTCTTTGTGGTATTTGCATGAATTTTTCATTTTTTATTATAGAATTTGTTTTAGATTTAAACTATAACTTAACTTTGGCAATTAGAAGCTTAGGGCAAAACTTATTTGGAAAAGAAATTTCTTTTTCTCAATTAATTTCAATAATTAATTCTAATGTTTCTACAGATACAAGTTCTATTAATATTTTTTCCATTGATGGATTAATTAAAGGAACTCTTACTTTATCTTTATTAAATTTAGTTTTCTCATATTCTTTTAGATATGTAATTATTAAAGTATTTATTTTACTTGCACCTTTTGCATTTTTGTCTTTATCTCTTACAAATTCTAGTTGGTTTTTTAGGACTTGGGCAAAAAACTTATTTTCTTTACTTTTTATTCAAATTATTGTATCTTTAGTGCTTTTAGTAGTATTTTCTATGGATTTTTCATCTACAGATTTATTTACTAAATTTGTATATATTGGAGGTATTTATGTTTTGATAAAAGCAAATTCTTTTGTAAGAGAGTTTATAGGTGGGATTTCCACAAATGTTACTCAGGCTGTGAATAATTTTACAAATTTTAAAATTTAAAGGAGTTTTTATATGAAATTTATTTTCCCTCAAAATTATAAATTTAAAAATAAGTTTTTAGGAATTATTGACTATCCAACAATAATTTTAAATGTTATATGGGATTCATTTGTTTTACTTGTTATTAATTTGATATTTTCTGATTTTACTGTAAAAGTTTTTATTTTTATTTTTTTAAGCTTCCCTATACTTTTACTTAGTTTTTCTGGTCTTAATGGAGAAAATATCTTGTATTTTTCTTCATATATGATAAAATTTTTAAAAAGACAAAAGAAATATTTATATTCTAAAAATATTAGTAAAAATTCTTGAATTTTTTGTCTAAAAAAGTTATAATTTGAGATACATAAGTTTATTAAGTTTAGGAGAGATTAAAATGAAATTAGAACAAAATGAGAAATCACTTTTATTTTCAGAAACTACAATTCCTGATATCTTTTTTTCAGAACATTTATCAGAGATTCCTGGAGATTTCTTAAAAATATATATGTATGTTATATTTTTATCAAAATACAAAAAAGATATTAAATTAAATGATTTGTCTAAGAAATTAAACCTTCCTTTAAAAACTATAAATGATGGTTTTAAATTTTTAGAAGATCATGGGCTTTTAACTAAAAAGACTTCTGGATATGTTGTTTCAGATTTGCAAGAGCAAACTCTTCACTATTTATATACTCCTAACTTAACTATGTCTAAGGAAAAGGTGGCTCAAACAGCAAAAAGTAAGTCTAAAGCAAAAGCTATTGAACATATAAATAACATGTATTTTCAAGGTATTATGGGACCATCTTGGTATAATGATATTGATATTTGGTTTAGAAAATACAATTTTGATGAACAAGTTATGATTGCTCTTTTTGATTATTGTTATAAAAGAAGTGCACTTCATAGAAATTATGTACAAACTGTTGCAGAAGCTTGGGCTTCTAATAAAGTTCAATCATATAACGATTTAGACATATATTATCAAAAACAAGAAACTTTAAATAAAATTAAAAAATCTATTGCTAAAAAGCTTGGAAAATATAATGGACTTACACAATATGAAGAAGCATATATTGAAAATTGGGTATCAAATTTTGGGTATCAAATGGATGTTATTGAAATTGCTTTAAAAAGAACTACTATGAAACAAAATCCTACTTTTGATTATATTAATAGTGTAATTTCAGATTGGCATGAAAGAAATTTAAAAACACCTGACCAAGTTATGGCATTTTTAGAACAAAGGAAAAAACAAGAAAAAGATACTAAAAATTTAAAAACTAAGATAAATAAAGCAAATTATGAACAAAGAAAATATGATAATTTAGACTTTTTATACGCAAATAGCAAATAAAGGAGGTTTTTCATGTTTAATGAATTATTGCCTACTTTGTTAAAAGAATATGAACAAAAAAAGTTAAAGGCT
Organism: uncultured Clostridia bacterium; assembly: GCA_944386785.1. Lineage (GTDB taxonomy): Bacteria > Bacillota > Clostridia > TANB77 > CAG-508 > CAG-269. The sequence goes on along the minus strand of CALXCM010000029.1, from coordinate 8,526 downwards.
GAAATTGATTTAGATAAAAGAAAAGAAGAATTATATTCTAAAATTCCTAAGTTAAAAGAAATTGAAGATGAGATTAATTCTTCTGCAATTTTAAAAGCAAAAGAAATTCTTTTGAATAATTCTAAATCAATTGATAGTTTTAAACAAAAAGTTTCTGATTTGAAATTAAAAAAAGAACAAATTTTAAAAGAAAATGGCATCAGCAAAAGCTATTTAGAGCCTAATTATGAGTGCAAAATTTGTAAAGACACAGGCTATATTACAGATAGTAATTATAAAACTAGAATGTGTAATTGTTTGAAACAAAAGCTTTTAGATTATTCTTTTAATAAATCTAATATGTATAATTTAAAAAATGAGAATTTTTCTACTTTTAATGAAAATATCTTTTCTGATGAAGTAGATGTTGCAAAATATAGATTTAACATTTCACCTAGAAAAAATATTTTAAATATTAAAGAAAAATGTATTGAATTTGTTGAAAATTTTGATAATCCAAATTACAAAAATCTATTATTTACGGGAGGAACTGGCCTTGGCAAGACTTTTATGTCTAATTGTATAGCTTCTGAATTAATAAAAAGAGGAAAAACTGTTCTTTATGGTACAGCTCCTGTTCTTTTAGAAAGTGTAATAGATTATAAAATGAATAAACAAAAAAATACTTCTGATAATATCTATAAATCTGTTCTAGAAGCTGACCTTTTAATTATAGATGATTTAGGTACAGAAAGTTTAAATAGTATGAAACTTAGTGAATTATTTACTATTTTAAATACAAGAATTTTAAATTTAAATAACAAAATTACTAAAACTATTATTTCTACTAATTTAAATATTAATGATATTTTTAATAGTTATGAGGAAAGAATAGGTTCTAGAATTGTAGGATATTATGATATTTATTGTTTTTTCGGAGATGATTTAAGATTTAAAAAAAATTTAAATTGTTAAAAATTAACCCCAAGTGTTTTTAAAACTACTTGGGGCTTTTTTTATAATGATAATTGACCATTATCTATATCTTCCATATCTGGTTTTAAAGTTTCTATACTTACTACTTTTCCACCATCATTTGTTCTCATTAGAGTAACACCTTGTGTTGATCTACCTAGAACACTAATATCTTTTACTTTTAGTCTAATAATTGTTCCTTTGTCAGTAATTAGCATTACATCATCATCTTTTGTTGCAATTCTTACTCCAACGATTTTTCCTGTTTTGGGTGTAATTTTATATGTTATTACTCCTCTTCCACCTCTTTTTTGTACTCTATATTCATCAAGTTCTGTTCTTTTTCCAAAACCGTTTTCTGTGATTGCAAGAAGTGTTGCTTTATCTCCACCTATTACTGATTCCATTCCAATTACTTCGTCATCATCATCTAATCTTATTCCAATAACACCTTGGGCAACTCTTCCTATTGGTCTTACATCTTTTTCATCAAATGTAATACATAGTCCGTTTTTTGTAACTAATACTACATTATCTTGTCCATCTGTAAGTCTAACAGCTATTAACTCATCTTCATCTTTTAGAGTTATTCCTTGAAGTCCTGTTTTTCTTGTTGTATCATATTCTTTTAGAGCTGTTTTCTTGATTAATCCATTTTTTGTTGCCATAAGTAGATATTTTCCATCTGCAAAGTTTTGAATTGGAATTACTGCAGAAACTCTTTCTCCTGGGTCTAGACTAAGTAAGTTTACTATTGCTGTTCCCCTTGCTGTTCTTCCTGCTTCTGGAATTTCATATCCTCTTAATTTATATAATTTTCCTTTACTTGTAAAGAATAAAATCATATCATGTGTTGAAGCTGTAAAGATTTGTTTTACAAAGTCATCTTCCTTGGTTGCAATTCCTGTTATTCCTTTTCCGCCTCTTCTTTGACTTCTATATGTATCTATTGGCATTCTTTTGATATATCCAGAATGTGTTAGGGCTACTACTGTTTGCTCTTCTTTGATTAAATCTTCTAAATCGATTTCTCCTTCACCTGCAACTATTTTTGTTTTTCTGTCATCTCCGAATTTATCTCTTATTTCTAACAATTCTTCTTTTATAATATCAAATACTAGTCTTTCACTATTTAGAATTGCTCTTAAATGTTCAATTAGTTCCATCAATTGTTTATATTCTTCTTCGATTTTTTCTCTTTGCAATCCTGATAGTGTCTTTAATCTCATATCTAATATTGCTTGAGCTTGTACATCAGATAAACCAAATCTTTCCATTAATCTTTCTTTTGCATCATCATATGCAGAACGAATGATGTTTATTACTTCATCAATATTATCTAATGCTATTTTTAATCCTTCTAATATATGAGCTCTTGCTAATGCTTTATCTAATTCGAATTGAGTTCTTCTTAAGATTACATCTTTTCTATGGTCAATATAGCAATCTAAACATTGTCTTAATGTTAATATTTTTGGTTCTCCGTTTACTAATGCAAGCATTATAATTCCAAATGTTGTTTGCATTTGTGTATGTTTAAATAATTGATTTAAAACTACTTGTGCATTTGCATCTCTTTTAAGTTCAATTACAACTCTTACTTTTTCTTCTCTATCTGATTCGTCTCTACATTCTGAAATTCCTTCTACTTTCTTTTCTTTAGATAAGTCAGATATTGCTTTTATTAGGTTTGCTTTATTTACTTGATATGGTAATGAAGAAACTATTATTCTTTGTCTATTTCCACTCATTTCTTCTATATTTGTTTCTGCTCTTAAAGTTATTTTTCCTCTTCCTGTTTTATATGCTTGTTTAATTCCTTCTAGCCCTAAGATAATTCCTTCTGTTGGGAAATCAGGTCCTTTAATTACTTTCATTAAGTCTTCATCTGTTACTTCATCTTCATCAATTATTTTAATTATTCCATCTATTACTTCTCTTAAGTTATGTGGTGGAATATTTGTTGCCATACCTACTGCTATTCCTGATGAACCATTAATTAAAAGTGCTGGTATTCTTGCAGGTAATACTTGTGGTTCTTGTAGTCTATCATCATAGTTTGGCATAAAGTCTACAGTATTTTTTTCGATATCTGTTAGCATATATTCTGCAATTTTAGACATTCTTGCTTCAGTATACCTCATGGCTGCTGCTCCATCTCCGTCAACTGAACCAAAGTTTCCATGTCCATCTATTAGCATATATCTCATTGAAAAGTCTTGGGCCATTCTTACCATTGCATCATAAACAGAGCTATCTCCATGTGGATGGTATCTACCTAAAACAGAACCAACTGTGTTTGCACTTTTTCTGTATGGTTTATCAGATGTTATACCATCTTCATACATTGCATACAAAATTCTTCTGTGAACAGGTTTTAAACCATCTCTTACATCTGGTAAAGCTCTAGATACGATAACACTCATAGCATAATCTATGTAGGCTGTTCTCATTTCTTTTTCGATGTCTCTTTCAATGATTTTACCGTCAAATCGTTCTTGTCTTTCTTCCATTGTTTCTCCTCTTTTCCTTTATTTTTCTACATTTGTATTATACTAAAACAAAGGAAATTTTGCAAGTAATTTTTGCAAGAAATTGCTTAATTCCCTAAGGTTTTTTAGAGTTTTTTAAGATTTTTTCAACATCTTTTTTTGTTTGTTATTTTATACAATTTATCATTAAATTTATACCGTCTATAAATCCTTTTTTATACATTTCTTCATTGTATTTTGTGATTTTTATGTTATAGTTATCTTCTATATCTTTAAAAATTTTCCTTAATTCATTAGGAGTATTAGACTCACCTATTACTTTTTCTAAATTTATTGTTTTTAAATAGTCTTTTATTTCTTTATTAGATCTTTTAATTATTTTATCTATATTTTCAAATTCTACCTCATATATTTTTTTAATAATATCTACATTTTCTAATTTTTCCATAACAACACCTCTTTTTTATTTTTACTCTTTTATTCTTTTTTATACAAAAAAATAAACTTAAAATTACTAAACTTTTTGTTTAATAATTTAAGTTTATTTTCTTTATATATCTTCCATTCGTTAATTATTCATTTAATATTAATTTTCTACAATAAATCACTTTTCTACATATTAAAATTTTGGTTTTCACAGCATTCAGTCCTAAATGTATAAAAGTGGGCGGAAAGAAAGGTTACTAGAGCTAAGGCTCGTGCTAAGGGAGTTACGATAAAATGCGGAATTGTTGCTATCGCCGTAATTGCCTCCACGATAGACGCAAGGAGCGCTAGCATTACTATAGGTTTCTGTTGTCCATTCATAGCAATTTCCTGCCATATCATATATATTTAATTGTACATCTTCTTTATTTGTACTTTTTAATAAGTTTTTTCCAGTATTAGCTATTTGACTTGTTGTTGATTGTCCTATTTCTCTTGAATAATTATTTTGTCCATATTTTTGTATAAACAATAGTGCTGTATCCCATGCATAACTATTTACTAAATCACTATTTATTCCTGCATATAGATTTTGGCATGCTGTAAAAGCTTCTGATTGTGTTACATCATTGAATACCGCTTTATTATATTTACTTTCTGCTTTTCCGTTTTGTCCTTCACTTGCCTCAAATCTTGCTATATAATATCCGCCATTTGTTCTTACACTATTAATAAAACCTTGTATATCTTTTGCTGGTGTATTTCCTTTTCCTGTTGAGCTCTCTGTATAACTATATGAAGAACCTCTGTCAGTCTTTAACTCTCCCCCTAATGTTTCTGGTATAACTGCGTTTTCTGTATCTATCTTTCCTTCACTATTAAACACATATCTTCCTAATATTATTTCTCCATCTACTGCATTTTGGACTGTTTTGTTATTCTCTCCTAATATTCCATCTACTGGTATCCACACATATTGGTTTCCACCTTTTGAATTATTTAAATCGTCTCCTTCTTCACTTGATATTACAAATCCACTTTCTACTTCTGTTCCTTCTACATGGTGAAATCCATTTGGTACTTTAGGTGTATTTGTTGTTTCTCCTGAACCTCCTGAATTTACTCCATTTGCATATTCATTTATCTTATTTTCATATTCATCTAATCTATTTTGTTCTTCTTCTTTTGCTTCTTCTGTCCTATTTTTAGCATTTTGTGCTTGAGTTAGTATTCCATTTTGTCCTGTTAGCATTGCTATTGATACTCCTGCTAATATTAATAGAACAATAATCGTAATAACTAATGCGATTAGTGTTATACCGTTTTGATTATATTTTGTTTTTTTATTTAATATTTTTTCTTTGTTAGATTTGATTTTATTTTCTTTAAAATCTACTTTCATTTTTACCTCCTTCTTTTGTTCTTTCTTTTTATGTTTTATTTTTGTTCTTTTGTTATTATTTACTATTTAAAGACAAGTATACCTTTAAATAAAAATATATTAGTATATTTTTCTAACAAAGATTATTTTATTTTCAAGGTTCTACTTGTTTTTAATAGCTAATAATTCACATTTAAATTATACTTTAAGCATTTTTATTTTTCAATAGTTTTTTTATTATTTCTATGCTTTTATCTTATATTTTATTTATACTTCTAGCATATTAGTTTTTATAAGCTATTAGTATATAATGAATATATACTAGTTGGAGGATTAATATATGAAAGAAAATGTACCAAATAATTTAGAAGTAGGAGAAAGAATAAGAAAAATAAGAGAAGATCTAAAGATGAATAGAGAAACCTTTTCAGAAATGATAGATATATCAGATGTATTCTTAGGGCAAATTGAAAGAGGAGAACGCTCTTTAAGTATAAAAACATTATGTAGGATTGTATCTTATACTGGAAATTCAACAGATTATATTTTATTTGGTAAAATAAATGAAAATTCAGATATACAAAAAATAAATAGAATCCTTAGCAAAAGTTCTAATGAAATGATAGATTATTTTTATAAAATTATGAAAGTAACTTTTGAAACAACTAAATATATAGATAATAAAAAGAAAGAATAAAATTACTCTTTCTTTTTGTTTAACTATAGATTTTTTTCTTTTTTAATTTTTTCTATTTCTTTTTTAGTAGAATGTGTAAATTTAATTATTTTTTCTATTGGCTCTTTAGCTTTTAACATTTCTACAATTGTAATTTCTTTTTGTGAACTTCTTCCTCTATCTATTCCTGTTTCGTAAATATCCTGTTTATCTAGAATATTTTTTAATCTTAATTCTGCTATTCTTTGGTTTTTTTCATCTTTACTTAAATTATTTAAGGTATTTTTAGCTTCTTTTATTTTTATATTATTTTCCATGATGCCATCTACCTCCTTACTTTCTGGATCATTTAAAAACATCATCCATTGTAATCTTTCATTTTGTTTATTATTTTTATATTCTTTAATTGCCTTTCTTATTTCTATTATATGTAACTCTAACTTATCTGTCAATATTTTTCTATGATTTTCATTTTCTCTTAATTGCCACTTTGTATGTGATGGCATATCTTTTAATTGAGGTATGTCTTCATTTATAATTGCTATGCTTATTGTTTTATTTAATGATTCATAGTTTTTTCCTCTTTTCAATTGATTAGAATATAGCTTAGACCAATAATATAATAATCTAGGTATAAAGTGTTTAGAATAAATCATCTGCATTTCTATTTCACATTCTATGTTATTATCTATTTTGGCTCTTAAATCTACTATTCCTATTTTATCATCTATTTCGTCGCCTTGTAATTGTTTATTTAAATCTAATTCTAAATTATCTATTTTTCTTTCTAATAATGCTGATATTAAGCCTTTTGTTATTTCTATATTTACAGTTGAAAATAACATTTGGAATACAATATCATTTGTAGGCTTCAATATTTTAAATTCTTTTTCAATTTCCATATAGTTATTTCTCCTTCTATTTTAGTTTTCCTACTAATTCTAATTGCTCTTTTGATAAATTAAAATCTTGTCCATTGTTTTTTATTAAATTATGTAACATTTCTATTGTTTTCGCTTCTTCTATTGTTTTAGTAAGTGGTGCTATATCTTTTAATTGCTCTTCTAATTTTTGATATTCTTTTTCCATTTTTTCAAAATCTTTCTTTTCAAAACTTTCTTTCCAATTATTTATATACTTGTCCATATTTTCTAAATTCTCATATTGTTTTGTAAAAGCATTTTCTATATTACTTTCTACATTATTTAAAATTACATCTTTTCCTTGCATTATTATATTAGCAATATTTCCATCAATTAAACCTTTATTAGCCACTTTTCCAACAACAGTATCTAGCAATGTAGAAATACCATCTAATAATCCACCTGTTTCTACTGCACTTTGCATTTGAGATAAATTTTCAAAATCTCCTGTAAATATACCTATTGCACTTTTACCTAAATTAATAGCATCATCTATAGTTTTGCTAATTCCATCTTTTAAACCATATTCTAATAAATTATCTTTTATATTTATAATTTGTTCATCTATAAAATCTGGTAATAATGCTCTTATTCCAATATCAACTGCTGCATTTATTGTTTTTCCTAAAGTACTTTCTAAAAAATTTTGAACTGGATTTTCTTTTTCTAAATTATTTTCTAATTCTAAATCATTATTTTTTTCTAAATTATTTATTTCCATTTTAATTCCTTCTTTCTTTTATTTTTTTTAATATTTTTTATATTTATTTTTTGTTTATTATTATTTTTTTGTTTTTTATTAATTAATTTTTTTATTATTTTTTATTATTTTATTTAAATTAATTAATTTATTTATTTTTTATTTTAAATTAAATTAATTCTTTAAATTGTTTTTTATTATTTTTTAATTATTTAAATTTTTCTATTTTTTTACTAAAATTCTTATTAGAATTATTAATCATTTTTTATATGTTTTTTGATTTTTTATATTTTACTTTACTTATTTTATTAATTTTATATTCGCATTATTTAATCTTATGTAAATCTTTTTTCGCTTTTTAAAAAATTATCAATAATTCTTTCTTTTTTACTAATGCCTAGGTTTATGTATTAATTTAATTTTAATTTTTATTAGTAAAAATAACTATCTTTATGAATAAATCGTTAACTATGTAATAATTAAAATTATAGTTTTTTATTTGATTCATTATTTTAAAATTTAAAAATTCTTTTTGAAGTTTATTTTTTAAATTATTTTTTCTATTATTTTTAAATAATTATTTTATTTTATAAATATTATTAATTATTTTTTATTTTTTATCTTATTTAAAATTAATTTAAAATAAATTATTTAATATTTTTTATTATTTTTTAACTTTATTAATTATTTTTATTTTATTTTTTTATATTTTTAATTTTATTAATTATTTTAAATTTATTTTTTATATTTTTTTGTTTTAATTTTTTATTATTTATTTTTATTTTTTTAAAAAATATTTTAAATAAAAAAATTTTAATAATATTTATTTTGAATATTTTGTTTCTTTAATTTTTACAATTATTAATATTTAATTGTAAATTTTTTCTTGTTTTTTGTTTGTTTTTTTTTTAATTTTTTCTATTTTTTTTAATAAATTATTTTATATTATTTTCCCTCTTTTTTCTTCTGCTTTT
>CALXCM010000028.1 GCA_944386785.1 uncultured Clostridia bacterium | reverse complement strand
ACACTTATTTTATAACTATTTAAACCTGCTTGACTTTTAATTATGGCGAATTCGCCATAATTAAAATTAGGATTATGCAATTCTTCCCATATTCCTAAAAATTCAATTGTATTTCTATTTCTCAACCAATCAGAAATAAAGAATTCACCATCTTTTGATTTTAGCATATCTGTTAAGGATATGTAGTCTTCATCACCTTGGTTATAATAGTTTATTCTTGTATCTAAGACTTCAAAGTTTTTCATAATATCACATCCTTTGCTAATCTTATCAAACATGCGTTTTATTGTCAATAGGATAACTCTTTTTTATAAAAATAAAGCATATGATTATAAATTATCACATACTTTATTTTTCCTCCCTCAAAGCTCGTCAAATTGAGAATTATATAAATCAGCATAAAACCCATTTTTTGAAAGTAATTCTTCATGAGTCCCTTGCTCTACAATATCTCCATGATTCATTACTAAAATTAAATCTGCATTTTTAATTGTTGATAATCTATGTGCAATTATAAAACTTGTTCTACCTTTCATTAAATTATCCATTGCAGATTGAATTTGTATTTCCGTTCTTGTATCTATTGAAGAAGTTGCTTCATCTAATATTAGTATTTTTGGATTTGCTAAAATTACTCTTGCAATAGTTAATAATTGTTTTTGACCTGCTGAAATATTGCTTGATTCTTCGTTAATTACAGAATTATATCCATTTGGAAGTGTTTTTATAAAATGATGAACATGTGCAGCTTTTGCAGCTTCTATTACTTCTGCATCTGTTGCATCTTCTTTACTATATTTAATATTTTCTTTTACAGTTCCTCCAAAAAGCCATGTATCTTGAAGTACCATACCAAACATTTTACGAAGTTCTCCTCTGTCAAAGTCTTTTACATTGTGTTTATCTACATCAATTTCTCCAGAAGTTACATCATAAAATCTCATAAGTAGTTTTACCATTGTAGTTTTTCCGAGCTCCTGTTGGTCCCACAATTGCAATTTTTTGTCCTTCATGTACACTTGCGTTAAAGTCATTTATAATTGTTTTGCCTTCATCATATCCGAATTTGACATGTTTGAATTCTACATTTCCTTTTAATTTTGATGTATCTATATTCCCTTTTGTAGTGACTTTTTCTTCTTTTTCTTCTAGGAATTCAAATATTCTTTCTGCTGCTGCAATCATTGCTTGAAGCATATTAGAAATTTGAGCAAGTTGGTTTATAGGTTGAGTAAATTGTTTGTTATATTGTATAAAACTTTGAATATTTCCTACTGTAATTGTTCCTTGAATTGCTAAGTATCCGCCTGCAACTGCTACTGCTACATATCCTACATTTGATATAAAGTTCATAACAGGAAACATAAGGCCAGATAGGAATTGTGATTTCCACCCTGAATGATATAGCTCATTATTTGCTTTTTCAAAGTCGTTTGTAACTTTTCCTTCTGCATTAAATACTTTTACTATATTTAATCCACTATAAATTTCTTCTACTTGTCCATTTACATGTCCTAAATAGTCTTGTTGTCTTATAAAGTATTTTTGTGATTTTCTTACTATAAATGATACAAGTATTCCTGCAATTGGAAGTATTATAAGTGAAATTAATGTCATCTGCCAACTTATTGATAACATCATAACTAAAATCCCAATAATTGTACAAATAGATGTTATAATTTCTGTAATACTTTGGTTCAAGTTCATACTTAATGTATCAATATCATTTGTGATTATTGATAAAACTTCTCCATTTGTTTTTTTATCAAAATATCTCATAGGTAGTTTGTTTATTTTAATTGCAACATCATTTCTTAATTTATATGTTATTTTTTGCGTTACATTTGTCATGACAAATCTTTGAACAAATGCAAATAATGCACTTATTGCATATAATCCAAGTAGTCCTAAACAAATCATACCTACTTTTCCAAAGTCAATTCCTGCTCCTCCACTTATTTTACTGACTAAACCATTAAAAATTTCTGTTGTTGCATTTCCTAATATTTTTGGTCCTACAATTGTAAAAATTGTACTTCCTATTGCAAATATTATTACAATAATAATTGGTAATTTATATTTTGCTAAATATGATTTTATAAGTTTTTTTGTTGTATTTTTAAAATCTTTTGCTTTTGCTGTAGTTTGGCCTCTTCTTGGGCCTCCCATTGGTCCTCCTGGCATACTAATTACCTCCTTTCTTGTCTAATTCATCTTGAGATAATTGTGATAAGGCAATTTGTCTATATGTTTCATTATTTTTCATTAATTCTTCATGAGTACCTACACCTACCATTTTACCTTCTTCTAATACAATGATTTTATCTGCATTTAAGATAGTACTTATTCTTTGTGCTACAATTATTACTGTTTTATTTTCTGTATTTTTTGCTAAAGCCTCTCTTAATTTACTATCTGTCTTAAAGTCTAATGCTGAAAAACTATCATCAAATACAAATATTTCTGGGTCTTTTGCAATAGCTCTTGCAATTGATAATCTTTGTTTTTGACCACCAGAAACATTACTTCCACCTTGTGCAATTGGGTCTTTATATTCATTTTCTTTTGCTTCTATAAATTCAGTTGCTTGAGCAATTTTAGCTGCTTTTACCATTTGCTCATCAGACATATTTTCATCTGAATATTTTATATTTGATTCTATTGTTCCTGAAAATAGTATTCCTTTTTGTGGTACGAAACCTATTATATCTCTTAAGTCTTTTTGTGATACATCTTTTACATTAACACCATCTATTAAAAGTTCTCCACCTGTTACATCATAAAATCTTGGTATTAAATTTACAACAGTTGATTTTCCACTTCCTGTGCTTCCAATAATTGCTGTTGTTTTTCCTGGTTCTGCTGTAAAGTTTATATCTTCTAATATTTCTGTGTCTGCATCAGGATATCTAAATGAAACATTTTTAAATTCAACTAATCCCTTTTTATTTGGATCGAATTTTTTAAGTTCTTTTTTATCTTGTATGCTAGGTACACAATCTATTACTTCATTTATTCTTCTTGCTGAAACTGCAGCTCTTGGTAGCATTATTGAAATCATAGAAATCATTAAAAATGCCATTACTATTTGCATTGTATATTGGATAAATGCCATCATATCTCCTACTTGCATTACACCTTGATCTACATTATGACCTCCAACCCAAACAATAAGTATCATAATAGAGTTCATGATAAGCATTAATAGTGGCATCATCATTGACATTGCTCTGTTTACAAATATATTTGTTTTCATTAAATCTTTATTGGCAACCTCAAATCTTGCTTCTTCTTTCTTTTCTTTATTAAATGCTCTAATAACTGGTATACCTGTTAAAATTTCTCTTGAAACTTCATTTAATTTGTCTATTAAGTCTTGTAATTTTTTGAATTTAGGCATTGCAATTATAAATAATGTTCCTACTATAAATAGTATTGCAATTATTGCAATTCCAATTATCCAAGCCATAGAGTTATCTGTGCTTGTTAATACTTTTACAAAGCCTCCAACTCCTATTATTGGTGCATATACTACTACTCTAAATAAAAGAGTTATTAATTGTTGTATTTGTTGAATATCGTTTGTACTACGCGTAATTAAAGATGCTGTTGAAAATTTATTTAATTCTTCATTTGAAAAACTAATAACTTTTTTAAACACTTTGTCTCTTAAAGTTTTTCCAAGTTTTGCAGCAACTCTTGATGATAAAAGCATAATTGATACCGCACATATCATAGTAACTAAAGCAATTCCAAGCATTTGCATACCTGTTTTAAAAATATAATCATTTTGAATTTTATCTGTATCTGCTCCAGCATTTTTATATACTTGTTTTATAGATGTTACTACTGCTTGTTCTTTTATAGAATCACTCATTTCATCTATTTGTTTAGTAAATTCACCAAGAAGTAAATCTTTTTGCTCTTTTGGCATCAATTTTATTATTTCTACTAAATCCATATTTTCGATATATGGCCTTTGTGATTGAGGTATATTTTCCAAAAGTTTTCCTTTTATTTTTCCTGCTGTTTCTTCATTTGTTATTGTTGTCATTTCCATTAATGGATTAATAACAATCTTAGATAATTCGTCCTCTTTTTCTTTGCTAATATCATTTAAAATATATAATGTGTTTTCTTCTGCTTGATAGTCATTTCCAAAATATTTGTTTAAGATTTTTTCATCATAGTTACTTTTATTTTCACTCAATAAGTTGTAATTTGATAAAATTTCATCATCTTTATCAGTAAAAATTAACATTGTATCCATATCTTTTTTAGAAATTATTTCTGGAAGTGTCTTTACAATACCACCTGATTGTATTCCTTCATTTACAATTTTTGATGTATAATCTGGTAGTGCTAAATCTGTTGTTGCTTGAATACAAAGAAGTATTACTATAATTATTACTGCAAGCCATGATTTTTTTAAATTTCTTAGTACTTTTAGCATATTTTTCCTCCTTTTTCAAATTAAATAACACCATATCACATTATATGTGACACGGTGTCATCTTGTCAATATTTATTTTTAATTGTTCACACAAAATTTACATTTTTCTAAATACTCCTGCAACTTTTCCTAAAATCTCACAGTTTGGTACAATTATTGGATCCATTGTACTATTTTCTGGTTGAAGTCTAATATGGTCTTTTTCTTTATAGAATGTTTTTACTGTTGCTTCATCTCCAATTAATGCAACTACAATTTCTCCATTGTTTGCTGTATTTTGTTTTTTAACTAAAATATAGTCTCCATCTAAAATACCTGCTTCTATCATACTTTCTCCTCTAACAGTAAGCATAAAACTTTCTGAGTTTCCAACAAAATCAATAGGAATTGGAAATGTATCTGTTACATTTTCAACAGCAAGTATTGGTTCTCCAGCAGTTATTTTCCCTATAATTGGAACTTCTACTAATTCTCTTTGAGTGTAAAAATCTTTACTAGAAGTTTTCTTTTTCTCTCCAGAACCACCTTTTAATAATCTTAATGTTCTTCCTTTTTTATCTTGTTTTTTGATATATCCTTTTTCTTCTAGTTTTGCTAAATATCCATGCACTGTTGCAGTTGAACTTAAACCAACAGCTTTACCAATTTCTCTTACTGATGGTGGATATCCTTGAGTCATTATTTGTTTTTCGATAAATTTAAGTATTGATTTTTCTCTTTTATTTAATTCAGGTTTTTTTCTTTTTGCCATATTTCATCACTCCCGTTTTTAATCTGAACACATCTTATCATACAAACAAAAAAATGTCAAACATATTTTTGATTTTTTTATAAAAATATATAAAAAGCTTGTTCTAATATGAACAAGCTTACTTTAAATAAATACTTGGATCTTCTTCAATTGAATTTTTTAATATTTCAAAATGAAGATGTGGTTCATCTGCAATCTCAAATGATGCAGTGTTTCCAACAGTTCCTATAGATTGACCTTTTTCTACTTCTTCTCCTTCTACAACAAATTCAGAACTTAGAAGATTTGAATATACTGTTTGATATTCTTCATTATGTTCTATTACAATTGTAAGGCCATATCTTGGATCATTTTTTATTGACTTTATTGTTCCCGCTTCTGAAGCTTTTACAACAGTTGTTTTATCAGCTTTAATATCAATTCCTAAATGTGTAGTCCATTCTTCTAAAGTATTTGAATAAACCAAATTGTCTCTTGCATAAGGCTTTGCAATTTCACCTTCTACTGGCATTTCAAAACTTAGTTCTTTTACTTCTTCTTTGCTTGTTTTAGTATTTGCTTCATTTGCTACTTCATTATTTTTAGTTTCACTTTCTTTTTGATTTTTAGAACTAGAATTTGTATTTGAAATGTTTTCTGTTATTCCTTTTGTTTCAGTATTTGCATTTGCTACATTTTGGTTTGTATTATTATTCATTTCATTTTCAGACTCTTCTACACTTTTTCCGGATTTCAGTACTTGCACTTTCCGTATTTTGATTTACATTATTATTTGTTGTATTTGCTAATTCTTCTAAATCCACCACATTATTTTGTATATCATTACTTAAATTTTTACTATATATTAAAAGGCCTATTAAAATAGCAGTAAGTATTGCAACTCCTACAGAACAGTAAATTATCATTTTATCACTAAAAGATTTTTTTTGTAAATTTTTTCTTCTTTCTTCTCTTCTCATATAATCCTCCTTAAAAATACTTTATTTATATATTTTTAAGTATTTCCCAAATTTAGAAGATTATACATATTAAATGGAATTTATTTCTTTTATTTCCACACCAACATAAAAATGCTTAATTATATCTTCATAGTTTGCTCCTTGTTTTGCCATACTGTCTGCTCCTGTTTGGCTCATTCCTACTCCATGACCAAAACCTATAACTTTAAATTTTATTTTTCCTTCTTCTTTTATTATTTCAAAATTTGTTGATTTTAATCCAAAAATGCTTCTTGCTTCTGTCCCTGATATTTCATGATTTCCAAATTTCACTGTTTTTACTCTTCCGGCTATTTGTGTATTCTAATATTTTAATATCTTCATTGTTATTAAAATCAATAGTAATATCTTGATAAGTTCCCCTTAATTTTTCTAATAATTCCTCATTTGTAAATTCTACTTCTGAACTATATTGTGTATATCCATCTTCTCCTGAAGTTTCTACAACTTGCAAATATGGAAGATCTGTTCCTCCACCCCAAACATTTACTGGTAATTCTGTTGTTCCGCCACTATTTGAGTGAAAAAATGCATTTATTGGTTTATTATCATATGTAATTATTTTTCCAGAAGTTTCATATACAGCTTTTTGTATTTTCTCCCAATTACTTTGTCTTTTCCCTTCATCCCATTTATTTAATCTATCTTCTTTTGATATCCAAGCTTGGCAACATGAAGAGTTGTCGCAAATATCAGCATTTTCGTGTTTTTTGTTTTGAACTTTATATATTGTATATGTTCTTGCAACTACAGCTTGTGCTTTTAGAGCTTCTATATCAAAATCTGCTGGCATCTCTCCTGAAACCACATTACAAAGATATTCATCTAATTTCACTTCTTCTACATTGCCTGTATCTTGATGCAATAATTTAATTGTTCCATATTTATTATAGTTATATTCTTTTATATTTTCTTCTATGTGCTTGCTTTCTTTATCTGTTTCATTTATGTCTGCTCCTGAACTAATATTTTGTTTTGTAAGAAGAGCAGGAATTATAAAGCAAATAATTATAAAGGATAGTAAATATATTATAATTTTTTTCATAGAAATTTACCTCCTTTATAATACCATTTTTGCCCTCATATTTCCTAATATTTTTCTTTCTAATCTTGATACTTGTACTTGAGTAATTCCTAAAATTTTTGCTACTTCTGTTTGTGTTTTATCTTTATAAAATCTAAGTAATATTATTTCTTTTTCTCTTTTATTTAAGCTAGAGATTAAATCTTTTAGAGTAAGCTTTGTTATTATCATCTCTTCTTCATTTTTATTATTAGAAATTTTATCTAAAACACTTATAGTTTTACCGTCTTTAGAATTTACATATACGTCATTTTCTATTGACTTTGGCTTTTTTGCTGCTTCTTCTGCTAAAATTACATCTTCTTTTGAAATCTTTAATTCTTTTGATATTTCCTCTAAAGTTATTTCTATTCCTTTTTTTCTTAAATATTCCTTCTTTATTTCTGCAATTTTTGTTCCTAATTCTTTAATGCTTCTACTTACTTTTATTATTCCATCATCTCTTATATATCTTTTTATTTCTCCTATCATATATGGCACAGCATAAGTCGAAAGTTTTACTTCAAAATTTGTATCAAACTTTTTTATTGCTTTAATAAAGCCCATACAACCTATTTGGTATAAATCTTCTATTTCATATCCTCTTCCATTAAATCTTCTTACAATACTCCATATAAGACCATTGTTGCTTTTTATTAATTTTTCTAGTTCTACTTTATCTCCGTGTTTGGGCTTTTTTTATAGCTTCTATACTATTTTCGTACATTTTTTACCCTCACTTAACACTTTATTATTTATTTAATATTTCAAACTCCTCTTTATTTCTTTCTATTTTGGGCTTTATTGTTTTTTCCATAATTACTTTTGTTCCTAAACCAACTATTGATTCAATTTTTATATTATCCATGAAACTTTCCATAATCGTAAATCCCATTCCAGATCTTTCTAAGTTTGGTTTTGTTGTATATAAAGGCTCTTTTGCCATTTCTATATCTTCTATTCCTTTTCCGTTATCAGAAATTTCAATTATAAGTTTGTTTTTTATTATTTTTCCTTTTAACTTTACAATTCCCATTTTGTTATCATACCCATGTATAATGCTATTTGTAACAGCTTCTGATACAGCTGTTTTTATGTCTGCTAATTCTTCTATGCTAGGATCTAATTGTGAAGCAAATGCTGCAACTGCAATTCTTGCAAATGCTTCATTGTTTGATTTGCTTATAAATTCTAGCTTCATTTCATTATCTACAATTTCATTCATATTTAAAACTCCTATCTTAAATTTTTATGCACCTATTTTAGGTAATATGTCTTCTTCTTTTGTTTCAGGAATTAACTTAAGTATTCCACTCATATCAAAAATTTTTCTGATACTATTATTTAAATTTTGAAGTTCTACTTTTGCGCCAATAATATTTGCTAATTTATATCTCCCTATAATTAGACCTATTCCGGCACTATCCATGAAAGTAACACTATCAAAATCAAATATAATTTTTTTAGGCATATATCTTTTAATTTCATAATCTGCTTTCCCCCTTATCTTTTGTGATGTGTGTTCATCAATTTCTTCTGTGATTTTAAAAATCAAAGTTTTAATATTTTCATAATATTTTGACTCCATTTCATTCCTCCTTTGTTCTTATTTATTATAGTTTGTTTTACATTATTTTCCAATAGCAAAAAAATAGAAGTTTTGTCGAATTATGGGAAGTTTTCGACAAAACTTGCAATAATATAAAAAAGAATTTAAATAGATATTTATATTTAAATTCTTTTTTTATTTTTTATTTAATTTTTTGTATTTCCTCTTCTGATAATCCAGTTAATTCTTTGATTTCTGAAATATCTACATTCTTTTTTAGTAGCTTTTTAGCAACTCTTAAAAGGCCTTCTTTAACCCCCTCATTATGTCTTAACTTCAACTCTCTGTTTAACATTCTTGTTACCTGTAGCATATTATCACTTCCTTCTTTTTTATATAATTTTTCGATTAAATTTATAACTTTGGCTTTACCAAAAGTTGGTAACATAATCAATTTTATAATTCTTTCCATTATTTCTTTGCTATCTTTTATTTCTTTTATTATCCTGTTGATATTTTCTTCTAACTCTTTTGTATCTTTTGACTTTTCTATTAACATCATATCATATACCAAATTATCCATCTCCAATAAGTTATCTTTGTTAAACTTATTTATATCTAAAAAATTATATATTCCTAGAGTTTCTGCTTCTGTTTCAAAATCTTCTTGCATATTTTTGATATCTTCTTCTACATTCCATTTTCTTTTTCCTGTATATATTACTATTGCAATTACTTTTGGAATTTTCTTGATTTTGCTTTCTGCATAATCCATCATGGCATTCCTCATTATTTCAATTTGATATTCTAATATTCTATATGGCATTAAATACTCTATTGTACTTTGATGTTCTATTAGAAAATATACTTTTCGTTCTTTTAGTCTATATAAAACATCTACTTCTTTTTTCCTAAACCTTGATGTTATATATTCTGTTTTTTCTTTTATCAAATCTTCTGAATTTAATTTATTGTTTTTTAGTTTTAATGCTTTATTTATAAAGTCAGCAGCAATTTTCTTATCTTCTAATATTATTTTAAAGGTTTTATCATGTATCTGATATGGTACTTTTTCATTGAGACTATATTTAGCTTGTTCTTCTGCTAGTCCATATGTGGTTTTATTTAACCAAGGAAACTCTACTTTTGCTAAATTGTACATTTCTTTTGTAAATATTTTTACTTTCTCCATTTTATTCCTCCTTATTTTAGCATATTTTAAATTATAAATCAATATTTCTCTTGTAGTAAAATATAAAAGAGTTATTTATTTAGTTTTTTATTTTAATTTTTTCTTTTGAATTAGGAAATAGTTTTTGAAAAAATGGGTTTGAACAAAAAAATATGAATAATTTTTATAAAAATATATTAATACAAAATCTTATCTTTGTAAAGAACTTTTCATCGCAATATACGACAGTATTCGACTTTAATATAAAAAAGAAGTAAGAATATATTTCTTACTTCAAATTTTCTTATTCAAATAATGTTCTAATTTTACTAATTAAATAGTGGCTTCCACCTTCTTGATTATCTTGAACATTTTCTACCATGCTTATAATTAACATATTTTCTCCATCTTGTCTATCTACTGTAAAACAATCAAACCATCCTAATGTTCCGGCTTTTTGTATCCTCACTTGATGTTTTAAGTTCTGCTGTTCCTGTTTTTCCGTGCTATTGTAAGTCCTTCAATTTTCATATCTTTAGCATTTCCATTTACATTTTCTATTGTTTGTATTAAATCTTCTTTAATTGTATTTGCAGCATCTACAGTAAATACATTTTCTTTCCAAACCTGTGATTTTTCTTCATTTGCAAGTAATATTGGTTTTATCATGTTTCCTTCATTTGCAAAACCAGAATAAATTGATGCCATATGAATTGGATTTACAAGCAAACTTCCTTGACCATATCCTGTATCAGCAAGCCTAGTTTCTCCTTCTATTTTGTTTCCATTATCTACTGCGTATTGTGATTTTGCAAGAGAAAGTGGAAAATCTAAACTTTCATTAAATCCTAATTTGTTTAAAGATTCTGCAAATTTATCTGCACCTATATTTAAAGCTGACATTGCAAAATATATATTATCTGAATGGATTATTCCGTTTAGTAAATTTTTTGGCCCATTATATCCTGTTAGAGTTGTAACATAATAATTTCCCCATGAGCTATCTTTTTGCCAACTTGTTCCTTGATATCCATAATCTTTATTTGGATCAATATCTCCTGTTGTTAGTCCAATTGCTCCTGTTACTGCTTTAAATGTTGAACCTGGGCAATATTTTTGTATAAATCTATTGTATAGCGGATTTGCTTCATCATTATTTAGTTCATCCCATTTTTCTTGAGATAATCCTACTGTAAAATCATTTGAATCAAATGAAGGTGTACTTACTAATGCTAACAATTCTCCTGTTTTAGGCTCCATTATTACAAATAACCCTTTATCATTTTTCATTTGGTTATAGACTTGCTTTTGAAGTGAACTATCTATTGTAAGTGTTATGTTTTCTCCATCTTTTTTATCCTGTTTTGCAAGTTCTTGAATTTTGTTTCCTTTAGAGTCTGTAATATATATTTCAGTTCCATTAATTCCCATTAATGTATCTTCATAAACCAATTCTAGTCCAGATTTTCCAATTACACTAGTAGAAGTATAACCTTCACCTTGATGTTTTTCTAAATCTTCTGCTGTAACTGATTGAACATATCCAACTAGATGTGCAGCTTCTTCTCCTAAAGAATATACCCTTCCATCTACTTTATTTACTTGTACTCCTGGTATTTCTAAAAGGCTATTTTCTAATTCACTTTCAGTTGCTTTTAATTTTTTAACAGGTACAAAAGTATCATCTGTAACCCAGCTTTGAGATAACTGGCTATTTATATATTCAACTGGTACTCCTGTAAGTTCTGATACTTTAGAAATGTTTTCTTGCTTTTTATCTCCTAATTTTCCTGGGACTAGACCAACCACAGAAATTTCTCCATCTTTTGCTAATTCAACACCATTTCTATCTAATATACTTCCTCTTGTTGATTTAACAGTTGATACTCTTACTTTATCATCTGCTCCTAAATTAGGGAAAATATAGCTGTCATCCCAATATATTTTAAATTCACCATCTTGCTTTTTTAAATCTGCCACATTATCAAACTCAATAGTTCCAGCTGATGTATCCATTTTTTCGTGATATTTTATTTTGTATTTTCCATCTTCTAAATTTACAGAAGTTACATCTATTTTAATATTTGCAGCATCTATTCCTTGATAAATATTTTTATTTCTTGATATAAAGTCATCTTCACTCATGTTCATATCTATTGTTTTTTGATACATTCCTTCATAGTCTTGTTTTTCTATTAATGCAAAAAAATCTATAAGTGTATTTTTTGCTTTTTCTTGATCCCCATTTTTTAAAACAAAAACAGTTATTACTATTCCGATTACTAAAACTACTATAACAGCTATTATTCCAATTAATATCTTTTTGTTTTTCATAGGATTATCCCCCTTTTTCTATATATATTTCAATACAAAATTATTATATCACAAATATTTTTTCTATACTATAAAAAAAGCATAATCAATTAGATTATGCTAAATATAGGTTAATAAAATGTTAAATTATAGCTCCAATATCATCTAGTGTTAGATTCTCTCTAATTTTTCCAAATGGTCTTACTGCAAGTTTTCCTGTATACTCACATCCACTTGAATGAAACAAATCTCCGCCAACATTTGCTATTCCATCGATTACACCTAATACACAATAATATAAAGCTTCATTATACATATATTGTGTTTCTACATCTAACCAATAAAATACATCATCTAGAAAAATAATGTTTTTTACGACCTCTGGTACTTCTTTTAGCGAACTTTTTTTGTACATATAATTAGTCGCTACAATTCTTTTTCCTAAAAGTTCAACTTTATTTTCTAGAAAACTAGATGGTGAAAATTCTTTGCCATCAAAAATATGATAACTTTTTACTCTTGATGATGAAATTAAATTTAAATCATCTTTGCTGTTTTTTAAGTGAACTGTTCCATCAGAATCTACAACTATGTTTGCAATTTTATTTATATCGCAAATAGTAGTTGATCTAACTTCAACTCCACTAGTCTTAGCAATTAAGGAAATCTTATTTAGTTCTGTAGATTTATTCAAATAACCTCTTGCTCCTTTTAAGAACAAATCAAAATATTTTGAATTATTAAGGTCTAATTTTAAAATAAATTCTGCATATCCATTTTCTGACCCAACATAGATCCATTCAAAGAAATCTATCTCTTTATTAGAAAATTTTTGGTCTTTATATCCATTTTCTTTTCTTCTACTTAAGATTTCTTTTATAGAATCCCGTTTTAATCTTATGGTTTTTCCTAAACTCAATTCTCCCTTCTCTACTAGCTCTTTTAAAGTCTCTTTGCCTGTTAACATTTTTACCCTCCTTGTCTTTTGTCTAGTTTTCCTAATGTTAAGCATAAAATAGCAATTGCTATTTTGACAAATAAAAATTATTAACCTATGAAATATATATTAGCACAATTTACATAATTTTGCAACAGAGTTATTTAAATATATTGTTTCTTCCTATCTTTAAAAGCAAACTCAATGTTTTATTTAGCATTTGTTTACTTTCAGAATCTAGATTTTGATATGATTTTACCATTGATTTTGCACTATCAAACCAATTGTTTCCTATTTCAGATAATGTTTTTAAATTTGTTGCAACCAAAATTTCATATAATGTATTAACAAATTTTTCTTTTTGGTCATTATCTATTTTTTCTAGCCAATTAGATATTGTTTTATCTATAAACTCACTAGTATTATCTGTTACTTTTTCTCTTATAAACTTA
>CALXCM010000027.1 GCA_944386785.1 uncultured Clostridia bacterium | reverse complement strand
CTACAAAATTTGAAGTGTCAGATATATATGATACTGAAAGTTGTCCACTTGCAAAAATCATGAGAAAAGAATTAAAAAATATTGGAATAAAAAATTTAAAAGTTGTATATTCAAAAGAAAAACCAAAAAAGAAAGAAGGAAAAACTCTTCGGAAGTGTTCCATTTGTTACATCAGTAGCTGGAATGATAATTGCAGGAGAAGTTGTAAAAGATATAATAAAGTAAAGACAAGGAGAAAGTAAAGAAGAAAAAATGAATGAAAAAACAGAAGAAAAGAAAAAAGGAAATAAATACTTAAAATGGATAGTAATTAGTTTTTGTATATTAATATTTTTAGTAATATATATTTTAATTATGACAAATAATATATATTGGTTAGATAATTCAATATATAATTTTATAAAATCATTTTCTAGTTTAAAAATGACATATATAATGACTTTAATTACAGAGTTTGGAGGAGTAATTGGGATTGCTGGAATAATGATAACAGTACTTACATGTTTAGTAATTTACAAAAAAGAAAAATTTGCATTAGGAATGATATTGAATTTAGGTCTTGGAGCATTTTTTTGTTTTGCAATAAAATATATAGTAAAAAGACCAAGGCCACCATTTTCAGAGATGATTGTTATGCAAGAAGGATATAGCTTTCCATCAGCACATACTGTAAATAATGTGATTTTTTATGGATTTGCAATATATTTGATATATAAAAATGTAAAAAATAAAATAGTAAGAAATATTTCATGCATAATTCTTACAATAATTCCTATATTAATAGGTATTAGTAGAATTTATTTAAGAGTACATTATCCAAGTGATGTAATAGCAGGGTTTGCAATAGGAATTTTGTTTGTTATAATATTTGTAAATATAATCTATCCTGAAATAATAAAAAACAATAAATAAAATGGAGAAATATATGAAAAAAATAATTGATTTTTTAATTAAAATATTTTGGATATTTGTAATAGGTAGTGTATTTGGATTTTTTATAGAAATGCTGTATGTCTTAGTATTTACAAGAAGTATAGAAATAAGACAAGGTTTAATATATGGACCATTTATACAAGTTTATGGAATGGGGGCTGTAGCATATTACTTACTTGCTTCAAAAATAAAAGAACCAAAGCAAATATTTTTCTATGGTATGCTTATGGGAGGAGCAGTAGAATATTTATTCTCATTTTTTCAAGAATTAATATGGGGCACTGTTTCTTGGGATTATTCAAAATTTTTCTTTAATTTAAATGGAAGAACATGTCTTTTATACTGTGTATATTGGGGATTAATTGGTGTAATGTTTTTAAAAATTATTTATCCATTTTTTAATCAATTAGAACCATTAATATACAAAAAAAGCATAAGAATTATTACAATATTTTTTGCAATTTTTATGCTATATGATATTTTAATATCTTCTATGGCAGTAACAAGGCAGCAAGAAAGATTAAATAACATACCTCCTAAAAATAGTATAGATGTATTTTTAGATAACGCATATCCAGATGAATTTTTAGATAAAATTTATCATAATGCAAGACAAGCTTCAGATTTAGAATAAAATAAAGTGTTAAAAATGAATTTTTATTAAAAGTTCTAATAAAACCTCTATAAGAATACAATTAAACAAAAGCATTTGCAATAAGGAGGTTTTTCTTTATGAAGCAAAAACATAATATAAGAACTACTCTAGGAAATAAAAATTTCATAGAAAACCGTGCAATTACATTAGCACATTATATTATAGATTCAAAAGATACAGTAAGGGGAGCTGCAAAAAGATTTGGAATATCAAAATCTACAGTACATAAAGATGTATCAGAAAGACTAATGAAGATAAATCCAAGTTTAGCAAAAGAAGTAAGAATTATATTAGAAGAAAATAAAGCAGAAAGACACATAAGAGGAGGAATGGCAACAAAATTAAAATATAGTAATTTGAAAGGTAAGAAGTAATTTTAAGCTTCTTATCTTTTTTAGTACTATAGTAATACTTGTATTTGTAATAAAAAATTAAATAAATATATAAAACAATAAAATGAAATTATTAGATTTTGACATATATGAATAAATGTATTAAGATATGAACAAATATAAAATACGGAGGTAAAATTATGCTTCAGCCAAAATCATATATTGGTAAAATGTTAGAGGTAAAGATGGATAGACCAATGGGGTCAAAACACCCAAAATATGGATTTATATATCCAGTTAATTATGGATATGTTCCAAATACTACAAGCTCTGATGGAGAAGAACTTGATTGCTATGTACTAGGTGTATTTGAACCAATTAATGAATTTAAAGGAAAATGTATAGCAGTAATACATAGAACTAATGATAATGATGATAAACTTATTATAGTACCAGAAGAAAAAGATTATTCTGATGATGCTATTAGAGCTTTAACTGAATTTCAAGAGAGATTTTTTGAAAGTATTATTATAAGAAAGTAAATATGATATAAAATATTTTTTAGCTTCTTATCTTTTTTCACTTTTATACAAAATTCGACATAGAATATAATTGAGGTGGTAAAATGGTTGGAAGCAAAAATAAGAACAGGAAAAATTCTTCATTTAGATGGAGATAGAAAATATAGTGAAAAATCTTACCAATATTATAAAAAATTAAAATTAGATGCAATAGTAAAAAACATTCCAGAATATAAGCAACCAAAAGTAGTTTATGGACTTCTTCAAAAATATGATCCAGATATTCTAGTAATAACAGGTCATGATGGAATGATAAAAAAAGGTAGAGATTACTATGATATATATAATTATAAAAATTCAAAATATTTTGTAGAAACAGTAAGAGAAGCAAGAAGATATGACGAAAATTTTAATAAAAACTTAGTAATAATTGCAGGAGCATGCCAGAGCTATTTTGAAGCTATTATTTCAGCAGGAGCAAATTTTGCATCATCACCTGCAAGAATTTTAATAGATTTTTTAGACCCATTAGTTATTGCAAAAAAAATAGCACTAACAGATAAATATCAGTATATAACAATTGATGATATAGAAGAAGAATTAAGAGACGGAAAAAATGGTATAAGTGGGATTGGAGCAAACGGAAAAATGAGCAAATAAACTGTTTGTAATATTTTTGTAACACAAAAGTAACACAACTGTAAAACAAGAAGAAAGAAACCACGAAAGCCTTGAAAATAAAGAGATACAGAAAAACAATAAGGCTCGACATTTTTTGACAAATCACCTCCAAAATGCTATAATCAAGCCATCTTAAGGGAAGGTGATAGCATATGATTTGTAAATCAGACATAGCAAATCTTAAAACTGACATCTTAGAGAAAGTAGGACAAAAGATAATTGTCAAAGGTTCTTTAGGTAGAAGTAAATCCTTTGAAAAAGAAGCCACAATAGAAAAAGCTTATCCAAATATTTTTGTAGTAAAATACGAGGAAAATAATAGAAATGTGACATATAGTTACACAGATATTTTAACAAGAACTGTTGAGGTGGAAGTATTTGATGGAGATTCATACAGCCCACTTATTCCACCACCAGTAGAAACAAGAAAAAGAAGGACAGCTAAAGTTCAAGAAGAAAATACTGAACTATCAATGGAAATGTTATAAGAAACCAAAAAAATTGGTTTCTTTTTTTGTAATAAAAATAAAAAATGGACATATATATGTATAAATAATAAATTAAAGGAGGTAAAAAATGGTTTTAGATATAGTAAAAGAAAATTTATGTGTTAATAAACAAGTAGGAGTAAAAAAAGAAATCATTTTTGTAGAAGGGGATATGATTATACCTGATGCAAAGCCAGATATTTTAAATACAATTTGTACAAGTGGGGTAGTATGTATATATAAAAATGAAATTTCGAAAGATAAAATAAGAGTAGAAGGAAATATAAATACATATATTACGTATTTAGCAGATGACGAAAAAGATAAAGTAAGAGGACTAAATACTTCTTTAGATTTTTCAGAAATAATACAAATGCAAAATATAGAAGAAGGGATGTCTTGTAATATAAATTCTTTGATAAAATCAATAGAATGTAAAGTTATAAATGGAAGAAAAATAAGCATAAAAGTTGCTTTAGAATTAGAAATTACAGTTTTCTCAAACGAAAATATAGAAATAATAAATGATTTACAAGTAGATAAAAATGTACAAATGTTAAAAGAAAGTTTAACTGTTAATTCACAGATAGGGACAGGAGAAACAAAAATATATGCAAAAGACACTATATCAATAGATAGTATTGATAATTTAGCAGAAATTTTAAAATTAAATTTAAGTTTAGGAAAACAAGAAGTAAAGGTAAGTTATAATAAAATATTAACAAAAGCAGAAGCAGAAATAAAAATAATGTATTTAACAGAAGATAATAGAATAAACACAGTAACAGGAAAAATTCCAATAGTAGGTTTTATTGATATTCAAGGAGTTACAGAAAATAATTTATCAAATATAAATTATGTAATAAAAAATATAGTAATAAAACCAAATTCTCAAGAAGAACATTCAATATATGTTGAATTAGAAGTAGAAGTAACAGCTACAGTTTTTGAAGAAAAACAGATAAATATCATACAAGATATATATAGCCCAGAAGAACTATTAAAATTTAATACAAAAAACATATCAGTTATGACAAAAAAAGAACAAAAAACAGAATTAAATCAAATAAGAGAAAAAGTACATTTAGATGGAATTCAAAATAAAAGTATAATTGATGTAGATGTAATACCTATAATAGAAAAAGAAAACAAATTAAATGATAAAATAATTTATGAAGGAGATCTTCAGATGCAATTTATTTTATCAAATGGTGAATTAGATGTAGAAACAAGAAGTACAAAAATTCCTTTTAAATATGTTGCCCAAAATTTAGAAAATACAGAAAACTTAAATACAAACATGAATATTGAAATATTAAATAAAGATTTTGTTATAGAAGAAAATGGAGATATATTATCAAATATAGATATGAATATGAATTTAGATATTTCAAAAACAGCAAGCCTTAATTTAATAGATGAAATTGAAACAAATGGAGAAAGAGAAGAACAAGACTATAGTATAGTAATGTATATAGTAAAAAAAGGAGATACTTTATGGAAAATAGCAAAAAAATATGGTAGCACAATAGAAGACATTGTAAGAACAAATGGCATAGAAGACGAAAATATGATTTATCCTGATGAAAAACTATATATTCCAAGATATTATGCATGATAAAATATATTCAAGGCCAAGAATTAAACTTCCTAAAATAATATTAAGTAGAAAAAGGGGAGAAAATAAGAATAGAAAAAAAGTAGTAACAATTGCTTTAGTTTTATTAATTGCTTTTCTAACTCTAAAAACTATTTTAGATGCAACACTTCCAATATTTAATACCTTATGTGAAAATCGTGCAAAATCAATAGCAACTCTTATTTCAAACACACAAGCAACAAATGTAATGAAAAATTACAGTTATGATGATTTATTTAAAATAGAAAAAGATGAAGCACGGAAATATTAAAATGATAAGAGCAAATATGATAGTAATAAATGAAATTATTTCAGATGTTGCAAATAAGATTCAAGAAGATTTAAATAATCAAGGAAGAGAAGATGTAGAAATTGCACTTCGGAAGTTTTACAGGTTTTAAACTTTTATCAGGAAGAGGACCTGGAATAAAAATTAGAATTTCATCAGTTGGAAATGTAGAAACAGATTTAAGAAGTGAATTTATAGACCAAGGCATAAATCAAACACTTCATAGAGTATATTTACAAGTGGATACAAAAGTAAATATATTAACACCTTTTGATAATATAGAAAAAGAAATTTCAAATCAAGTTCTTTTAATGGAAAATGTAATAATAGGCGAAATTCCATCTACCTATTATAACCTAGAAGGATTAAATAAAACAGATAGTTTAGAGGTAATAGAATAAGATAAAGTGTAAAGAAATAAAAATCTTTACACTTTTTAGTTTGTCAATATATCTAATATATAGTATAATAACATATGATAGTTTGGATTTTGGAGGATTAGATGTTTAATATAGAAGAAGAGCTAAAAAAATTGCCTAATAAACCTGGTGTTTATGTAATGAGAAACAAAGATGATGAAATTATATATGTAGGTAAAGCAATATCTCTAAAAAACAGAGTAAGGCAATATTTTAGAAAAACAAATAAGACAGAAAGAATAAAAAAGATGGTAAGTTTAATTGACCATTTTGAATATATTGTAGTAGATAATGAAGCAGAAGCATTAATTTTAGAGTGTAATTTAATTAAAAAAAATAGACCTAAATTTAATGTTTTATTAAAAGATGACAAAACCTATCCATATATTAAAATAGATGTAAAAAGTGATTTTCCAGGAGTATTTATGACAAGGAGAGTAGTAAATGATGGTTCTAAATATTTTGGACCTTATGCAAACCCTGGAAGTAGTAAAGAGATGATAGATTTTATAAAATCAAAATACAAAATTCGTCAATGTAAAATCTTAAAAGAAAGAACAAGACCATGCTTAAACTATTATATAGGAAAGTGTATGGCTCCTTGTGTTGGAACCGAACCACAATTAAAAGAAGAATACAAAAAACAAATAAATGAAATTATAGATTTATTAGAAGGAAAGACAGATAAAATTTTAAAAGAGTTAAAACTACAAATGGAAAAAGCATCAACAAATCAAGATTATGAAAAAGCAGCAGAGTTAAGAGATAGAATACTTGCAATTGAAAGAGTATCAGAAAAACAAAAAGTTTCTAATATTTCAGAAAATAGTATTGATGTAATAGGTATTGCAAAATCAGATTTTCAAGTATGTGTAGAAATCTTTTTTGTAAGAGGAAGCAAAATGATAGGAAGAGAACACTATTTTTATCAAGACTTAAAAGATATGGAAGATAAAGAAATATTATCTGGATTTATAAAACAATACTATTTAGATAACCCAAATATTCCAAGTAAAATAATGATAAGAGAAGAAATAGAAGATAAAGAAGCTATTGAACATTGGTTATCCACAAGTTTAGGTAAAAAAGTGGAAATAAAAACTCCAAAAAAAGGAGAAAAATTAAGGTTTGTAGAAATGGCAGAAAATAATGCAAAAGTTACATTAGAAAATAAAGAAAAAGACAAATCTGAAATATTATTAGAACTAAAAGAAGTTCTAAAAATGGATAAATTACCTAGAAAAATTGAAACATATGATATTTCAAATATATCTGGAACAAATATGGTAGCTCGGAATGTGTGTTATGCAAGATGGGGTTATAAAGAAAAACTTGTCTAGAAGATTTAAAATAAAAACAGTATTTTCTCAAGATGACCCAAAATGTATGGAAGAAGTAGTGACAAGAAGATTAAAACATTCTTTAGATAATCCAAATGGTGGCTTTGGAAAACTTCCAGATGTGATTTTTGCAGATGGTGGAATAACACAAATAAGAGCAATAAAAAAAGCAATAAAAAAATATGATTTGGATATTTTAGTATTTGGGATGGTAAAAAATAATAAACATCAAACAAGAGCTTTAATTGATGAAAATAGAAATGAAATTCAAATATCAGAAAAACTAATGAATTTAATTACTAAATTCCAAGATACAGTTCATGATACAGCAATAACATATCATAGAAAATTAAGAGACAAAGAAATGGTAAAATCAAAATTAGATGAAGTAGAAGGAATAGGAGAAGTAAAGAAAAAAGCTCTTTTAAAAGAGTTTGGAAGTGTGAAAAAGATAAAAGAAGCAAGCATAGAAGAATTAACAAAAGTAAAAGGTATAAACAAAGAATTAGCAAGAAAATTAAAAGAAATGAATTAGATAATAATAGTAAAATATGAATAAAAAAAGAAAAAGCCTGGAAACCCAAGCTTTTTCTTTTTCCTATTCTTCGCCTCCGCCTTTGCGACCTGTAAGCCACATTGCAATAAATGCAAAGATAGCACCAAGTAGGAAAAATCCTACATAATCCAGTGGCAAAGCCATAAAGCTTTCAAGAATAGTACTAAAATTTGTTGCAACTAAATAAAAAGCTGCACATCCTAACGATAAAACTACAAACCAAATTACTGTCTTAATCATAAAAATGTCCTCCCCTTATTGGTTATAGTTTGCAAAGATATTACTTTGCTATACTAATAATTATACCACAAAATGGGCAAAAAATCAAAAGTGTCACTTTTTGCGATGAAAAGTTCTAGAAATGATAATAAAATTTATCATAAAATCATACCCTTAAGCATATATATAATTTTAAGGGGGGATTTTATGGAATTAACAAAAGAAAAAGAAATAAGTATAATGCTAAAAATAAAACAAGATACAAAAAAAGAGTTAAACAAAATATTAAATGTGATGAGAAAACATAGATTTTTAAGTTTAGCTATTCTTAGTTTTTTAATATTTTCAACAATTAATTTTATTATGATTTATCAGTTTATGAAAATTTTGCAAAATCTATAAAAATATGGTAAAATAATGCTATTAGAGTAAAAGGAGGAATAGCATTTTTGCTATAAAATAGATATGAAAATTGTAAACAATTGGAAAGAATATAAAATAATTGATATGGCAGATGGAAAGAAATTAGAAAAATGGGGAGATATTGTACTTTCAAGACCAGATCCACAAATTATTTGGAAAGATAAATCATTCCCAAATAAATGGAAAGATGTAAATGCTACATATAATAGAAGTAAAACAGGTGGAGGAGCATGGAAATATAACAAAAAAACTCCTGATAAATGGCAAATTCACTATAAAAACTTAACATTTAATATAAAGACAATGGGATTTAAACATACAGGATTATTTCCAGAGCAAGCAGTTAATTGGGATTGGATGATAGAAAAAATAAAAGAGGAAATAAAAAAAGGAAAAAAAGAAGTAAAAATTCTTAATTTGTTTGCATATACTGGTGGAGCAACAGTAGCTTGCTTATCAGCAGGAGCATCAGTATGTCATGTAGATAGTTCAAAAGGAATGACAACATGGGCAAAAGAAAATGTGTTATCATCAGGCTTAAAAGATAAGCCAGTAAGATTTATAGTTGATGATGTAGTAAAATTCGTAAATAGAGAAATAAGAAGAGGAAATAAATACGATGGGATAATTATGGATCCACCATCATATGGAAGAGGAGCAAAAGGTGAAGTTTGGCAATTTGAAAATAATATTTATGATTTAGTAGAACTATGTACAAATGTGTTATCTAAAGACCCGTTATTCTTTTTAATAAATTCATATACAACAGGAATATCAAATATGGTATTAAAAGATATTTTAGAATTAACAGTTGCAAAAAAACATAAAGGAAAAATAGAAGCAGGTGAAATAGGGCTTCCAATGGAAAATTCAAAGTTAGTATTACCATGTGGTATTTATGGTAGATGGGAGAAATAGATGCAAGAAATAAAAGTAATTTATGAAGATAATCATATAATAGTTGTAGAAAAAAAGCCAAATATCCCATCACAAGCAGATAAAACAGAAGATTTAGATATGTTATCAATAGTAAAAAACTATATAAAAGAAAAATATCAAAAACCAGGTAATGTATATTTAGGACTAGTTCATAGATTAGATAGGCCAGTGGGTGGGATAATGATATTTGCAAAAACTTCTAAAGCAGCATCAAGGCTTAGTAATGAAGTAAGAGAAAAAGTTTTTAAGAAAAAATATTTAGCTGTTGTAGATGGAAAATTAGATAAAAAGGAAGGTATTTTAGAAGACTATTTATATAAAGATGAAAGAAATAATATAAGTAAAGTAGTAAAAAAAGAAAAGAAAAATGCTAAATACGCAAAATTAGAATATAAAGTTTTAAAATATAATCCTTTAAAAGATTTAAGTTTATTAGAAATTAATTTACATACTGGAAGACATCATCAAATAAGAGTACAACTTTCAAATATGAACCATAGTATTTTTGGGGACCAAAAATATGGGACAAGAGGGAAAGGAAAACAAATAGCACTTTGGGCATATGAGCTTTCAATTGTTCATCTTGTAACAAAAGAAAAAATGACATTTAAAGATTTACCAGAGCCTATTGGAACATGGTCAATATTAAAATTTGATGAAAAATCGTATAAAACACAGTAAAATATTTGCATTTTGAAAAAATATGTGGTACAATACAAAAGCAATAAATTAGAAGGAACCGCAAGGGAGGAATAAATAAATGGAAATAGTAAAAGGAATAGTAATTGTAATATATTTTATTATAGCTGTAGCTTTAATAATTTTAGCATTAATTCAATCTAAAGAAGATGCTGGGCTATCATCAACAATTACAGGTTCATCAACAAATAACTTCTTTGAAAAAAATAAAGCTAGAACAAAAGAAGGAAAACAAAAAAGATGGACTATAATTTTAGGAATAGTTTTTGCTATATTAACAATAGTTCTAGGAATATTATATATGATGTAATAAAATAAAAGGGCGGTTTTTTAGATTAACTGCCTATTTTTATTTGTTTGAAAGGAAGAAAAAATGGAAGATAAATCGCAAAAGATATTAGATTTAATGAATGATGATGATTATGTGCCGATGAAGGCAAAAGAAATTGCAATGATTATGAGAGTACCTAAAAATGAATATAACGAATTTTTAGAATTACTTCGGTGAACTTGAATTAGAAATGAAAATTGTAAAAAATAGAAAAAACAGATATAGATTAGCTGAAAAAACATATTATGATGGAATATATCGCAAAAATCAAAAAGGTTTTGGGTTTGTAAAATTAGAAGGAGAAGATGACGAAATATATATTTCTAAAGAAAATTCACAAAACGCACTAAATGGAGATAGAGTTTTAATAGAAATAACAGAAGAAAAAAATAAAGTAAAAAAGGCAGAAGGAAAAATTGTAAAAATCTTAAAACATGAAAAAGATACAGTAGTAGGAATTTTTCAAAATAACAAAAATTTTGGTTTTGTTGTCCCAGATGACAAAAACTTTGGAACAGATATATTTATATCAAAAAAAGATTTTGGGAAAGCAAGAAATAATCATAAAGTATTAGTAAAAATTACAAAATATCCTAAAAAAGGTAAAAATGCTGAAGGAAAAGTAATAGAAGTTCTAGGAAATGTAAATGAAGCTGGAGTTGATATGTTATCAATAATTAAAGAACATGGGCTTCCATATAGATTTCCAGAACAAGTAGTAGAAGAAGCAAAAAAATTTGGAACTAAAATAAACAATGAAGAAATAAGTAAAAGAGTAGATAAAAGAGATAAAAATATATTTACAATAGATGGAGAAGATGCAAAAGACTTAGATGATGCAGTAAGAGTAGAAAAATTAGATAATGGAAATTATTTATTAGAAGTTCATATTGCTGATGTAAGCACATATGTTAAAGAAAACAGTTTACTAGATAGAGAAGCACTTTTAAGAGGAACTAGCATATATATGTTAGGAAGAGTAATTCCAATGCTTCCAAGAGAACTTTCAAATGGACTTTGTAGTTTAAATGAAGGAGAAGATAGGCTTACTTTATCTTGTGAAATGGAAATAGATTCTAAAGGAAATGTAGTATCATCTAATGTGTATAAAGGTGTAATTAAAGTAACTAGAAGAATGAGTTATACTAATGTACAAAAAATATTAGATAAAAGTGATGAAAATGTTTTAGAAGAATATAAAGATTATATAAAAGATTTTGAACTAATGGAAGAACTTGCAAAAATTCTAAAACAAAGAAGAATAAATAACGGATATTTAGACTTAAATATTCCAGAAAGTAAAATAGAATTAGATATAGATGGAAAAGTTACAAATGTTTCTAAATATGAAACAACATTTGCAAATGAAATAATTGAACAATTTATGCTAACTGCAAATGAAACAATAGCTGAAAAATTCTATTGGCTAAACTCTCCTTTTATATATAGAGTTCATGAAGAGCCAGATATTGACAAAGTAAAAGAATTAAATAAATTTTTGTTTAATATAGGACTAAAAATAAAGATTACAAATGAACATGTATATCCAAAAGAGTTTGCAAAAGTTTTAGAAGAAATAAAAGGAAAACCAGAAGAAAAAGTAATTTCAATGTTTATTTTAAGAACATTAAAAGTTGCAAGATATGAAGCAGAAAACATGGGGCATTTTGGAATTGCAAGTAAATATTATTGTCACTTTACATCTCCAATTAGAAGATATCCAGACTTATTTATACATAGAGTTATATCAAAATATTTAGAAGCTAATTATAATTTAGAAAATAACACTTTAGAAAAACTAGAAGTAGAAGCTAAAAAAAGAGCAAAAATTTCATCAGATAGAGAAAAGGTTGCAACAACAGTAGAAAGAGAAGCACAAGATATTAAAAAAGCAGAATTTATGGAAGGAAAAATTGGAGAAGAATATTTAGGAGTTATTTCATCTATAACATCTTTTGGAATGTATGTAGAATTAGAAAACACAATAGAAGGTCTAATTAGAATTCATGACTTAGGAGACGAATATTTTATATATAATGAAGAAAGAAAAATGTTGATAGGAGAAAGAACAAATAAAGTATATAAAATAGGAGACAAAATAAAAATAAGGGTAAAAAAAGCAAGCAAATTATTAAGAGAAATAGACTTTGAAATAGTATAAGTGAAAAAATAACAAAAGGTATGTGTCATACATACCTTTTGTTTATATAAATTTAATAATACTCTTAAAGACTGTAAAAAAGAGAAGAGTTCTGCTTTTATGCCAAAAGAACAGAGATAATACCAAGGATTACAGATAAAAGAGTAAAACAAATAACACTTATTCCACCAAATTTATTATTTTTATTTTTTATTTCATATATTGCATAATAAATACTTGAAACAAAAATATATATTAAAAATAAAATATATACAATAAATTCTAAATTATTAACCATTATACCTCCAAATTATTTAAGTGCTTTTTTAAGTATTTGTAAGTAGTAAACTAGATTTTACAGAAGCACTAACATTTACATCAAAAAAAGAATCTTTATATTTTTCTTCCCAATTATAATCTTCAAAATCTTCTAGTGTTAAAAAATTTTTCTTTGCTTCTTGACCAAAACCATTTATATCAGATTTAAATGTTTTTGCTGTTTTATATAGATAATCAGATAAGATAGATTCTAAGTAATTATTACATGCAGATGAAATTTCATTTAAAAGACTATCATCTAAATAATTTGTGTTTTCACTTGCTGATTGAATTCTTCCAGAAAATCTATAATTTAATTTTATATATGGAGAACCATTTAGTAATTTTACTTTTATAGTAGTATTAGAAGTAGGTGTTAAATATATATCAATTACACCATCTTCACTATTTGGGTCTGGAATTGATATTAAAAATCCATCAACATTATTTCTGGTTGTTAAAAAGCACATTGTTTCTATTGAATTTAATTCTCCAACAATTTGTCCTTGTTTAAATACAGCAATTCCAAAATTTTCTGTTCCAAGTTCACCTTGTATGTTTGATTCGTTAGATTTACCAGTTACATCTTTTTCTGATTCTATACTGCTAGAATCACTAGAGTTTTCACTATTTAATCCTCCTAAAATAGCATAAGGTTCACATGATTTGCAAACTAGAGAGTTAAAGAAATCTCCGATGGTAGCATTAACAGTAAAACCTGTATATTTACTTGAATTTGAAAAGACTTCATAATATTTTGTAAGCAGATTTTCAAATAAAGGTTTTGAATTTTCTATATATACTTTAGCTGTGCATTTGCTAATTACTATATTTGTAGTAGGTCTTATTTGAATATCATTAATTAAAGTATATATTTCATCTGATATTCCAGTATTTGCAAGCTCTTCAGAAATTGCAATTAGTTTACAATGTGAAAAACTAAGTTCTTTTCCAACATAAGCATTCATTAAATTAATAGCACTAGAAATAGATGAAGCATCAATACTATATACCATAGAAGGGGACTGTTCTGTTGTACCACTTTCTGAAACAGAAGAAGAATTGGTAAACTGAAAACTTACTTTTAAATTATTAGTAGTAGAAGTATCAAGACCAATTGCAACAACTGTTTCTATGTTATCAATACTAAGTGATGTATAAGAACCTGAAAAAGCTAAGAATAAAATGATAACTAGTATAAATATGAAAAATCTTTTTATTATCTTATTCATTTTTTAAAACCTTTCTTTTTTTATTTTTCTTTAAATACCCAAGCAAAAGTATAAAAAAGCTAAAAACAAATGTAATAGAAATTACAATATATGGATAGATTTTTGTTTCCAAAAAATTAGATATTGCATAATTGTTTGGAAGGAGAGAAGCGGAAAACAAAAATATTGCAAAAGGTAAAACCATTTTCTTTCCATCTTCTATTTTAGTTATTTTTTTAAATATATAAATACAAAATGCAAAATTAATACTTAAATAACAAGTAATTTGAATTATCCAGATAAGTAAGAATATTGATTCTAGCCTTTGAAAAAATGAACCAAATTCAATATTTCTTGCAGCTGAATAAATTGGCATTATTTCATCAATTTCTATTAAAGAAGCAAACATAAAAAGAATTATTGAAATTGATAAAATTAAATAAATAATTGCAATTACTATACTAATAATAGAAATTTTTTTTATATCTTCTGGCTTTTTCAATAAATTAGGTAAAAAATATATTATTGTAATTCCAGAAAAAGCACCAAGATTTCCAAGTCCCAATATAAATGTTTGAAAAAGATTTTCTCCAAATATTGGATATATATTTTCAAATGTAAAATTCCTAATATTGCTAAAAAAGATAAATAATACACTAATAAAGGTTAAAGGAATTATTATTAAGTTAACTTTAGAAACTGATTTGAAATTCAAATAGCTTACCATAGAAATAGCAATTATAAATGTAACTAGTAAAAACAAAATACTAGTCATTGGATAATATACTATTTTTAGACATTCACAAAAGTTTCTAAGAAGAATACTTGAACTAAAAATAAAATAGCTAATAAATATAATTCCAACTATATTTTTAAATTTTTTTCCTGCTAAGTATTCTGAGATATCTATAATATCAAGACCTGGAAAAGCTTTTAATAATTTTATAAGAATAAAAATAAAAAAAAGAGAAATAAAAACAACTATTAACAAATTTAAAATAGT
>CALXCM010000026.1 GCA_944386785.1 uncultured Clostridia bacterium | reverse complement strand
CTATTTGATAAATCATAATCATTATGAAGTTCTTCCTTTGTAAATTTATCTAAATAATGGTTATAAAATAAATAATCTGTAATTAAATGTATAAATTTTCCTTTATTTAACTCACTATCTAAATTATTTGACAAAAGAAAATTTTTTAAATTTGTATATGCTGGAGATTTTCCATAATGAGTTTTTGATTTATCTTTTGTTAAATCTGGCATAACTGCACCTAGTATAAAGTCTCTATTATATTTTTCTCTATGCTTTTTTAAATACCCCTCCGCAACAGCAATGTGAATTACATAACCTGCCATATGTTCACCTCTTTTAAATCAACATATATATATTTTACCATAAAACAGGCTATTTCTCAAGATTTTTGCTATTTTTTATCAAATATTGTCTTAAATACACCTTGGTCAATTAAACTTGCAAAAATATTTTTAAATATAATTAAAATTATTGGTCCTACTAATAACCCGAACTATTCCAATTGCTTTAAAACCTGTGTACATTGCAATTAAAGTAAAAATTGGGTGTACTCCTATATTTTTACTAACTAATTTTGGTTCTAATATTTGCCTTACAACAGACATTATTATTAAAAGTACTATAATTGCAATACCTAAATTAATATCTCCATTAATTGCACAGATTATTGCCCATGGTATCATAACAGTTCCTGAGCCTAAAATTGGAAGAGCATCTACAAACCCAATAAATAATGCCATAAGTAGTGGATATTTAATATTAAATCCAACAAATGCTAATATATATAATCCGAATAAGAGAAATAATAAAAGAAATTAAAACTAAGCTTGCTTCTGCTTTTAAATATCCTCCTAATGTATGTGTTATTTCTTTTAGATGAAATCTTAGTTTTTTTACCCATATTCTTGGCATATGATGTTCTAATTGGTCTAGTATATATATTTTATCAACACATATAAAATAAAGAGCAATTACTGTAATTCCAATACAAATAGCAATTGTAGGAAGACTTGTTGCAAAATCTATTAAGCCACTTAAAGCATTTTTTAACCAATTTGAAGCAGTGTTTAATATGTCAGATGTCGAATTTTGTATTACATTTAAAAACTCTTCTGATAAATGAATTTTATCAAAATTAAAATTTGAAATAATATTTTGAAATTCTAAATATATTTTATCAAAATAATTATTTAAACTTTGAAGTAAACTTGATGCTTCTGAAAATAGAGAAAATATAAGCCAAGATAAACCACCTATAATTATTATAGATACTAATATAAATATAATAATTGCACTTGTTCTTCTTGTTAAATTTGTTTTTTTCATTATCTTTTTTATTGCTGGCTCTATAATTAGAGAAATGATAAACGCTATTAAAAATGGCATATAAAATATAGATAATTTTAAAGCTACATATATACCAATTAAAATAAATAAAACATATAAAATTCTTCTTAATACTCTTGTCCAATATGAAATATCGTAAATCATCATTTCCTCCATATTTATTCTATGTAAAAAGAACGGATAATATCCGTCCTTATAATCAAATTTATGCATTTTTATTAGAATTTTTACAGATACATTCTAATGTATAACACAATTCATCTTCATCTAGATCTTGGTGATTTTGGAATAAATTCCCTATGGAGAGCATACCTACAATATTATTATTACTATCACAAACTGGAATCCTTTTTATTTGATTTTCTGCCATTAAGTCTTCTGCTTTTTCTATAGTATCATTTTCATTACAAGTACAAGGATTGCAAGTCATAATATCACTTACTTTTGTATTATTTATATTTTTATCACATGCAATTCCTCTTAAAACTAAGTCTCTATCTGTTACTATTCCACATATTTTATTATCATTACAAACAGGAATACATCCCACTTTATTTTCTTGCATTAATTTTGCAACTTCTTTTATATTTGTTTCTGGAGTTACCTGACAAATATTTTTGCACATACATCTACTTACTTTCATAAAATTACCACCTTTCAAAATAATCTAAAATTATTATGTGTAAAATTTTTAAAAAATATTGATGAAAATTTTGAAAAATTTTTTAATACTAAAAAAGAAAGAGTAAATCTACTCTTCCTTTCTTGGTTTAACATACTGATCTGGAATAATTACTGCATAATATTTGCAACCTTCTACTACTTTCGGTAATTGTTTTACAGTTGTTACATGGTTTTCGTAATTTAACTGATATTCACATCTGTCATTTGGTGTATATCCAATTTCTTGCAAGTTATAGAGCAGTTCTTTTGAAAATACCCAATCAAGTGGGATATTAAAAGATGCCTTACTACTTGTAATTTCCATTGTTCTAGGTTTATCCCTAGAAACATATTTGTCTGGAATAACAATTTCGAATACCCATGTCTTTTTTACTCCGTATTTTACAGTATGTTTTTTGGTAATTGATGTAGTTTCATTCTCGTAATTTGTAACTAATGAAATTTTGTCTACACCTTCCCGGTAACCCATATCATACAGAGCCTGCATGATTGTTGATGAAAACAACTTTGAAGTTGGCATTGCAAACTTCAGAATGTTCTCGCTTGTATCTAGTGTCATTTTTCTACCTCCTAGGCACTTGGCCTTTAATCTTAACACATATATATTATACCACATTATGTTAATTTTTTCAAATTAGAAGCTTTCATATATGTCATTATAAAATGAATTATAGCCATAATTTCTAGGCATAATAGGTGGTCTTGGTCCAGGATTTACTCCTCCTGGAAATGGTGGTCTTGGACCTGGCATAGGTGGTCTATTTGGCCTTCTTAGCAATTCCCTTATTAATAGTATTTTTATTAAATCTTGCAAGCCACTATTTCTTAGTTCTCTATTTTGAACATCACTCTCTTTTCTATTAATTTGTTTTTCATCTGCTATTATTTTATTTTTATTTTCTCCCCTATTTTGCTCTATATTTTCTTCTGCCATAAAGACTTCTCCTTCTATTGCTTGATAGATTTCTCCTGTCATTTCTTCTATTAATTCTTTTGTTACTGGTTTTGTGTTTCTTTGACATCTTGACCTAATCATAGGATATACAACTTTGTATATTTCAGGATAACAACCTTCTATTTCTTCATCTGGTACAGATAAATTATTTGTTGTAATATTTGTGCTCATTTGATTTTGCATATTATTATATCCTAATATACTCCTTATGTAATCATCATAGTAATTATACATAAAAAAACCTCCTTTATACTTATATTTATTTTATGTATAAAAAAGGTTTTGTGTGCTTTTTAAAGATTTTACTTAACTTAATTCATTTACAAGTTTTTTAAACTGATTTCCTCTATCTGCAAAATTTTTAAACATATCAAAACTTGCACTAGCAGGAGAAAATAGTATTATTTGACCAGGTTTTGCTGATTTTCTTGCTAAGTCTACAGTTTCTTTTAGAGTACTACACATATATATATCTAATTTTTTATTTTCTTTTTCTAATTCTTCTTTTACAACTTCAAATATTTTATCTGAAGTTTGACCAATTAATATTAAAGTTTTTACTTTATCTACTATTGGTTTTGCAATTGGTGTATAGTCAAGATTTTTATCATATCCACCTGCAATTAAAACTATTTCTTCATCAAAAGAATTAAGTCCTGCAATTGTCCTTGTTGGAGAAGAACTTACAGAATCATTATACCATTTAACATTATCTAATTCTCTTACAAATTCTAATCTGTGTTCTACTGGCTTAAATTCTTTTACAGCTTCTACAGCAATATCTATATCTACTAAACTTTTAGTTGCGGCAAATGCTGTTGCAATATTTTCGAAATTATGCTCTCCTCTTAATATTACATCTTTGCAATCTAAAATATGTTTTCTTATTTTATCTTCACATTCTTTTATAATTTTATTATCTACAATAAATCCATTATCTAATTTTTCTTTTCCACTAAAAAATATAACTTTCCCTTTAGCTTCACTTTTGCAAGCTCTTGTTATTTCATTGTCATAATTTAATACTAATGTGTCACTTTCATTTTGATATTTAAAAATATTTTTCTTAGCATTTATATATTCTTCATAATCTTTATGTATGTTTAAATGGTTTGGTGTAATATTTGTAATTACAGCAATATTTGGACTTATTTCCATTCCCATTAATTGAAAACTACTAAGTTCAAGAACTAATATATCTTCTTTATTTATTTCTTCTAATTTAGTAAAAAGAGGTGTTCCAATATTTCCGCCTAAATATGTTTTATATCCTGCTTTTTGCAAAATACTATTTATTAAACTAGTTGTAGTTGTTTTTCCATCACTTCCGGTAACTCCTATTATTTTACAAGGCGCCATATCCATTAAAAGCTCTATTTCAGAAGTAACTAATGCTCCATTTAAGCTTGCTTCTTCTAATTCTTTTCTTGTCGGAAGACAACTAGGAGAACGCAAAATTAAGTTAAAATTTAAATTCGGTAAATTTTTCAAACAATCTTTTCCAAAAAAGTATGAAAATTCATAATCTGTAATTTTTTTAATTAGTTCATCTGGTATTTCTTCTTTGTTTCTTTCATCAAAAACTGTAAGTCTTGCTTTTTTTTGGTAAAAATAATCAAGAAGCGGAATATTACTTACTCCAAGTCCTATAATTGCAAGCTTTCTATATTTTATATATTCATTAAATTCTTCTAACTTTTTATTTTCAAAATCCATAAATTTAAAAAGCCTCCTTGTTATCTATTTTATGTATTTTACAAAAGTATTATATACTATTATTTATTAAAAAACAAATTTTGATGTATATTTTTCTTAATTTAAATACAAAATATTATTAAACTTTAAATTGGAGGTGCTTTTTATGTCAAAAAATAAAAATGAAAGAAAAGAAAACAAAAACAATAATTCTAACAAAAATAATAATAACAATAATAACAATGAAAGACAAAACAATAACAATAAATAGTAGTTTATAATATTTTAAAAACCTACTTAATTTTATTTTAAGTAGGTTTTTAATAATTTAATTTTATTTAAATATTATATTTTTCTCTTTTTTGATAATGTGTATGTAAAAATTTATGTGCTAAATCTCCGCCTGGATTTCCTAGGTATTCTTTATATATTTTTTGAAGTACTGGGTTTTCATGAGACTTTCTAATTGTAGATTTTTCATCAATTGAGTATAGGCTATCTGCACGAAGTTTTCTTACATTTACTTCTGAATGTATTTTAGAATTTTTTATAGGTTGGCCTCCACCCATTATACATCCTCCAGGACATGCCATTATTTCTACAAATTGATAATCTGCTTTTCCAGACTTTATTTCTTCTAATATTGTTCTTGCATTTTTTAATCCACTTGCTGCAACTACTTTTATTTCTTTTCCGGCTATGTTTATAGTTGCTTTTTTAATTCCTTTTCCTCCACGAACTTCTTCAAAATTTATTCTTTCTAAAGTTTTTCCTGTTAATAAATCTTCTGCAGTTCTAAGAGCTGCTTCCATTACTCCTCCAGTTGTTCCAAATATTGCTCCTGCCCCTGTTGCTTCTCCCATTGGATTATCAAATTTAGAATCATCTAGTTTTGTAAATTCAATATTTGCCTGTTTAATCATTCTTGCAAGTTCACGGGTAGTAATTACATTATCTACATCATAAAGTCCGTTATTTTGCATTTCTGGCCTTATTGCTTCGAATTTTTTTGCAACACATGGCATAATAGATATTACATAAATTTTACTTGGGTCTATATTTTCTTTTTTTGCATAATATGATTTAATTAAAGCTCCAAACATTTGATGTGGTGATTTACAGCTTGATAAATGAGAAAGCTCTTCTGGGTAGTTTTCTTCTATATATCTTACCCAACCTGGACAGCAAGATGTCATCAT
Organism: uncultured Clostridia bacterium; assembly: GCA_944386785.1. Taxonomy (GTDB): domain Bacteria; phylum Bacillota; class Clostridia; order TANB77; family CAG-508; genus CAG-269. The sequence goes on along the minus strand of CALXCM010000026.1, from coordinate 10,169 downwards.
AGGAAGATTATCATTGTTTTTAAATCTTTCTACAAATTCTGTTGCTTCTTCCATAATTGTAAAGTCTGCTCCTGTGTTTGTATCAAAAACCTTATCAAATCCCATTCTTTTTAGTGCTGTTATCATTTTACCTTCTACATTTGTTCCAATATCCATACCAAATTCTTCACCTAAAGCTACTCTAATTGATGGAGCAGTTTGAGCTACAACAAATGTATCCGGATCTTTTAATTTTGCCCACGCTTCTTTTATTGTTTCTTTTTCATGTAAAGCTCCTGTAGGACAGCTTTCAATACATTGACCACAAAATGTACAGTTTACATCATTTAAGCTATGGTCTCCAACTGTTGATATGCAAGATTCAAAACCTCTGTTTATACAATCAATTGCTCCAATTCCTTGTACATTTTTACAAGTCGCAACACATCTTCTACATAAAATACATTTATTAAAATCTCTAACTAGTGCTGGAGATTTATCATCAATTTTATGTTTTGTCATTTCTCCTGGATATTCTACATGTAAAACATTAAATTTTGTAGCTAATGTTTGTAGTTCACAGTTTCCTGAACGAGTACAAGTTAAGCAATCTTTAGCATGGTTTGAAATTATTAAATCAAGTACAGTTCTTCTTGCTTCTAATACATTTGGAGTATGAGTATGAACTACCATTCCTTCTTCTACTGTTTGAATACAAGATGTTGCAAAACCTCGCCTACCTTCTACTTCAACAATACACATTCTACAATCTCCAACTTCATTTATGTCTTTTAAGAAACATAGTGTTGGAATATCAATTCCTGCATTTTTTGCAGCTTCTAAAATTGTTGTTCCTTTTTTAGCTTTTACAGTTTCTCCATCTATTGTTAATGTAACCATTTTTTCTTCCATTGCTTTTCCTCCTCTTAATTTATTGCATGGAATGGGCATGTTGCAATACAAGTGCCACATTTAATACATAAATCCTGGTCTATTCTTCTTTTTTCTCTTCCTTCTCCTTTTATTGCGTCTACTGGGCAATGTTTTTGACATAATCCGCAGCCTTTACATTTTTCTTCATCTATTCCTATTTTAGCTAATGCTTTACATTCTTGTGTTCTACATGCTTTATCTATTGCATGTTCTTTAAATTCTTCTCTAAAATAGTTTAATGTACTAAGAACTGGATTTGGTGCACTTTGTCCTAGTCCACAAATACTAGCTTTTTGAATATTTTTTGCCAAAGTTTCTATCCTATAAATGTCTGCTTCTTCTCCTTTTCCATCACAAAGTCTTTCTAATATTTCAAGCATTCTTTTTGTTCCAATTCTACAAGGTGTACATTTTCCGACAGCTTTCACTTACAGTAAACTCTAAATAGAACTTAGCTAAAGAGACCATACATTTTGTATCATCCATAATTATTAATCCACCAGACCCCATCATAGAGCCTATTTCTTTTAACGATTCATAATCTATTGGTGTATCTAGGTGCTGTTTTGGAATACACCCTCCAGAAGGTCCTCCTGTTTGAGCTGCTTTAAAATCTCTTCCATTTGGAATTCCTCCACCTATGTCATAAACTATTTCTCTTAATGTTGTTCCCATAGGCACTTCAACTAACCCAATATTATTTACATTTCCACCTAATGCAAATACTTTAGTTCCTTTTGATTTTTCAGTTCCAATAGATGAATACCAATCTGGTCCTTTTAAAATTATTTGGGCAATATTTGCATATGTTTCGACATTATTTATAAGGGTTGGTTTACCCCAAAGTCCACTCTCTGCAGGATATGGTGGTTTTACACGAGGTTGACCGACGCTTTCCTTCTATTGATTCTAAAAGTGCTGTTTCTTCTCCACAGACAAATGCTCCTGCTCCTAATCTTATCTCTATATCAAAATCAAAATCTGTTCCAAATATATTTTTACCAAGTAATCCATATTCTCTTGCTTCATCAATTGCAATTTGAAGCCTTTTAACAGCTATTGGATATTCTGCTCTTACATAAATAAATCCTTTATTCGCTCCTATTGCAAATCCTGCAATTTCCATTGCTTCTAGCACGCTATGTGGGTCTCCTTCTAATATGCTTCTATCCATAAATGCTCCTGGGTCACCTTCATCAGCATTACAAACAACATATTTTTGGTCTGCTTCATTTGCTTTAGTAAGTTCCCATTTCTTACCTGTAGGAAAACCTGCTCCACCTCTTCCACGAAGTCCAGATTTTTTTATAACATCTATTACTTCATCTCCGAGACATTTCTTTTAGAACTTTTTCTAATGCTTTATATCCATCAAATGCTATATATTCATCAATATCTTCTGGATTAATTACACCACAATTTTTAAGAGCTATCCTTTTTTGTTTTTTATAGAAATTTAGTTCATCTAATGATTTTACTTTTGTTCCATCAATATCTTTGCAAAGTAATCTTTCTACTATTTTTCCTTCTACTATATGTGATTCTATAATTTCCTTGCAGTCTTCTGGTGTTACATTTGCATAAAAAGTATCTTCTGGTCTTATTATTACAATTGGACCTTTAGCACATAAACCAAAACATCCAGTTTTTATAACTCTTACATTTTCTATATTTTTTTCTTTTAATATTTTTCTAAAATTTTCTAAAATTTCTGGAGATTTAGAAGATGTACAACCTGTTCCATGACATACTAAAATATGTTTTTCTCTTACATCTGCTTTAGTATTTACTCTTAAATCTAACTCTTCTCTCTTTTCTTTTCTAATTTTATGTATTTCTTCTAATGTTTTCATAAAATTTCTCCTTTCAACGAGACAAATGAGACAATTAGGAACTTAAGCAATTTTGTCTCACTTTTGTCTAATTTTGTTATGCGTTTTTTTCTTTTTCTATTATTTCATCTAAAACCCTATCTAGCTTTTGTACGGTTGCTTTTCCATATACTTCCCCATTTACAGTAAATACTGGAGCTAATCCACATGCTCCGACACATCTTGTTTGTTCTATTGTAAATACTCCATCTTTTGTGGTCTCTCCTGGCCCTATTTTTAGTCTATCTACTAACCTATCCATGATTTTTTGAGAACCTTTAACAAAACATGCTGTTCCTAAACATACTGATATTTTATATTTTCCTTGTGGTTCTAATGAAAATCTAGAATAAAAAGTAACAACTCCATAAATCTCTGCCATTGGTAAATTTAGATATTCTGAAAGCCATTTTTGTGCTTCCATTGGGACATAACCATAGTGTTCTTGTATTTCATTTAACATTTGAATCAAATTATCTTTTACTGGTAAATATTCTTCATTTAATTTTTTTAAAAACTCGTCTTGATTTTGCATAAACTTCCTCCTCTTACATAATTATATGTTTTTTGATTGTTTTCATTATATCAAAGCAATTTTTTTTATACAATATATTTTCGATTTTTTATTGACTTTTTAGACAAAAAATGTGAAAATTTATATATAAATAAATAGGAGGTGTTTTTATGAACACAGTTTATTATAACTACTCATATGATTTTGACAACTCAGACGCATTAGCAGCAGTTGGATTAGGAGCTTTAGGAACAATGCTAATAGTTTATATTCTAGTAATATTAGTAATAGCTATTCTTCAAATTGTTGCTATGTGGAAAATCTTTACAAAAGCAGGTGAAAAAGGTTGGAAATCAATTATTCCAGTTTATAACCTAGTAATTTTGTTTAAAGTTTCTGGACTTTCACCATGGCTTGTACTACTATATTTATTAGGTGTTATTCCATTTGTAGGATGGATTGCTTGTCTTATACTAAATATTGTTCAAGCAAATGGCCTTGCAAAATCTTTTGGAAAAGATATTGGTTACACAATAGGATTAATTTTCTTAGCTCCAATATTTTATCTAATATTAGGACTTGGAAAATCAGAATATGTTGGGTCTAAAACTGAAGTTTAATAAAAATTTAGAACCTATTAAAATCCCTCTTTTAAGAGGGATTTTTCTTGCAAAAATCTGTTTTATATAATATAATTATATAAATATTTTGTTTTAGGAGGATTTATGTTTAAGTTACATTCAGAATATAAACCAACTGGTGACCAACCAAAGGCAATTGAATATTTATCAGAAGGTGTTAAAGAAGGTAAAAAATATCAAACACTTTTAGGTGTTACTGGCTCACGGAAAAACTTTTACAATGGCAAACATAATAAATAAAGTGCAAAAACCAACATTAGTTTTAGCACATAATAAAACTTTAGCAGGACAACTGTACTCAGAATTTAAAGAGTTTTTCCCTGAAAATAATGTTGAATATTTTGTTTCATATTATGATTATTACCAACCTGAAAGCTATATTCCATCAACAGATACATATATTGAAAAAGATTCTTCAATAAATGATGAAATAGATAAACTTCGTCATTCTGCAACACTTTCTTTGTTTGAAACAAGAGATGTAATAATTGTTGCATCTGTTTCTTGTATTTATGGTTTAGGAGACCCTATTGATTACCAAGAAATGATGTTATCATTAAGACCAGGAATGCAAAAAGGAAGAAATGAAGTATTAAAAAAACTAGTTAGTATGCAATATACAAGAAATGAAATAGATTTTAAAAGAGGAACTTTTAGAGCAAAAGGAGATATTGTAGAAATATATCCATCAGACCAGTCTGAAAATGCTGTTAGAGTAGAATTTTGGGGTGATGAAATAGAAAAAATCGTAGAAATTAATGCATTAACAGGAAAACCAATAGGAACAAGAAGGCATATTCTTATCTCCCCTGCTTCGCACTATGTTACGACAAAAGAAAAAATGGATAGAGCAATTGTAACAATTGAAGAAGAAATGGAAGAAAGAGTAAAATACTTCAAATCACAAAATAAACTAATTGAAGCTCAAAGAATCGAAGAGAGAACAAATTTTGATATTGAAATGATGAAAGAAACTGGCTTTTGTTCTGGAATAGAAAACTATTCAAGACATATTAGCGGAAGACCAAAAGGAAGCCCTCCATATACATTATTTGACTATTTTCCAAAAGATTTCTTGCTTTTAATTGATGAATCTCATGCGACAATACCACAAGTAAAAGCAATGTATAACGGAGATAGAGCAAGAAAAGAATCTCTAGTAAATTATGGCTTTAGACTTCCTTCTGCCTTTGATAATAGACCTCTTACTTTTAAAGAATTTGAAGAAAGAATAAACCAAGTAATTTTTGTTAGTGCAACACCTGCAGAATATGAAAAAGAACATTCTAAAAGTAATGTAGTAGAACAAATTATAAGGCCAACAGGACTTTTAGATCCTAAAATTGAAGTAAAACCTATTGAAAATCAAATAGATGATTTAATAGAACAAATAAGGAAAAGAGTAGAAAAAAATGAAAGAGTATTAGTTACAACTCTTACTAAAAAAATGGCTGAAGATTTAACCAAATATTTAAAAGATTTAGATTTAAAAGTAAATTATATGCATTCTGATACTAAAGCATTAGAAAGAATGGAAATAATTCGTAATTTAAGGCTTCGGAAAATTTGATGTTTTAGTTGGAATAAATCTATTAAGAGAAGGTTTAGACATTCCAGAAGTATCTTTAGTTGCAATTTTAGATGCTGATAAAGAAGGTTTCCTTCGTTCTGAAAGGTCTCTAATTCAAACAATAGGAAGAGCAGCTAGAAATACTGATGGAACAGTTATTATGTATGCAGACGAATTAACAGAAAGCATGGAAAAAGCAATTTCTGAAACAAACAGAAGAAGAAAAATACAACAAGAATATAACAAAGAACATAATATCACACCAAAAACAATTAATAAATCTGTAAGAGATTCAATCACTGTTACTGATATAAAAGATATTGAGGTTGAATATAAACTAGAAAAAGAAGATGATATTACTACTACTATTAATAAACTTACAGATGAAATGTTAAAATTTGCTGCAGATATGGAATTTGAAAAAGCAGCTGAATTAAGAGATAAAATAAAAGAATTAGAAAACTTAATAAATAAAGAATAATAAATTAAGAGGGGTTAAATTAGCCCCTCTTTTCTAGCAGTTCTTAAGTTCCAAATTATCAATATTCTAAAAAATCCACAATAATTTTTTCTTCCATTTTTGTTATATCAAATTGATATTTGTATTCTCTATTCCGTAATTCTTTTGACAAGGTTTCCGGATTTGGAGATACCTTTAAAAATGGATATTTCTTTAAAAGTTTTTTCACTTCTGAAGAATATATATTTAATACCACTGTTGGGAATTTTTCTTCAAAAGCTTTGTTAATTCTTTCAATTTGTTTTTGATAACGAGATTTTCCTCTATACATATTTATGCCTCCCTTAAATGTCAAATACTTCATTTTGAAAGAACTGCTTTATAACAATAAAAATTGTCAATAATTATTTTATCACATTATGGTAACAAAGTAAACCCTTATAGTTCTAATCTGTTAGTTTTTTTACTTTATCAAAATCATACATTCCTTTTGCTTTTTTATACCACATCTTTATTTTTTTAATATTACCTTTAATATCTCCTAAGAAATATGAAACTCCAAAGCCTAATATTGCAATTACTATTGATATTACTGATTGTATATTAAATCCTAAAACACAGCTTTCATTTAGTACATTTGGAATTATTGATAAAAACAACCCAAATATTATTGAAAAAGTTCCTGTATAAAATTTACTTATTAATTTATTCATAAAAAATGATATTACAAGCACACCTAATACAAGCCCTACTCCTGCTGGAATTAATATAGATAAGTTAAAATCTGCAATTGATCCAACATAAAGTTCATATAACCCAAGTGAAGAAAGTATAACTGCACTATCAACTCCAGGAATTATTGAAGAACCTGCAACTGCAATTCCTAAAAACACTGATTGCAATAAATTTGGGTTTGTTATTTTAGGGAATAATTCTCTATTAGCACCAAAAATCACAAAACCAAAAATTAACGAAACTAGCATAAATATATAATATTTTTTGCTAAATCCTTCTTTTTTTACTTCTTTATAAAAAAGTGGTATTGTTCCAATAACTAATCCTAAAAAGGCAAATCTTGTTTGCATTTCAAAATTTTCTAATAGAAAATCTACCATTTTACTAAAAATAATTACTCCTACCCCAAATCCTAAACATAATGGAAGTAAAAATATCACATTTTTCTTAAAATTTTTAAATAGTGTTCCAATTGCATTTATTACTTTATGATATAAGCCTAATATTACAAGCAAAACACTACCACTTAATCCGGGGGGCAATCCCCCCTATTCCTACAATTATTCCTTTTAAAAAATTAAGCATATATATCCTCCAATTAATATTATTTTATTTTTGTTTTTTTACTAATTGATTTAAGATTCTATCTATATTAGGAAAAACTATATTTTTCATTCCATGCTTATGCAGACTTAAAACTTTGTTAGCTTTGTATATTATCTCTGTTTGTAAACTATTTGATAATCTTATTGGAACTTTATTTTTTATATATTGACTTTCAACATATTCTATAGTTACCGGAAACATGTTTTGTATTAAAAATGCACTATATGTATTTGCAACATCTCCAAAAACTATAGTATCAACAGATGGTTTCTTACCTAATTTTATCTGTTTTTTTATTTTGTTGTCATAGATTTTTTGATATTTTTCTACTTTTGTACTAACAGGAATAAACCATATAATGTTATCATACTTTTTACTTTTAAAGCAATAATAACAAGGCCTTTTATTTCCATTCTCTTTATTTTGCATAAGTTCTTTATCGTCTATAACTTCAAAAAACAAATCTTTTATAAAATAAAAATATCCTATATTTATTTGCACAATTTTTCTCCTTTAATAGTATTTAAGGCTCGCCATTTCTGGCAAGCCCCAATATTTATTCACTCTCTTATTTATTAGTCGCTTTAAGAGGTAGCGACAAACACATTTATTCACTCTCTCATTTATCAGTCGCCAAAGGGGCGGCGACAAACACATTTATTAAAAACAATGATGTTCTTAATTATTATATTCATAATAGCATAAAATATGATATTTTGTCAATATTTTTATTTGTTTATATCACACTAATTACCATATCATAAATTTTAGGTACAAAAATCATTAATCCTACTATTACAGAAACAAAAGCACAAACTAATACTGCTCCTGCTGAAATATCTTTTGCAAGTTTTGCTTTTTCATTTCTTTCTGGCATAGCAATATCTACTGTTGTTTCTATTGCTGTATTTGCAAGTTCTAATGATATAACCATTCCAAATAATATTATGCATATAATCCATTCCATTTTACTTATTTTAAATAAAAATCCTGCAAGTGTAACTAATACAACTGCTAGTACATGTATTTTCATATTTCTTTCTGTTTTAAATGCAGAAGCTATTCCAGAAAATGCATATTTAAAACTATTTATTAATTTTTTTCTTTTACTCATGTATTTTCCCTCTTTTACTTTTTTTATTCATTATACAGGTTAAATTTGTTTTTAGCAATATATAAATAAATTATTTATATATTTTTAAATATTTTACTAGACATTTTTTATTTTTTTGTGATATCATTATGTAGAAACAAAAGAGATAATTGGAGGTAATAAAAAATGACAAAATCAAAATCAAATTTATTAAAAATATTATTAATAACATTAATTGTTAGTTTATTCTTTTTTATAAACTATTCATTTGCAGTTGATTTAAATTTAACAGATAATTCAATTTCAGAAAACACTTCTGCTTCTTCAGAAAATACAAATACAGTAAATAATTCTACAAATAATGATACAAATACAAACACTAATACAAGTGCAAATACAAATACTTCAAACGAAACTTCTAATACAAATACAAATTCAATGTCACAAAATAGAACATCAAATACTAGCACATCAGATTCTACAACTACTCCAAGTACAACTGTATCAAATGTAAGTTCTTCTAATGAAGATTTAGAAATAACAAATATTATAAACATTTTCTTAATTGTTGTAGGTGTTTTACTAGTATTACTTGCTATTGCAATATTAATTCGTATGAAAAAATAAGACATAACTAATATTTTTCGAAACTCTTTTAAAGGGTTTCTTTTTTTATTTTAAATTTTATTTTAAACAAATTTTGAAAAATTTTCATGAATAAAATTTTCTTTTATTTAAATACTAATAATATAAAATTTAAATAAGGAGGAATTTTTATGCATAAAAAATTACTAATTACTACTATATTACTTGCTTTTTTAGTTAGTATTGCTACATTATGTTTTGCAAATAATGAAAATATGCAAAATCCTGTTCAAAACATTGTAGGCGGAGCTGAAAATATGGCAGAAAATGCAGCAAGAGATGTTGGAAATGCTGTAAAAGATGCTGGTGAATCTGCAGGAAACATGGCTGAAAATGTGGCAAATGAAACAAAAAATATAGTTAGTAACCCTGTTAATGCTATAACAGATGCTGATAATACTGCATCACATTCTCTTTCTAATAACACTTCAAATGGGTATAATGTCACAAGAACTTCTACAGAAGGTGCAAATACATTAATGGGAATGAATGCTACAATGTGGACTTGGCTAATCATAGGACTTGCTGCAATTGGAATAGTTGCTCTTGTTTGGTATTATTCTATGCAATTTACTAACTCAAATACTAGACGAGATTAATAATTTACTTTTAAAGTGTCTTTTATTTTGTAAATCTATATGGTATAATTAAAAAAGCTTATATAATATAAAAAGGAGTTTTTATTATGGGAATAACTACAGTTTTAATTGCCAAAAATCCTACAGCTTATCATAATTATACTATAGAAAATAAGTTAGAAGCAGGAATTGTACTTGCTGGAACTGAAATAAAATCAATTAAAAATCATAAAGTAAATTTAAAAGATTCATATGCATATATTAAAAATGGCGAAGTTTTCATTTCAGGTATGCATATTAGCCCATATGAACATGGAAATATATTTAATAAAGATCCTTTAAGAGATAGAAAATTATTATTAAACAAAAAAGAAATTAATAAACTTATTGGATTAACAAAGCAAAAAGGATATAATTTAGTTCCAATTTCTATATATTTTAAAGGTTCTTTTGTAAAGCTAGAATTAGGAATTGGAAAAGGTAAAAAATTGTTTGATAAAAGACAAGATATTGCAAAAAAAGATGCTAAAAAGAAAATAGACCA
>CALXCM010000025.1 GCA_944386785.1 uncultured Clostridia bacterium | reverse complement strand
AAAAAAGGCTCCGCCCCCAAAAATCGCATTGACTTTGAGTTTTAATTATAGTATCATAAATAAGCAAAAAGTATAAACTAGAAAGAAGGATTTTAATGAATATTTTAGCAGTTGGAGATTTAGTAGGAAATAGCGGAATTAAAAAGTTTAAAGAGATTTTAAGAAAATTAAAAGAAGAAAGAAAAATAGACTTTGTAATTGTTAATGCCGAAAATTCAGCAGAAGGAATGGGAATTACAGAAAAGAACTTTAAAGATATTTTAGAAGAGAATATTGATGCAATAACTATGGGAAACCATACATGGGGAAAAAAAGATATTTTTAAATTTATAGATCATCCAAAGTTATTAAGACCCGCAAATTATCCTAAAGGAGTAGTTGGAAAAGGATATAACATATATGAATGCAAAAACAAGAAAATTGCAGTAATTAATCTAATTGGAAGAGTAGATATGAATGTTTTATCAGAAAACCCATTTTTAATTGCAAAAGATATAGTAGAAAAAGTAAAAAACAAAGTAGATATGATTTTTGTTGATTTTCACGCTGAAGCAACAGCAGAAAAAATCGCAATGGGTCATTACCTAGATGGAAAAATAACAGCAATTTATGGCACTCACACACATGTACAAACAGCAGATGAGGATATTTTCGAAAATGGAACAGCATTTATTTCAGATATTGGTATGACAGGACCTAAAAATTCAGTAATTGGAATGGATATAAAAGCATCTATTAAAAGGTTTGAAACAACACTTCCTGAGAGGTATAAAATTGCAACAGGAGAAAATATTTTTAATGGTGTTATATTTACAGTAGATGAAAATACAAACAAAGTAACTAAAATCGAAAGAATAAAAAGATAAACTTATCTGTTAAATTTTTGCCTTAATTTATAATATTGTCGAAAAAAGACGAAATATGTAAAATATTGCGATGAAAACTTGAAAAAAATTCCAAAAAACTCTTTACATTTATTTCCATATAATGTAAAATAACAATCGTAAAAGTTGCAACAGAAAAAAATAAAATTATAGGAGGCAAAAGAATATGGAAATTTTAAAGATTTCATCAAAATCAAATCCTAATTCAGTAGCAGGAGCAATTGCTGGATTAGTAAAAGAATCAAATAAGGCAGAAATGCAAGCAATTGGAGCAGGAGCATTAAATCAAGCAGTAAAAGCTGTGGCAATAGCAAGAGGTTTTGTAGCACCATCAGGAGTAGACTTAGTGTGCATCCCAGCTTTCGCAGAAGTGGAAGTTGAAGGAGAAGATAGAACAGGAATTAAACTGATTGTAGAATCAAGAACATAAATAACATAAGGGGCATATCAAAAAAGATATGTCTTTTAATTTTTCCTTATAAAATCTAAATAAAATATTGAAATTTTACAAAAATTAATGTATGATAACAACTGAAGTAGAGGAGTGGAATATGAAATCAAATTGGATTAAATACATTTTTGCAATATTTATCATAATTGTTCTAATTTTTGCAGTAGTAAAAATTAGAAATGATGAAAAGCAAGAAGAACTTGATGCAAAATCAGCGAGCCAGGAAGATGAAAAAGTAAGAGAAATAAGAGTTGGAATAGCAAATTTAGACACAATAAACCCTATTTTAAGTAATAATAAAAATGTACAAGATATAACCAAACTAATTTATGAACCTCTTGTAAACATTACATCAGACTATAAAGCAGAACCTTGTTTAGCAACAGAATGGGCAAAAGAAGAAAATTCGTATTTAATAAAACTTAGAGAAAATGTTAAATGGTCAGATGGCTTAAGGTTTACTGCAGAAGATGTAAGATTTACAATAGATAGGCTAAAAGAAATAAATTCTATTTATTCATATAATGTAGCTCATGTAATTGGAGTAGACATTGTAGATGATTACACTATAAGAATTAATTTAGATGGAGAAGTTCCTTTTTTTGAATATAACTTAATTTTCCCTATTCTTTCAAAAGATTATTTTGAAGGAGAAGATTTTGTAAATTCAAGCAAAAATGCTTCACCTTCAGGAACTGGAAAATATAAAATTTCAAATGTAGATGGATCTTCAATAACACTTACTAAAAATGAAAATTGGTGGAATAGAGGAACAAATCTTAGCTTAGAAAAAATAACAGTAAATTTATATTCTTCAATAGGAGAGTTATATAATAGTTTTAAAATAGGAAATTTAGATGTTGTAGCAACAACAAATGATAATGTAGAAACATATATTGGAACACTAGGCTATACTGCAAAAAGTATAAAAGGAAGAGAGCATACATTTCTAGCCTTAAATATGCAAAATCAAATACTTGCAAATCAAGAAGTAAGAAGAGCTATATCATATTCAATAGACAAAGAAAATATAGTATCCAGTATTTTTAGCAATAAAAGACTTACAAGTAGCTTTGTTTTAGATTATGGAAGCTTTTTATATCAAAATCAAGAAGGAAGTAGTGGATATAATGTAGAACAAGCAAAAAATGTTTTAACAGAAGCAGGTTGGACATTTAGAAGCTCTTCTTGGCAAAAAACAATAAATAGGAGAACGCAAAGAATTACATTAAATTTACTTGTAAAATCAAGTGATAGTTTGGAAGTAGCAGTTGCAGAAAATATTAAAACTCAACTTGCAAATCAAGGTATTAGAATAAATGTTGTTCAAGCAAATGATGAACAATATCAAAATAAAATAAATGCAAGAGATTATGATATTGCATTATGCAGTATAAACTTATCTTTATCACCAGATTTAACTACATTTTTTTTTTTTTTAAACCTTGCAAATTATTCAAATGAAGAAGTAACAAATCTTATGAATGAAGTAAAAAACACAAAAGATGAAGAAACATTAAAAAATGATTATGGAAGGCTTGCAGAAATTTACAAAACTGATGTGCCATATATAAGTTTATACAATAATAGATATTTAGTTGCTTATCATTCAGAACTTGTAGGCGATTTTAATCCAAATTGGTACACATCATTTTATGGCGTAGAAAATTGGTATAAATAGGAGAAAGAAAAATAAAATAAAAAAATTAAAAAAAGTATTGACAAAACAAATATTTGATATATAATAACATTATCAAACAAAAGTTCAATATTTGAGGAGGAAAGAAAATGAGCGAAAATACAGAAAAAAAGAAAGCATTAGAAATGGCAATGAGCCAAATAGAAAAACAATTTGGAAAAGGTTCAGTAATGAAACTTCGGAGATTTTAAAGCAATGGAAATAGAAGCAATCCCAACAGGAGCATTAAGCTTAGATATTGCTTTAGGAATAGGAGGAGTTCCAAGAGGAAGAATAATAGAAATATATGGACCAGAATCATCTGGTAAAACAACACTTGCATTACATGTTGTTGCAGAAGCACAAAAACAAGGTGGAGAAGCAGCTTTTATTGATGCAGAACATGCATTAGACCCAGTATATGCAAAAAAATTAGGAGTAGATATAGATAATTTAATAGTTTCACAACCAGATACAGGAGAACAAGCTTTAGAAATTACAGAAAGTTTAGTAAGAAGTGGAGCTTTAGATGTAATAGTAGTAGACTCAGTAGCAGCATTAGTTCCAAAAGCTGAAATTGATGGAGATATGGGAGATTCTCATATGGGACTTCAAGCAAGACTTATGTCACAAGCATTAAGAAAACTTGCAGGAGCTTTAAATAAATCAAAAACAGTATTAATATTTATAAACCAATTAAGAGAAAAAATTGGAGTTATGTTTGGTAACCCAGAAACAACAACAGGTGGTAGAGCTTTAAAATTCTATGCATCTGTAAGAATGGATATTAGAAAAATAGAAAACATCAAACAAGATGGTGAAGTAAAAGGAAATAGAGTAAGAGTTAAAGTAGTAAAAAATAAAGTTGCACCACCATTTAGAGAAGCAGAATTTGATATAGTTTATGGACAAGGTATTTCAAAAGAAGGAAATATTCTAGATATGGCTGTAAACTTAGATATTATAGAAAAAGCAGGTTCTTGGTTTAGCTACAATGGAGAAAGAATAGGTCAAGGTAGAGAAAATGTTAAAAAATATTTAAAAGAAAATCCTGACATCCTAGAAGAAGTAGAAAAGAAAGTAAGAGACAACTTTGCAAAAGCATTTGAACAAAGCCTAGGAGAAGAGTTACCAAGTAGCGAAGACGAAGAAGACGAATAATATAAAGTAAAAAACATAGGGGCTAAATAGATAGATAAAAAAATCTGTCTATTTAGTCTTTTTTTATTAAAAAGTATTGACACGTATCAAAAGGACGTGCTATATTAAAGGAGGCATTATTATATGAAAAGATATTCACCCAAAAAGATTATGAAAATACTAAAAAAAGAAGGATGGGAAGAAAAAAGAATAAGAGGAAGTCATCATATATTTAAAAAAGATGGAGAAAATAAAACTATAGTAATTTCAACAAGTAAAAACCCAATACCTAGAGGAACATTAGGAAATATAATAAAACAATCAGGAATAAAATTAAAATAAGGAGGATTTATTATGAAAGAAAGTTATGAATTTGTTGCAGTATTCGATTATGCAGATGATGGAATCAACATATATTTTCCAGATATAGAAGAAGCAATCTCTTGTGCTAAAAATACAAAAGAAGCTTTAAAAAATGCAAAAGAAGTATTAGAATTAACATTATTTAATAGAGAAGAAGAAAATATAGAAATACCAACACCAACTCCATTAGAAGAAATCAAATGCAGAGAAAATGAGAAAACAGTTGTAATTAATGTATGGATGCCACTAGTTAGAAATGAAATGGAAGAACAATCTGTAAAGAAAACACTAACAATACCTAGTTGGTTAAATAAATTAGCAGAAGAGCAAAATGTTAACTTTTCTAAAATATTGCAATCAGCTTTAAAAGAATACTTAAAGATAAAAAGAATTCTATAATAATTTTCCCATTTAACCTAGAAAGAAAAACAATTATGTGATAAAATAAGAAAAAAATAAAGAAGGTAAAATATGTACACATTAGAAGAATTTGATAAAGAAAAAACAAAAGTATTAAAATATATATTATATAAAAAAAGAAGTGAATATGAAGTAAGAAGTAAGTTTTCTAAAACAATAGAAGAAAACTTACTAGATGATATAATAGAATATCTAAAAGAAGCAAAATATATAGATGATACTGAATTTATAAGAAAAACTGTAAATCAATTTAAATTACTTAAAAATATGTCAATAAGAGAAATAGAATATAAACTTCAAGCAAAAGGATTAAAAAGAAATGATATAGAAGATTATATCTATAACAATAAAGAAGAATTAGAAGAATATGAAATAAAATCTGCTAAAAATATAATATATAAAAAGCAAATGTCTATGGAGCAAGATGAAATCAAAACATATTTATTAAAAAAAGGATATAAACAAGATAATATAAAAAAAGCATTTGAAGAAGAATAACAAAGGAGATAAAAAATGTCACTATTAACATTAGAAACAAAAAAATACTTATTAAAAATTGATAATTTTGAAGGACCACTTGATTTATTATGCCACTTAATAGATAAAAACAAGATGGATATATATGATATTAATTTAAGTGAAATTACAGATAAATATATAGAATATTTAAAAGAACAAGAAGAGCTAAACTTAGAAATAGCAAGTGAATTTTTAGTTATGGCATCAACTCTTCTATATTTAAAATCTAAAAAATTACTTCCAAAACAAGAAGAAGAGGAAGAAGAATTAACAGAAGAAGAGCTAATTAGAAGAATTATAGAATATAAAAAGTTCAAAGAAATAAGTAAAAAACTAAAAGAAAATTATCAAGAATATTCAAATAGGTACTATAAATTACAAGAAGAAATAAAACTTCCAAAACAAAAATTAGAAAAAGAATATGAAAAAGATACAATACCAAAAATTTATGAAGCATTAGTTAAAAGAAATGAAGAAAAAGTGAATCAAAATGCTAAAAATATAGAAAAAATTGCAATTACAGATAATTACACAGTTGCAAGCAAAGTAAAAGAAATGTACAAAGTTTTAATAAAACAAAAAAGGTTTATATTTAATAAATTATTTTCTATAAACAAAAAAAATAAACAAGAAGTAGTAACAGCTTTTTCTGGTCTTTTAGAACTTTCTAGAAGAAATAAAGTGGAAACAAGTCAAAAAGAATTATTTGGCGACATTGAAGTTGAAAAAGCAAAGAAAATTAGTTAAATCAAAACAAAAATAAAAAAATTGATTAAAATTCTAAATTATGGAAAAACTAATATTAAATCCTCTAAAAGGAGGCGATAAATATTGGTTTTTCTTTTTATTTTATTAATATTTTTAACCCTATTTATATTTTCAAAAATACAAATAGAAATTTTAAACTTAAAATATAAATCAAACAGTAAAAAACATTTAAATAAAAATTATAAAATAATATTTGTTTTAAAAATATTAGGAAATATACCAATATTTAAAATGACAATAGACAAAAATAAAATAGAAAAATTAAAGAAAAAAGATGTATTACAAAAAAGAATAAATGAAATTAATTTAAAAGTTATAGAAAACAAAGAACAAATAGATAAAAATATATTAAAAGCAATAAAAAAGGCAAATATATTATTAAAAAAACTAAGACTAAAAGTAGAAATAGGAACTATAAATCCTTTTCTTACTTCAATTCTTGTTCCGGTAATTAGTACCATAATTTCAATATTAATTGCAAAAAATACAAAAAGAAAAATAAATACAAAACCAAAACAAAAATCAAAAACACTAAAAAACCAAAAATATATAATTACACCACTGTATTTCAATCAAAATATTGTAAATATAGAAATTTCAGGTATATTTGAAATAAAAATGATACATATTATAAATATAATATATATCTTAAATAAAAAAGAAGGAGTGAAGAAAAATGAGCGAACATCCAATAGAAGGCCTTATGACTACAGCTATGAATAGTATTCAAGATATGATAGATGTAAACACAATAATAGGAGAACCAATAGAAACTTCAAATGATATTGTAATTATTCCAATTTCAAAAGTTTCATTTGGATTTGCAGCAGGAGGAAGTGAATTTAAAGGAGAGACTTTAGACGAATATACTAAAAAAGACAAAGAAGAAGAGATACAATATAGATTGCCATTTGGTGGAGGGTCAGGTGCTGGAGTTTCAATAAACCCAATTGCCTTTTTAGTTATTTCGCCATCTGGAGTAAAGCTAATGCCAGTAAACCATGCATCTTCTGTAGATAAGTTATTAGACTCTATCCCAGAGTTAATAGATAAAGCAAATAACATGATAGAAAAATGCAAAAGTAAAAATAATAATGAAAACAAGGAAAATAGTAAAAAAGAAAAAAGCAAAGAAAAAGAAATAAAAAAAGTAAAAAAAGAAGAAATGAAAAAACCAGGAGAAAAAGAAGAAATAACATACGAATATGAATATAATGAAGATTTAGAAGATGAATAATAAATTTGCAAAAATATAAATATAGTGATAAAATAAATACCTGTAAGCTAAAAAGCTTGGGAGGTAGAAAATGCAGAATTTAATTAAATATGCAAATGAAAGAAAAGCTCTTAAAGAAAAAATGAAAAAGCTAAATATTGATTTTACTAAATATGGCGAAAATTTGCCAGTAGTAATTCCTCGGTTTATAGCAAAAAAATATTGTTTCTTAACCAAAAGGGAAATGGAACACTTAATTTTACTTGCAGATAACCAAGAAAAACTAGAAGAATTGTTTACTAAATATATTCATATTTTAAAAGAAGCATCAAAATTAGATAATGATGAATATGAAAAACAAAAACTTGTAGCAAAACTAGAAACAGTGGAAATGGAATTTAATAAAATCTATGAAGAAAGCTTGCAAGAAATAAAAAAATTTGAGAGCCAAAAAAAGAAACTGCCAATCTAAGGCAGTTTTTTCTATACTTATATATACTTATACACTGTTATTTCTTAGTAAATCTATCCAAGAATAGAATATTTTTTTAGTAATAGTCCCTAAATTAATTTTACTAGAATCAATATTTGCTATAACATTAACACTTGCAATAGTTTTTCCATCTTGAATAAATTTAAGTTCTCCTAATTTTTGTCCTTTTGTAACTGGGGCTTCTATACTACTTGTAAGGTTAAGTTCTTGTATAATTTGTTTATCTTCATTCTTTTTAATTAGTGTACCAACATCATTTTCTATAACCGCTTCTATATTAGAATTAACACCTTTACTAACAACAACTGTTCCGAGCCACATCATCTTTTGTAGCAAGTTTTTTAAATTCAAAATTATTAAATCCATAATCTAAAAGTTTAGAAGCTTCTAGAAACCTTATCTTAGTAGAAGGAGCTTTCATAATAACTGCAATTAAAGATAAGTTATCACGAGTTGCACTAGCAGATAAATTATATAAAGCAAGACCAGTAGAACCAGTTTTAAGACCAGTTGCTCCTTTGTAATTTCTAATTAATTTATTTGTATTTGTAAGTTCAGACTTTCCGATCTCTTAAACTTTCTTGCCATATAGTTGTGTATTTTGTAATACTTGGATGATTGTTTAAAAGTTCTCTAGACATAAGAGCAATATCATAGCTAGAAGTTAAATGTCCATCTTCATCTAATCCATGACAATTTTTAAAAGTAGTATCATTCATTCCTAAAGCTTTTGCTTTGTCATTCATCATCTGAACGAAAGCCTCTTCAGAACCTGCAATATATTCTGCCATTGCAACAACACCGGTCATTTGCAGAAGCAACACAAATTGCTTTTAACATCTCATCAACTGTTAAAGTTTCTGTAGTATCTAACCAAATTTGTGAACCTCCCATAGATGCAGCATTTTCCGAACAAGAAACCTCATCTGTAAGAGAAATCTTGCCAGAATCTAGTGCTTCCATAATAAGCAAAATGCTCATAACTTTAGTTACAGAAGCAGGTCTTAATTTTTCATGTTCATTATGAGAATAAAGGACTTTTCCGGTTGTTTGTTCAATAAGTATTGCCGAACTTGATTCTAAATTTAAAGAATTAGATGAACTATTATCCTCACTAACATCAGTAGTGGTAGCAGAAGAAGAATTAGTAGAAATGTTATTATTATTATTATTTTGAGAGCTGTTGTTAACATCAGCATTAGTAGAAACAGACTTATCATCTACAGACTTTGACATAGTAGACCATACATATAAAGTGTCATTTGCAAAACTTGGTATAATGCAAGAAAAAACAAAAATAAAACTTAAAGCAAAACATATATATTTCTTAAAAAGTCTCATAAAATTCCCTCCAATTTTATTTAAATATATGTATCATTTTTTGAAAATATAACACTTAAAAATAAAAGTAAGTACTAAATAAATAGCAATAAAAACTAAAATTTTTAAAATTGCATTTCCAAAACCTATAAAACAAGTCAAAATAAAAGAAATAAATACACATATAAAACATTTTAAAATTAGTAAAAAAGGAAAAGAAAAATTCACCCTTCTTTTTAACTGATATAAGCTTACACTAAAATTAAGTATCTCACTTACAAAAATACTTAAAATATATCCATTCATTCCAAGAAAAGGAACTGCAAAAAATATTATACAAATAGTAACTACTAAATCTAAAATATTACATAACATAACACTAACATGTTCATTTATACCTTTTAACATTCCATCTATAATATTATCTATATACATAAAAACAATAAGAAGTGAAAGAATTTTAATATAATTACTTGCCTCTAAACTTTTATAAACCAAAAGACTGATATCATTTGCAAAAAAGTAAAAAAGGCCAGTAACTCCTACTGCAAATATAGAAGTAAGTTTTAAAAAAGTATTACAAACATTTTTAATTCTATTAATATTTTTTCCGAGCAAGAAGCCTTGAAAATTCAGGTATGATGAGATTGCTAAAAGAAAGTAAAAATACATTTGCAAAAGTTAAAACTGGCATTACCATACCTGAAATCAAACCATATTTTGCAACAGCAATAGAATAGCTAAATCCTGCCATTTCAAGCCTTAGAGGAATTAAAAATTGTTTTAAAGAAGAAAGACCAGACTTAATATATGAAGTAATAGCAATTGGAAATGCTATTTTAAAAATTCTTCTTTTCATTTTAAAACTTTTTTCAGTATAATTTCTAGTAGACTTTCTTTCAAAAAAATACATAATAATATTTAATGAAAAAGAGCAAATCTCTGCTATAACATCTGCTAAAATTAAAGATAAGCAAACTTGATCCAAAGAAGAGATATCACTTATTTTAAGAAAAATAACTGTTGCAATAATTTTTATTGTGACTTCAAAAATTTGTGATATCGCATTTTTATATGATTTACTAACAGATGCAAAATATCCGATTAATTACAGAAGATAAGGCAATAAAAGGAAGTCCTATAGATATAGCAAGTATTGGAGCAAGTGAAACCATATTTTTTAAAAGTACTTTTGCAACAATAGGTGAAGAAAGAATAACTAGCAAGCTTGAAATAATCCCAAGAAGTAGCCCGAAAAACATGCAAGTCCTAAAAGCTCTTTTTACATTATATAAATTTCTTTTTTCAAGTTCTTCAGAAACAATACAAGTACAAGCAGTAGATATCCCAGAAGTTGCAAAAGTTACGAAAAAAAGATAAAAAGACATAATTAAGCTAAAAACACCAATTGTTTCTTTACCTACCATATTTGCAACATAAATATTAAATATTAAATTAACACCTCTCATAAGAAGTGATGTTGAAGTTAAAACAACACCATTTATTAAAAAAATCTTTGCTTTTCTCAAAATTTTCTCAGGGCTCCTTTACTAGTTAAAAATATGAATTTATAGACAAAAAAATGCTTGACAAATTAAAAAAATATTTATACAATTAGGAAATGGGCTAAAGAAAATATGATAAAGAAAGGAGAAAAACAGATGGTAAAAAAATTAGCAAGTTTTATTAAAGAGTACAAAAAAGATGCAATTTTAACACCTATTTTTGTAATTTTAGAAGTTGTAATGGAAGTTATAATTCCGCTTCTTATGGCAAGAATAATAGATGTTGGAATTCAAAATGGAGATGTAAATTATATTCTAGAGATGGGAATTGCATTAATTATATCTGCAATACTTTCATTAGTATTTGGTATGCTTTCTGGAAGATTTGCAGCAAAAGCATCAGCAGGATATACAAAAAACTTAAGAAAAGCTATGTTTCATAAAATACAAGACTATTCATTTGAAAATATAGATAAATTTTCAACATCAAGTTTAGTTACTCGTATGACAACAGATGTAACAAATGTACAAATGGCTTTTCAAATGATAATTAGAATACTAGTAAGAGGACCAATAATGATGATTTTTGCGTTATTTATGGTAATGTCAATTAGTATGAAATTATCATTAATATTTTTCGTAGCAATACCATTTTTAGGAGTAATACTATTTTTCATAGCAATTAAAGCACATCCAAATTTCGAAAGAGTATTTAAAAAATATGACAAACTAAATAATGTCGTTCAAGAAAATGTATCTGCAATAAGAGTTGTAAAAGCATATGTAAGAGAAAAATTTGAAGAAAAGAAATTTAAAAAAGTAAATGATGAAGTATATAAATATTTTAAAAAAGCAGAAAAAATAGTTGCTTTTAACGGACCTGCAATGCAAATCACAATTTATACTTCTATTTTATTAATCTCATATATAGGTTCAAAACTAATTGTTGGTGGAGAAATGGGAACAGGAGAGCTTTCAAGCATTATTACTTATGCATGGCAAATACTATCTAGTCTTATGATGTTATCATTTGTATTTGTTATGATAATTATGGCAGAATCTTCAGCAGAAAGAATTTTAGAAGTAATAGAAGAAGAACCAACAATAAAAGACAAAGAAAATGCAATAAAAGAAGTTCCAAATGGTTCAATAGAATTTAACAATGTAAGCTTTAGATATGGAGACGAAGAAGATGAAGAAAAATATGCTCTAGAAAATATAAGCTTAAAAATAAACGAAGGAGAAACAATTGGTATTATAGGAGGTACAGGAAGTTCTAAATCCACTTTAGTTCAACTAATTCCAAGACTATATGATGTAACAAAAGGTTCAATTAAAGTAGGTGGAATTGATGTAAAAGACTATGATATACATGCCTTAAGAGATTCAGTTGCAATGGTACTTCAAAAAAATGTACTATTTTCTGGAACTATTGCAGAAAACCTAAGATGGGGAAAGAAAAATGCAGATGAAGAAGAATTAGAAAATGCATGTAAACTAGCACAAGCAGATAGCTTTATAAAAGAATTTCCAAGTAAATATGATACAGTTTTAGACCAAGGCGGAACAAATGTAAGTGGTGGTCAAAAACAAAGAATTTGTATTGCAAGAGCAATACTTAAAAAACCAAAAATATTAATTTTAGATGACTCAACATCTGCAGTAGATACAAAAACAGATAGCTTAATTAGAAAAGCATTTAGAGAAGAAATACCAAACACAACAAAAATAATAATTGCACAAAGAATTTCTTCTGTTGAAGATGCAGACAAAATAATAGTACTAAATGATGGAAAAATAGATGGAATAGGAACCTCTGAAGAGCTATTAAAAACAAATAAAATATATAAAGAAGTATATGAATCACAAGTAAAAGGAGGGGAAGATAATGAAGAAAACTAAAGTAAAAAAATCAAAAACAATTAAAAGACTATTAAAATATGTAGTAAAAGACTATAAATTACAATTAGTAGTTGTTTTAATAAGTATAATCATAAGTGCATTAGTAGGAGTTATTGGTGTACAATTTATAAAATACTTAATAGATGACTTTATTACCCCTCTTTTAGGAAATAGTAACCCAGATTACACAGCATTATTAAATGTAATATTAATAATGGGAGCAATATACTTACTTGGTGTAATTTGTACATATCTATACAATAGGTTAATGATAAACATATCACAAGGAGTTTTAAACGACATTCGTAAAGAAATGTTTAACCATATGCAAAAACTACCAATTAGATATTTTGATAGCCGTACACATGGAGAAATAATGAGTACATATACAAACGATGTTGATACATTAAGACAAATGCTAAGTCAAAGTATTCCACAAGTATTTTCAGCATGTGTTTCAATGGTAGCAATATTAGGAGCAATGCTAACAACAAATATATACTTAACTTTAGTAGTTCTAGCAATGGTAATTTTAATGATTTTTGTAGCTAAATATTTAGGAGGAAACAGCTCAAGATTTTTCGTAAAACAACAAGAAGATATAGGAAAAGTAAACCGGATATATAGAAGAAATGATGGAAGGTCAAAAAGTTGTAAAAGTATTTAACTATGAAGAAGAATCAAAAGAAAAATTTGATGATTTAAATGAAGACTTATGTGATAGTATGACAAAAGCTAATATGTATGCAAATATTTTAATGCCATGTATTATGAATATAGGAAACTTAGGATATGTATTAGTTGCAGTAATAGGTGGTATATTATCAGTAAATGGAATTTTAACAATTGGAAGTATCGCAGCATTTTTACAATATGTAAAAGCATTTACAAACCCACTAGGCCAAGTATCACAACAAATGAATTCAATTGTTATGGCCTTAGCAGGAGCAGGAAGAATATTTGAACTAATAGATGAAGAAATAGAAACTGATGAAGGATATGTAACACTAGTAAATGCAAAAATTGAAAATGGAAAAATTGTAGAATCTGAAAAAAGAACAGGTATATGGGCTTGGAAACATCCACATCAAGATGGAAGAATTACATATACAAGACTTCGTGGAGAGGTTCAATTTGAAAATGTACAATTTGGGTATCAAGAAAATAAAAGAATCTTACATGATATTACTTTATCTGCAAAAGAAGGTCAAAAAGTATCATTTGTTGGTGCTACAGGAGCAGGAAAAACAACAATTACAAACCTAATAAATAGATTTTATGATATTCAAGACGGAAAAATTAGATATGATAGAATAAATATTAGAAAAATCAAAAAAGATGATTTAAGAAGATCTTTAGGAATGGTACTTCAAGATACTAGTCTATTTACAGGAACAATAAGAGATAATATTAGATATGGTAAATTGGATGCAACAGATGAAGAAGTAGAAGAAGCTGCAAAACTATCTAATGCAGATAAATTTATAAAACATCTTCCACATGGTTATGATACTGTAATTACTGGAAATGGAGAAGGATTGTCACAAGGACAACGCCAGCTTTTATCAATTGCAAGAGTAGCCTTAAATAATCCACCAGTATTAATACTAGATGAAGCAACATCATCAATAGATACAAGAACAGAAAAAATAGTTCAAGACGGTATGGACAAACTAATGAAAGGAAGAACAGTATTTGTAATAGCTCATAGATTATCAACAATTAAAAACTCTGACTTAATTATGGTATTAGACCATGGAAGAATTATAGAAAGAGGAAACCATAAAGAATTAATAGCAAAAAAAGGAACATATTATGGCCTTTATACAGGAGCAATAGAAATAGACTAAAAACAAAACTTATGTATCATAAATTTTTTGATATGTAAGTTTTTTTATTGACAACAAATTACCTTAATGATATAAATATTTTATAAAAATTAAATACAAAGGGGATAAAAAATGAGCGAGAAAATTTTAAAAAGATTAATCTTAATAATTATTATTCTAATATTAATAGTTGCAGGAATATTTGCATATCTATACTTAGGAACAGACCTATTAAAATCTGAAGAAGACCTATTTTATAAATATCTTGGAAAAGCTTTAGAAATAGAAAATCAAGATAAATTAATAGAATATATAAATAAAAGAAAAAATAACAATTATGAAATAAAAGGAGAATATAGCGCAAATTTACAAGCAAATATAGATGAAAAAACAAATGAAGTACTAGATAAAATAAATAATGCTAAAATAGAGTTTACTGGAAAAGTTGATAACTTGCAAAATAAAAATGAACATAATTTTAATATAAAATATAGCGACGATGTAAACTCTCAATTTAATTTTAGAAGCTCTAATAATATACTAGGATTTCAAAATGATAAAGTATCAAGTAAATTCATAGGAATAGAAAATAATAATATAAAAGATTTTATGCAAAATACTTTAGAAGTAGAAGATGTAAGTAACATTCCATATACAATAGAAATATTTAGCAGTAACAAAACTATAGCACAAGATTTTTCTAAAAAAGAAAAAGAGCAATTAAAAAATACATACTTAAATCTTTTAAAAAATTATTTAAATGGAAAAGAATTTACATATGAAGAATTAGATGGGAATTTATCATATAATGTAAAAATTTCAAATGAAGAATATGTAAATATTTTAAAAGATATTTTTACTAATTTAAACCAAGACGAATTAGTATTATCAAAAATTGTAGAAATAACAGGCGTTTCAAAAGAATATATAACAAACGAAATTGATTTAATAATAAATGATTTAAATAATGACCAAAATGAAAATAACAGTGAAGTAACATTAAGTATAGAAGTAAGTCAAGATAAAAACTATACAATTTGTATAAAAGAAGAAGAAACAGAAATAAAATTTAGTACAAAACTTGAAAACGATAACTTCATATTAAACTTTGAAATAATAAATAATCAAGATACAAATATATATTTTAATTTAGCAATTAATGGTATATCTAGTAATACTGTAAACACAAACTTTGAAAATGGATATTTAACAAATGCAAATAATCAAGAACAAAAATATATTTATAAATATTCATCTAATGTAACATTTAATGATAATATACAAATAGAAGACTTTAATAATGACAATGTACAAGTTTTAAATAACTACAGTAAAGAGCAAGTAACTCCTTTTGTAGAACAAGTAAATGAAAGATTAGAAGAAATAAATAAAAATAACATGAAAGATTTAGAATTAGATGAAGACCAAAATATATTAATCATGATGATGCCTTTGCCAATTTCAAGTGAAATAATGACATATAACAATATAGACAGAGTTACAGAAGAAGCACAAAATTCTGCTTTAGAATCAAATAAAGCAGCTTCTGACGAAGAACTTAAACTAGAATTGGCTACAAAAACGGCAGAAAATATGGATTCTAGTGGAGGAATAAATGGAAGCCAAGTAGATGAAATATTAGATATTGTTATGAAGGCAAATGAACAATTCAAAAATAATGAAAATTATCAAATATCAGTTACAGTAGAAGCATCAAATTGGGGAGGAGAAAATAAACCAAATGGAAAAATAACTATAAAAGATTTTGATGGAGCAGATGAAGGAAGTAATTATAAAATAAAATTTGTAGAAGATGAAGAAGAAAACATAATTACTGGATTAATCGTTACAGATGCATAAATAAAATAATAAAAACAAAAGCTATAACTTTAAATAAAAAGTTGTAGCTTTTTAAAATATTAAGCAGGCATTAAAGAAACTATTTTTGCTACAACATATTTTCCGTCTGTTGTAAGCAAGATTTTTATATCATTTCCAGAATTATTTACAAATTTTAAATCATAACTACCATAAGCAACTGCTGCATCTTTTCCTTT
>CALXCM010000024.1 GCA_944386785.1 uncultured Clostridia bacterium | reverse complement strand
GGGTCTTAGAAAAAACTAAACCATTAAAAGGTGCTGTAAGAGTAATAAAAAAATTATCAACAAACCATGATATATACATAATTACAGCAAGACCTAAAGAAATGTTTTGTGATATCAATAGTTGGCTTAAAAAATATAAAATAGATAAAAATATTAGAAAGATTATCTCATCAGCAGGAAAGGAAAAACAAGAAATTTGCAAAGAAAATGATATAAATATTTTATGTGATGATGATTTAAGACATGTAAAAGAAAATAAAATAGATATAAGAATATTATTTAAAAATAAAGAAAGGTATAACAAAGAGCTTTATTATATAAATTCTTGGAGGAAAATAGAAAAATTTATAAATAAAAATGACTTGTAAGTCAGAAGTATTGAAAAATAGCTATATTTAGTATAAAATATCAAAAAAAGAAAAGGAAGATAATATGAATATAGCTAAAATTCAAAAAGAGTTTAAAACAGAAATAGAATATTATGAAGAAATTTTGTCAACTCATATATATGCAAAAAAAATAGCAGAAAAAAGTAATAATAAAATAATAATTGCTAATTGCCAAACAGGAGGAATTGGAACAAACGGAAGAAATTGGTACACTGGAAAGCGGAAAAAATATAGCTTTAACAATTATTTTACATCCTAACTGTAAAATAGAAGAACTAGAAGGATTAACAACAAAAATAGCAAATAAAATAAAAGAAGCGGTATATGAGTTATATAAATATGAATTAAAAATAAAAAAGCCAAATGATTTAATGTTAAATAATAAAAAAATATGTGGAATATTAACAGAAATAAATACAATGCGGAGAAAAGATAAATTATCTCTTAATAAGTTTTGGCTTTAATGTAAATGAAGATTGTTTTTTAGGCGAGACAAAAGATATCGCTACATCTTTAAAAAAAGAATTTAAAAAAGAATTTAATAGAGAAGAGATAATAATAAAAATATTAAAAAAACTAGAAGAAATAGAAATATAAAAGTTCTATTTCTTTTTTTAAAATCATATAAATAAAATAAGAAATAAAAATGAGGTGTTAAAAATGCAAATAGGGAAAAATATATTTAAAGGAATTAGTATATCTTTTTTAATAACAATTTTTTTATTATTTATCTTTTCTATTGTTTTAACATATTCAAACATAGGAGAAAATACAATTTCACCTGTAATTATTGTAATTACTGCAATAAGTATCTTAATTGGTAGTTCAATTGCAAACATGAAAATAAAGAAAAATGGATTATTAAATGGAGCATTAATTGGAGGAGGATATATTTTATTTATATATTTAGTTTCAAGTTTATTAAATTGGAAATTTGGGTTAAATGTAGAAAGTATTATAATGATTATTTGTGGCATGATATTTGGCATTTTAGGGGGAATTGTGGGAGTAAATAAGGGATAATGTAGAATAGTGTCGAGAATTGTCAGATTTTGCGATGGAAAGTTTGAAAAGTTTTAAACAAAATATTGACAATTCTTATTTAGCTATTTATAATCTAATTACATTTTCAAATTTCTATAATTTTAAAATTTATTTATTTTTTATTCAACTTACTTTAAAAATTAAATTTAAAGTAATCTTAAAAATAAAATCCAAGAAAATGAAGAAAAATTAAGGAGGAATGCAATATTTTAAGTAAAAAGAAAAAAATAGTAATAACTCTTGCTATTCTTGCAGTTGTTATTCTTGCTTTTGTTGGAGGACAAGCATATGCTAAATACTTTACAAAAGTAAAAGGACAAGGTTTAGCAGAAATAGCAACATGGAGTTTTAAAGTAAACGGAGAAAAAGAACAAGTTGAAAGAATCAATCTTGCTTCAACAGTAAATGATGAAACACTAGTAAATAACAAAATAGCACCAGGAACAAAGGGAAATTTTAATATAGTAATTGATACTACAGATTCAGATGTTGGTATAAATTATAATATAAGTTTTTCAGATGAAGCAAATAAACCAACAAATTTAAAATTTATATATGAAGGAGAAGAATATCAATCTGTAGAAGAGTTAGGGGATATTTTATCAGGTACAATAAATGCAAATGCAGAAGATAAAACAAAAACATTTAATATTGGTTGGGAATGGAAGTATGAAACAGGGCTTGATCAAAATTCTATCTCTCAAAACGATATTATAGATACTCAAAATGGAACAACATTAAATAATTATACATTTAATGTTATTGTATCAGGAACACAAGTTGAACCAACTTCAAATTAATTTTTAAAAATCATTATAGAAAGATGAAAATGTAAACCTCTAATTTTAAGATGAGGGGAAACCCTCATCTTATTTAATAAAAGGAAGTGGAAATATGAAAAACAAGAAAAAAATATCAATAATATCTATTATTACAATCATTTTAATACTATTTTTAGTTGGATTTAGTATGGGAAAAGGAATTTATAATACAAAAATAAATGCAAAAGCAAGTATTGCAAAACCGATTATAGAAGTAGTAAACGGAAAAGAAATAGAAATAACTAATTTAAAAAACAAAGGAAGCTATGACTTTTCTGTCAGAAATTTTGATAATGAAGGAAAAATAAATGAAGCAAATTTGTTTTATAATATAGAAATAGTATCAAATTTAAGTGAAGCAATAGATATAAAAATATATAAAGGAAACCAAGAATTAAGCTTAGAAAATAACAAAACAGAAGAAATGAAATTAAATCATAGCATAAAACAAGAAGATTTTTATAAAATCGAAGTTACATATAATAAAAATAACGATTTATCTATAGAAGAAATAATTCAAGATATACAAATAAAAATACATTCAGAACAAGAAAAAACTTAAAAAGGAAGGTCGTGAAAAATGAAAAAGATAACTAAATATATCTTAATTATTTTAATTCTAATTTTTATAATATTTACATTTTTTAGTCTTAAAAGAATTAATTTAATAGATGATTTTATACTTTTCAAATTGTTTTCAGATTCTAATGTAAGTTTAGAAAAAATCCAAAAAGAAAAATTAAATTTAAATAATTCTAAAGAATATCCAATATATGAATTTAATGTATCATATAAAAAGACAAAATTAGAGGGGATTAATTTGCTAGACACAATAGATAACAAAACTCTAGTAAAAGAAAAAGTAGCACCAGGGACAAAAGGAAATTTCACAATAAGGATAAAATCAAATGAAGACATAAATTATGAAATACTTTTTAATAGTTTAAATGAAAAACCAAAAAATTTAATATTTAAATATAAAAATATAAAATATCAAAAATTAGAAGATTTGCAAAAAGATTTAATAGGTAAAATAAAAAAAAAAGAAACTATAGATATAAATATTTCATGGGAATGGGAATACAAAATAAGCAGTAAAGAAGACATACAAGATACAAAAGATGGAGAAAAATTAAAAAATTATAATTTTACAATAGAAACAATAGGAATAAAATAGAGGTGATTTAATGAGACAAAAAAGATTTATAATTTTATTTATCACTTTTTATATATTACTTGGAATAGGAAACATAGTTTATGGAAAATATATATCTAATGATACATTTACAGTTGCAAAAATAAATATAGAATCTACCCCACCACAAATTAAATTTGATGATTTAACAAATTCAAATAAAGGATATGAAGAATATGCAAATAAAACACATATTATAAATCTTAAACTAAAAGTGATTGAAGATAATATAAAAACTAATAATTTTAATAAAGATTATATAGAAATATCAGTAGGAAATAAGTTTGCAAAAATAGGTGGATTAGAAATTAAAGAAGTAGAAAGAAAAGAAAACTATATCATATATAATCTAAAGATAACTGGAATAGAAGGAAATGGAAGATTAGGAGTTAGAATAAAACAAGGTGCAATAATTGACAAAGCAGGAAATCAAAATAAATCAATATCATTTCTTTTAAATATTACAATAGACAATATTTCACCAACAGCTACTACTAAGGAACAAAAACTTACAAATGGTAAATCAAAAGTAGTAATAAGTGCAAATGAACTTTTAAGACCTTCTACTGGATGGACAATCAGCAGTGATAAAAAAAGTTTAACAAAAGAATTTCCATCAAATACAAATTATAATTTACCAATAACAGATTATGCAGGCAATGTAGGAAGTGCAAGTGTAAGTGTAGAAAATGCAACATATATTTATTTAGATTTTGGACTTGTGAGTGTAAAAGAAAGGCAATCATCTTTGTATGAAATAAATAAAAAATGTATAGTTGGTGAAGAAAACTTAAAAAATAATCCTCTTTGTAAAGCAGAAATAATAACATTTTCAAAAAAAGGACAAATTGCAGATGATTTTATTGGAATACAAGCATATTGTTATACATATTGGGGAGCTGGCAGTAAAGCAGTAAGTATATCTTTTGAAAATACATTTCCATATGGATACAATCCTTCTAGCACAGCATATGGATCGCTAAAAGATGGGCCAAAAGTTATGTTAAATGGAACAATATCTGTAGCACTAGGAGGAGACCGGAGTAAATAATGCAAATAACAAAGGAATAGGAGGAAATCCAATTCCTGCTAATATAGCAAGCAAATACTTATATGGAATATCTAGTCTAAAAGTGAAGCTAAAAGAATATACTAATTATAGCATTGTTTACCAAGTTTGGATAAACGGTTCTGGTTGGCAAAAGGCCGTATCAGATGGAGCAGAAGCCAAATTATCATATACTAAGCCAATTACTGCATTTAGAATAACTTTAGTTCCAAAAAGTGAGAAACAATATGTAATAAATAGCTGGAATAGTAACTAAAACTAAAATAATTTGTAAAAACAGTTGATATTTTTCGAAATTTAAGATAAAATCTAAAAAGACTAAATAAGGAGGTTTGACTAGTGGTAACTTTAAAAGATGTAATGGAAAATGACGAAGTAGAAGCATTGATTAAAGGTGCGCAAAAGCAAATGGATGGACTTCGGCTATACAGAACATAGTCATAGGCATATTTCTATTGTATCGAAAAGAGCAGGAGATATTTTAGAAAAATTAGGTTATCCTGAAAGAACAGTAGAATTAGCAAGGATTGCTCGGATATTTACATGATGTGGGAAATGCGGTCAATCGTACAGACCATGCCCATAGTGGAGCAATAATTGCATATAACATTTTAAAAGATATGGAAATGCCTGTTGAAGAAAGAACAGAAATTATGATGGCAATAGGAAATCATGATGAGAAAACAGGAACTGCAATAAATGCAATTTCAGCTGCAATAATATTAGCAGACAAATCAGATGTTCATAGAGAAAGAGTAACAAATAAAAACATGTCAACTTTCGATATTCATGATAGAGTAAATTATGCTGTAACAAATGCTAATTTAACATTAGACGAAAAAGAAAGAAAAATAACATTAAACTTAAAGATTGATACAAAAATATGTCCTGTTTTAGATTATTTTGAAATTTTTATGGAAAGAACAATGATGAGTAAAAATGCAGCAAAATATTTAAAAATATGGTTTGAATTAGTTATAAATGACACAAAGTTATTATAGTGGGGGAATAGAAATGAAAAAAGTAAAAATATCAACAATTATATTATTAATTATATTAATTACAATGGTAGCATTTTTTGGTATATATGTTAATGTACAAAACAGAATGGAAAACAAAGTAGAAGACTATTCATATGCAATGGACTTAAGTGGTGCAAGAGTAGTTAGACTAAAAGTAGATACATCTACTAATACAATTGTAAAAGATGCAGATGGAAATGAAGTAGAAGATGCATCATCTTTAACAGATGAAGAAATAACTGAAAAAGGATATGTAAAAGAAGAAGTTCCAGTAAATAAATCAGAAGACTTAAAATTAGAAAATTATGAAAAATCTAAAAAAATAGTAGAAGAAAGATTGCAAAAAGCGAATATTTCAAACTATATTGTAAAATTAGATAATAATTCAGGGGATATAATGGTAGAACTAACTGAAGATGATGCAACAGATGCAGCAGTAAGTATGCTAGAATCTTCAGGTTCATTTGAAATCTTAGATTCAAATTCTAAAGAAGTATTATTAAATAATGATGATATAAAAAGTGTAAAAGCTGTTTATGGAGCATCACAAACAGGAAATGGTACAAGTGTATATTTAGATTTTGAATTTACAAAAGAAGGAGCTAAAAAACTAGGACAAGTATCAAACGATTATAAAACGGTAGAAAACAAAACAGAAAATAATACTGCAGAAAACACAACACAAGATACACAAAACACAGAAGAAACAGCTAATGAAGAAAAAACAATAACAATGAAAATTGACGGAGAAGAAATAATGACTCAAAGTTTTGATGAGCCAATAGAAAATGGAAGAATGCAATTATCAATAGGATCAGCAACAACAGATCAACAAACTTTCCAAGAAAATATTTTTCAAGCAAGTACAATTGCAACAGTTTTAGACTCTGGAAGAATGCCAGTACAATATACAGTAGATGAAAACCAATATATACATTCAGACATAACAGAAAATCAAATACAAATAGGAATTTGTGTAGTATTAGCAATAGCTTTAATAGCATTAGTTGTAATGATAATTAGATATAAAATGTTAGGATTATTTGGAGCAATTTCATATGTTGGATTAGTTTCAATATTCTTACTAATTATAAGATATGCAAATGTTGTTTTATCAATGGAAGGAATACTTGGAATTGTAGTAATAATGATATTAAACTATATTTTTGTTAATAAATTTTTATCAAAACTAAAAGGAAAAAATAAAGAATTAACTAAAACTGATGTACAAATTGCAAACAATGAAACATATAAAGAATTCTTTATAAAAATAGTACCAATTTGTATAACAGTAATAACATTTTGCTTTATCAATTTCGTTCCTATTAGTAGCTTTGGAATGACAATGTTTTGGGGAATAGCTCTAATTGCAGGATATAATGTTGTCATAACAAATAATTTATTTAAATTGAAAGCTGATAAATAGGAGGATAGAAAGATGGAAAAATTAAAGAAAAATAAAAATATAATAATTGGAATATTAATTGCAATAATAATCATTGCAGGAATAGCAGTAACATTAACAATAGGTTTAAATTTTGATTTAAAATATCAAGAAACAAAACAAATACAATTAAACTTAGGAACAGAATTTAATATAGATGATATTAAACAAATTACAAATGAAGTTTTACCTGGACAAAATGTAATGATTCAAAAGGTAGAAGTTTTCGAAGATGCTGTAAGTATAGTATCAAATAATATAACAGATGAACAAAAACAAAGTATAATTGAAAAAATAAACGAAAAATATGAAACAGCAGAAATAGAAGCAGACACTATAGAAATTGAAACAATACCTCATACAAGAGGAAGAGATATCTTAAAACCATATATTGCACCATTTGCACTAGCAACATTTATCATTTTAGTATATATGGCATTTAGATATAAAAAAATAGGAAGCATAAAAACAATTTTTAAAACTTTAGGAATTATAATACTTATGCAATTAGTTTTATTTAGTATTATTGCAATAGCAAGAATTCCAGTAGGAAGAGTAACTATTCCACTAGCTTTAGGGGTATATTTACTAACATTAATAGGAATTACAACAAATTTTGAAAAAGAATTAAAAACTAAAGTAAGTGAAGAAGAAAAGAAAAACAAGAAAAAATAGAAAAGAAAAATAAAAATTAAAATCAGACTGTTTAATATAAATGGTCTGTTTTTTATTTAGTCTTTTAATCTTGGGTTAAGACGAAAGTTCAATACTTTGATTTCTTTGTTTTTCTTGAGACAAAAATGCTCCGTCCCCAATTGTCTCAAGTTTGTTTTCTTTTGTTCTAATTGACAGAATTCGACAAAAATGAGAGAAAAGAGAACTGTCCCCAAAATTCTCAAAATTTTTGTTAAAAAACTATACAAAAAATAAAATTTAATGATATAATGTGAGGCATAGATAAGTAAATTGCGGAGGATTAAAATGGGTAATATTGTTTTATTAGACGAGTTAACTATAAATAAAATAGCTGCTGGTGAAGTTATAGAAAGACCAGCATCAGTTGTAAAAGAAATGGTGGAAAATTCAATAGATGCAGGTGCAACAAATATAACTGTTGAAATAAAAAATGGTGGAATTTCATATATAAAAGTAACAGACAATGG
Organism: uncultured Clostridia bacterium; assembly: GCA_944386785.1. Classification (GTDB taxonomy): domain Bacteria; phylum Bacillota; class Clostridia; order TANB77; family CAG-508; genus CAG-269. The sequence goes on along the minus strand of CALXCM010000024.1, from coordinate 8,589 downwards.
AAAAGGAATTGCTAAAGATGATTTAGAAATTGCTTTTGAAAGACATGCAACAAGCAAGATTAGGTCAGCAGATGATTTAGATACTGTAACATCTATGGGATTTAGAGGTGAAGCTTTAGCAAGTATTGCAGCAATTGCAAATGTAGAATTGGTTTCAAAAACAGAAGAACAAGAAATTGGATATAGAGTAGTTGTAGAAGGTGGAGATATTTTAGAAAAAGAAGAAGCAGGATGTAGAACAGGAACAACAATTACTGTAAAGAATCTATTTTTTAATACTCCTGTTAGATACAAATTCTTAAAAAAAGATTATACAGAATCAGGATATATTGAAGATGCAATTACAAGAATTGCTTTAGTTAATCCAAATATTGCAATAAAATTAATAAATACAGGAAAGACTGTTATTCAAACAAATGGAAATGGAGACATGAAAAGTGCAATATACAGTATTTATGGAAAAGATATAGCAAATGGAATACTAGATGTAGAATATACTTACGAAGATATAAAAATAAATGGAGTAATTGGAAAGCCAGAAATAGCAAGGTCAAATAGATCTAATCAATTATTTTTTGTAAATAAAAGATATATAAAAGATAAAATTTTAACTGCTGCAACAGAACAAGGATATAAAGGATTAATACCAATAGGAAAATTTGGGTTTGTTGTACTAAATTTAACTATTAATCCTGCAAAAGTTGATGTTAATGTTCATCCAGCAAAATTAGAAGTTAGGTTTGAAGAAGAAAACAAAGTGTTCCAAGCAATATATCATGCAATAAAAGATACTTTATTGAAAAATGACTTAGTTGCAGGACCAAAAGAAACTAAAAAGATAGAAAATGTAAATTATGTAGATAGAAGTGCAGTAAGTTTTGAAGAAAGATTAAGAAAATTAAAAGAAGCAAAAAAAGCAGAAAGCATGCAAGGAGGATTATTCTCTTTTAGAAAACAAAATGAGAAAAAAATAGAGGAATATAACGACGAAGAAAGCAAAATAAAAACAAACAACATTATAGAAGAGATATATAATAAAAAAGAAAATAAAGAAGAAAGAGAAGACATAGAAAACATAGAAAACAGAAAAGAAAAAGAAGAACAAATGAATCAATACAAAAACAATGAAAGTGAAAAGAGCAAAAAAGAAGAAAACATAGTTGTTAATACTGTAGATACAAATAATGTATTAAGCAAGCTAAGACAAATGAAGGAAAACATAGAAAAAGAACTTTTAGATAAAAATATAACACCAACTACATTAGAAGGTTTAGCAGATGAAAGCACAAGTTATAAAAAAGAGGATGGCAAAGCAGAAGAAAAAGTAGAAGAAAGTGAAGCAAAGGAAAATATAAACAAAGAAGAAAATAATACACCTCAAGATACACATGCAATTATTGAAACAATAAACAATGAAGAAGTAAAAAAAGAGTTTAATGATGTAAAAGAAAAATTACAAGATTTAAGTGAAAACCCAAAAGTTGTTTCTGAAGATTTTAATGAAATGTACACAAAATTATTTGGTAGAGCACCAATAATGGAAACTAAAGAAACAGAAGAAAATACTGAAAATAAAGAAGGAAAACTAGAAGCAATAGACATAGTAAAAGATAATGTATCTATGTTTGATGATAAAGAAGATAATAAAAAGCCCACATATAAATTTATAGGAATAGTATTTAAAACATATATAATTCTAGAAATGAATAATGAAATGTATATTTTAGATCAACATGCAGCACATGAAAGAATTATGTATGAAAAAGTAAAGAAAAACTATTATAGTGAAGAAACAAAAGATTCTCAAATGCTATTATTACCAGATATTATAACTTTAACACATAAAGAAATGGATATTGCAAAAGATAATATGCAAATGTTTAAAAAAGCAGGATTTACTCTAGAAGAATTTGGAGAAAATACAATAAAATTAACAGGTGTACCAACAGTTTGTATAGACTTAGATACAAAAGATTTATTTTTAGAAACTTTAGACGAAATAAATACAGTAGCAAGAACTGCAAAACAAGAAAAAGAGGAAAAATTCATAGCAACAGTAGCATGTAAAGCAGCAGTAAAAGCAAATATGGCATTATCTAAAGAAGAAGTAGATAGCTTAATGAATCAGCTTTTAGATTTACCAAATCCATTTACATGCCCACATGGAAGACCAACTGTTATAAAAATGTCTAAATATGATATTGAAAGGAAATTTGCTAGAAAATGATTTTATTTACAATTATAACAATAGTAGTATATTTAATTTTGATTATTTGGACTTGGCGTAATTTAGGGTTTACTAAAAAAGCCCAAAAAGTTATTTTTATACTATTAGGAATAGGAATAATATATTTAATAACTATGCTAATTTTTGAAATTTCAAAGGGAAGCATTACATATCCAAATGAAGAAATTGCAAAAGAAATAAAAAATACATTAATACCAATTTTTGCAGGGCTAAATGGTTTAATACTAATGCCAATTATTGCAAAAAACTTAGATAAAATAAATGAAAACGAAATAGGAAAAGAAGTGTTTTCAAAAAGAATAATTATAATCCTAATAATATTTTTAATTTGTACATTTTTGGAATGTGGATATATGAAAACAACTCAAGAAGGAATAATTAATACATATAAAACTTTAGAACAAGAAAAGTAGGTATAAAAATGAAAGAAAAAGTAATAGTAATATGCGGACCAACAGCTTCAGGTAAAACTTCGCTATCTATAGAACTTGCAAAAAAAATAAATGGTGAAATTGTATCTGCAGATTCTATGCAAATATATAAAGATATGAACATAGGAACTGCAAAACCAGATAAAGAAGAAATGCAAGGAATAAAACATTATTTAATAGATTTTGTATCACCAGATGAAAGATATAGTGTAGCAGATTATAAAAAAGATGCAAAAAAAGCAATAAGAGAAATATTAAAAAAGAAAAAAACACCAATAGTTGTTGGTGGTACAGGGTTATATATAGATAGTTTAATTTATGAAATAGAATACCCTGAAATTGAATTTGATGAAAAATATAGAGAAAAACTGGAAAAAAGAGTAGAAAAAGAAGGATTAGATAAACTTTATGAAGAAGCTAAAAAAATAGATGAAAAGGCGGCCCTAAAAATAAGTCCAAATGATAAAAAAAGAATATTAAGAATACTTGAAATATATCACGCAACAGGGAAAACTAAAACAGAACAAGAAATAGAGTCAAGAAAAAATGAACCAGAATTTGACTATCATGTTTTTGCAATAAATTGGGATAGAGAAAAGTTATATGAAAGAATAGAAAAAAGAGTAGATATAATGATTGAACAAGGATTAATAGATGAGGTAAAAAATATATACAAAAAATATGACAAATTCCCAACAGCTATGCAAGGACTTCGGATATAAAGAAGTTGTAGAATACTTAGAAGGAAATTTAAGCAAAGAAGAAATGATAGAAAAAATAAAAAAAGAAACAAGAAGATATGCAAAAAGACAACTTACATGGTTTAGAAAAAACAAACAAACAATATGGTTAAACGGAGAAGAACAATTGCAAAATAATATAAAAATTATTTTGGAGGGATAAATTTGAAAGAGGGAGAAAAGCAAAAGACTAGAAAAATAGATAACAAAAAAGTAAAGAGAATTGTAATATATATCATAGTTTTAGCTATTTTGTTATATGTTTTATATACTATTTATTTACTTATAAAAGAGCCAACAAATGTAATGACAGTAGTAGAAGGAGAAATTACACAAGAAGAAACATTAATTGGTTATGTAATAAGAAATGAACAAGTAGTGCAAGGAAAAAACTATAAAAATGGTATGGAACAAATAAAGTCTGAAGGAGAGCGTGCATCAAAAGGAGAAAATATCTTTAGATATTATAGTACAAATGAAGAATCTCTAAAACAAAAAATTGCAGAATTAGACAATAAAATTCAAGATGCAATGACAAGTGATGCAAATCTTACTCAATCTTCTGATATGAAATTACTTGAAAACCAAATTGACGAAAAAATGAAAAATATAAGTAAGATAACAGATAGCAAAACTTTAACAGAATATAAAAAAGAAATTGACAACTTAATACAAAGAAAAGCTAAAATTGCAGGAGATAGTAGTCCACAAGGTTCATATTTAAATCAGTTAATAGAAGAAAGAAGAGGATATGAAAGCCAGTTAAATTCAGGAGCAGAATATGTAACAGCTCCAATTAGTGGAATAGTATCATACAAAGTAGATGGATTAGAAAGTGTACTTACACCAAATAATTTTAGTGAGCTAAATAAAGAATATTTAGAAAATTTAAATCTGCAAACAGGAAAAGTCGTTGCAACAAGCGAAGAATCAGGAAAAGTAATAGATAATTTTTGCTGCTATATAGTAACAATAACAAATTCAGAAGAATCAAAAGAAGCAGAAGTAGGAGACGATGTGCGTGTTAGATTGTCAAATAATGAAACAACTTCAGCAGAAATTACAAATATAGTAAAAGAAAATGATGAAGAAACATTATTAATTTTAAAATTAACAGATAAAATAGAAGAACTAACAAATTATAGGAAAATATCTTTTGATTTAATCTGGTGGAGTGATACAGGACTAAAAGTTCCAAATGCAGCAATTGTATCAGAAGATGATAAAAATTATGTTGTAAGAAGTAGAGCAGGATATCTAAATAAATTATTAGTAAAGGTATCAAGAAGCGGAGATAAATATTCAATAGTAGAACCTTTTGATACAGAAGAACTAAAAGAAATGGGATATTCAAGTGAAGAAATAATAAATTATAGAAAAATATCAATTTATGATGAAATAATAATAAATCCAGATTTGAGCAAAGTAGAAGAATAAATATTACAAAAATATTACAAGAATGTTAAATTTATATAACATTGATAAAAAATATTGACTTTTTTGCAAAAAAATAAGATACTTATACCATGCAAAGGAAAGAAATTTTAGGAGGTTTTTTTATGTCAGGAGCATTAATGAATAAAGTTTGGGATTTATTCGGAATGGATTCAGCAAACGCTGAGGAAGAAGAAGAAAATGTATATGGTTATGATGAGGAGTTAGAAGAAGAAGAACCAGAAGTAGAAGATAAAAAATTCTTTGGAAGAAAAAATAAAGTTGTACAAATGCAACAAGCACAAAGTCAACCAAATGCAATTAAAATGGTTATATCACAACCAACATCATTTGAACAATCAGATGAAATTTGTAGCTTTTTAAAAGAAAGAAAATCAGTTATTGTTAATCTAGAATATGTAAACAAAGAAGTTGCTAGAAGAATAGTTGATTTTATTAGTGGTGGAGTTTATGCTTTAGATGGATATATCCAAAAAGTATCAAATTCAATATTTTTAGTTGCACCATCAAACTATGAAATCACAAACGAAATGGCAAGAGAAGAAATGAAAAATAAATTATCAGTTTCATGGTTAAAAAACAATGGAATTAACTAAGAATAACATAAGGGGGAAAAACAATGATAACTCCATTAGATATTGAAAACAAAAAATTTTCAAAACAAGTAATGAATGGATATAATGTAGAAGAAGTAGACGATTTTTTAGATGATTTAACTGTTGACTATACAAAAAATTATAAAGAAACAACAGAATTAAAAGCAAAAGTGGAAGAACTTGAAAAAAGTTTAGAACACTATAAAACAATAGAAGATACATTACAAAACACACTATTAATGGCTCAAAAAACAGCAGAAGATGTTAAAAATGTAGCAAAACAACAAGCAGATCAAATTATAAATGAAGCAAAAGGAACAGCACAAAAACAAGCAGATAATTTAGATAACGAAATTATCGCTAAAAAGAAAGAACTAGAAGACATAAAAAAACAATTTGATATATATAAAGCAAAAATGGAATCATTATTAATATCACAACTAGAGCTAATAAAAGATATAAATAAAAAAGAAGATAATGAATTTTAAATTATACAAAAGAAAACTATCTAAATTTTATAGATAGTTTTTTTGTTGTTTAAGGCCAAAAAACAAGAAAAATGTTACAAAAGAGTAAATATATTACAGAACTGTTAAATCTATGTTACAATTATGTGAATAGTATTGACCATTGCAGGAAAAAAGAATAAAATATGAATATGATAGAAAGGTAATAAAATGAGAATTATAAGTGGAACAGCAAGAGGAACAAAACTATATACTCTAGAAGGATTAGATACAAGACCAACACTAGATAGAGTTAAAGAATCATTATTTAATATAATGAACGATAAAATAAGAGAAAGTGTTTTTTTAGACTTGTTTTCAGGAAGTGGAGCAATAGGATTAGAAGCAGCAAGTAGAGGTGCAAGTAAAGTAATCTTATGTGACAAATCAAAAAAAGCAATAGAAATAATCAAAAAAAACATAGAAAAAACTCATTTAGAAAATAAAACAAATATATATTGTGGTGGTTTTGAAGAAATTTTAGAAAAAGAAAATTTAGAAGTTCCAGATATAATATATATTGATCCACCATATAATACAGACTATATATATTTATCATTAAAAAAACTTTTAGAAAAAAACTTGATAAAAAAAGAAACACTAATAATATTAGAAACAGATAATCCAGAAAAAATAGAAAAACAAATAGAAATATTAGACCTAGAAAAAATTGATAAAAGAAAATATGGACGAGCATATCTCATATTCCTAAAGAAAAAGTAATATGAGAAAAGGAAGGGGTTAACAATGGAAATATTTACATTATTGGAAACATTAGAAGATTTATTAGAAAGAAGCAGAAATTTGCCTTTTTCAGAAAAAAGCATTGTAAACAAAGATGAGATGCTAGACTTAATAAAAGAAATAAGGCTTAAGCTTCCAGATGAATTAAAACAAGCTAAATGGGTAAAAGAAGAAAGACAGCGTATATTAGTAGAAGCTCAAAAAGAGGCTGATGGAATTGTAAAAGAAGCAGAAAATAGAATAATTGCAATGATAGATGAACACGAAATTACAAGAAAAGCTTATGAGCAAAAAACAGAAATAATAGAAACAGCAAATGAAATGTCAAGAGAAATATCAAAAGGTACAAAAGAATATGCTGATAGTATATTATCAAACACAGAAGATGTATTAAACGAAACATTAAATAAGCTAGGAAAAAATATGACAGAAGCTTTAAATTTAATGCAAATATCTTTAGAAGATACAATAAAAACAATAGAAACAAGTAGAAAAGAACTAGAATAGATAATGCTATCTAAAAGCTAAGAAGTCAGATCCTACGCGTCTGGCTTTTTACCTTATAATATAGAAATAAAAATTGCATAAATAAAAATAGAAGGTGAAAAAATGGCAAAAAAAAGAAGATATAAGAAAAGAAAAACAGCCTCAAAAATAGATGTTGCAGTTATTGCTTTAATAGTAATAAGTGTACTTTTTGCGGTTTTAATATATACAAAATCAGGAATAATTGGAACTAAACTAAACGAAATATGTGGAGGAATGTTTGGAGTTATCCAATATGTATTACCAATAGGAATATTTATAATTGCAATAAAAATTGCATGTGATGGAAAAGACGAATTAAAAGCTAAAATTATTCAATATTTAGTATTAATAGTAAGTTTGTCAGTACTATTTAGCCTTTTCCAAATAGCAGGAGGAGAATTACAAACAAATATAGAACTATCAGAAGTTGTAAAAGATGCATATTCTATAGGAGCCCAAAGCAGAGGAGGAGGAGCAATAGGAGCAGTTGCAGCAGTTCCTCTTACAAATTTACTTCGGAGAAGTAGGAGCTATAATTTTATCAATAGGAATTGCAGCAGTTTTAATAGTATTTACATTTGGAATAAATATGTCAGAAATGATTCAAGAAATGGCATTTAAAATGGAAGACAAAAAAGAAGAAAGAAGAGCTAGAAGAGAAGAATTAAGAAAACAAAGAATAGAAGAAACAGAAGAAACACCTGCACAAAGAAGAAAAAGAGAAAGACAAGAAAGATTAGCTAAAAAAGAAGAAGAAAGATTAAACAAAGAAAAAGAACAAGCAGCAGGAGAACAAATAAAAATAAACTTTGGCGGAAGACTATTAGACGGACAAGAAGAACAAAAAGGACTTAAAAAATATGACCATAGTAAAGACGATTTAGAACCACTAACAAAAAAATCTAAAGAAGAAATTCAGCCAGATGTATTAGAAAATAATTTATTTAGACAAGTAGAAGAAGAAAAACAAGAAAAGAAAAAAGAAGTTTTACAACTAGAACATAGTATGGTTGTAGAAGATGAACACTATGAATATCCACCAATAGAATTGTTAGCAAAAGCACCTAAAAAAACATTAAAAGGTGGAGCAAAAGCTTTAACAGATACAGCAACAAAATTACAAAAAACTTTATACAGTTTTGGAGTATCTGCAAAAGTAGAAAATGTATCTGTAGGACCTGCAATAACTCGTTATGAATTAAAACCTGCAGAAGGAGTAAGAGTAAGTAAAATTGCAAACTTAGCAGACGATATAGCTTTAAATTTAGCAGCAGAAACAATAAGAATAGAAGCACCAATACCAGGAAAACAAGCAGTAGGAATAGAAGTTCCAAATAAAGA
>CALXCM010000023.1 GCA_944386785.1 uncultured Clostridia bacterium | reverse complement strand
ACATCGGAACATTAAAAAATGGAAAGAAATTAACACTTAGTGGAAACTACATTAAATTTACAAAATAAATAAAAAGGAAAATGTCTTAAAAAAGGGCATTTTTCTTTTGCTAATTAATTGACAACAATATAATTTATGATATAATTACAACTGAACAAAAAAATACAAAAGGAGCAAGAAAATGAAAGAAAATGACAATGATATAGCAATAAAAGTAGACCATGTCTACAAGAGCTTTAATATATACTATGATAGAGCAAATACTTTAAAAGAAAGAATGTTGTTTTTTGCAAGAAACAAAAGAAGAGAAAAAAGAGAAGTATTAAAAGATATTAATTTAGAGATAAAAAAAGGAGAAACAGTAGCTCTAATTGGAGTAAACGGAAGTGGAAAATCAACACTTCTAAAACTTATGACTCAAATTATTTTCCCAAATAAAGGAACAATAGAAACAAGAGGAAAATTAACATCTTTGCTAGAGCTAGGAGCAGGTTTCCATCCTGATTTTTCAGGAAGAGAAAATATATATTTCAACTCATCTATATTTGGATTAACAAAAAAAGAAATAGATGCAAGATTAGACCAAATTATAGAATTTTCAGAATTAGAAGAATTTATTGATAACCCTGTAAGAACTTATTCATCAGGAATGTATATGCGTTTAGCATTTTCTGTTGCAATTAATGTCGATGCAGAAATCTTATTAATAGATGAAATCTTATCTGTTGGAGATCAACATTTCCAAGAAAAATGCTTTAACAAAATGAGAGAACTAAAAAAAGAAGGAAAAACTATGGTATTTGTAACTCATAGTATGGAATCAGTAAGAAATCTATGTGATAGAGCAGTTTGGCTTTATGATGGAAAAGTTAGAATGGATGGAAATACTGAAGAAGTCGTAAAAGAATATTTAAGAGTTACTACCTAAAAATTTAAATAAATATATACAAGGAGAAGAAACAATATGAATATATTTCAAAAAATATACAATTATAGAGAATTACTAAAAACTAATGTAAAAAAAGAAATAAGAGGAAGATATAAAAATTCATTTTTAGGAATTTTATGGTCTTTCTTAAACCCATTATTACAACTTGCAGTATATTCAGTAATATTTGGCGCATTACTTGCAGGAGGAGATCCAACATATCATATATATATATGTGTTGCTTTAATTCCATGGACATATTTTACAACAGCAATAACACAATCAGCATTTACCATTATAGGAAATGGTGACATTATAAAAAAGGTATATTTCCCACGAGAAATACTTCCAATTTCAGTCGTAACTAGTGGAGCAGTAAATTTTGTTATATCAACACTTATAATACTTGCATTTGTACTAGCTGCAGGACTTGGAATAACAAAATTTATATTATTATACCCATTTATATTATTAATACAATATGTGTTACTTTTAGGAATATCATTTATTGTATCATCAATAACAGTATATTTTAGAGATTTAGAACATATCATAGGTGTTATATTGATGGCAGCATTTTATGGAACACCAATAGTATATAAATTATCAGATTTGCCAGCAAATTTACAAATAATTATGCAATTAAATCCTATGACACACTTAATAAATGCATATAGAGATATATTCTATTATCATCAAATGCCTAATATGAAAATATTATTTATTTTATTGGGAATATCATTAGTACTTACAATAGTAGGATATTTTATATTTAAAAAATTACAAAAAGGTTTTGCAGAAGAGCTATAAAAGGAGAAATAAATATGGAAAATATAAAAATATTTGCATGCCCAACAGCAGAAGAATTCACAAAAGAAATATGTGATAATTTAAAAATAGAAATGGGAAAAATAAAATACATGAAATTTAAAAATGATAATAATTTTGTACAAGTATTAGAAACTGTAAGGCAAAAAGACGTATATTTAGTGCAAACTAATCAGCCACCAGTAAATGAAAGAATAATGGAATTATTAATCACAATAGATGCAGTAAAAAGAGCATCAGCTAAAAACATAAATGTAGTTTTACCATATTTTCCATATTCTAGATCAGATAAAAAAGATCAACCAAGAGTTCCAATTACAGCAAAATTAATGGCAGAATTATTAGAAGCTGCAGGAGCAACAAGAGTAATTACATGTGACTTACATAATCCTGCAATTCAAGCATATTTTGATATTAATTGTGATAGATTAACTGCAGAATATTTATTAGAAGATTATTTTAAGAAAAAGAATTTAGACAACATGGTAATTGTGGCGACAGATGCAGGAAGTTCTAAAAAAGCATATAAATATTCAGAATATTTTAAATGCCCAATAGCATTAGTAGATAAAAGAAGAGAAGGAAATGATGACAGAGCAATAGCAAGCACAATTATTGGAGATGTAAAAGATAAAAATGCAATAATCTTCGATGATGAAATAGATACAGCAGGTTCTATGATAGAAACAGTAAAAGTATTAAAAAGATTTGGAGCAAAAAATATTTATGCAGGATGTACTCATGGAATATTATCAGGACCAGCAATAGAAAGAATTAAAAATTCAGATATAAAAGAATTGGTAATTACAAACACAGTTCCTTTAACAGAAGAAAAGAAAATAGATAATATAAAAGTATTATCAATAGCACCTTTATTTGCAGAAACAATACAAAGAATTCATGAAGAAAGACCTTTAGGCGAATTATATGACATTTAAGGAAGGGTATAGAAAACAAAAATAATGGATAAAGAAGAAATAAAAAAAATCACACTAAAAGAAGTAGATTTTAAAAATATAAATATAAAAACATTAAAAGGACTATATTTAAACTATAAAGAAATAGTAAATTATTTAGTATTTGGAGTGTTAGCAACTGTTGTTAACTTTGTTTCATACTATATATTTGCAAGAATGTTTAAAATAGATGAAGTTTTAAGTAGTGGTTTATCATGGTTTACTTCAGTATTATTTGCATATATAACAAATAAATTATTTGTTTTTGATAGTAAAACAGAGACTAAAAAAGACTTAATCAAAGAATGTATTTCATTTTTCTTAGCAAGGGTTGCTTCTGGAATACTATGTGATGTAGGAACTTTTGCTTTAATGATTAGAGTATTTAATATAAATGATATAATAGCAAAAATTGTAACACAAGTAATGGTGGTAATAGTAAACTACATATTTAGTAAATTTATAATATTTAAAAAACAAAAGTAAAAATAAACTAAGAAAAAAGAAAATAAAGTAAAACTTCTAAAGGAGAGATAGACAATGAAAAAAGTAAGTGTAGTAATACCAATGTATTATGAAGAAGAAGTTGCAAATGAATGCTATAACAAAGTAAGTAGTATATTAAAAAATTTAGAAAATTACGATTATGAAATAATATTTATAAATGATGGAAGTAAAGATAAAACTTTGGAAATATTAGAAAGCTTAGCAAAACAAGATGAAAAAATAAAAGTAATATCATTTTCAAGAAATTTTGGGCATCAAGCAGCAGTAACAGCAGGTTTAAAAGAAGTAGCTGGTGATGCAATAGTTATAATAGATGCAGATTTGCAAGATCCACCAGAACTAATTCCAGATATGCTTAAATTCTGGGAGCAGGGAAATGAAGTAATCTATGGAAAAAGGAAAACAAGAAAAGGAGAATCTCATTTTAAATTATTTACAGCAAAAATGTTTTATAAAACTTTAAATGCCTTATCAGATGTGGAAATTCCAAAAGATACAGGAGATTTTAGATTAGTAGATAGAAAAGTTGTAGATGTAGTAAATTCTCTTCCAGAACACAATAAATTTTTAAGAGGATTATTTAGCTGGGTTGGATTTAAACAAATTCCTTATGAATATGAAAGACAAGAAAGATTTGCGGGAAAAACAAAATATCCATTAAAGAAAATGCTAAAACTTGCATCAGATGGAATAATTAGCTTTTCAAATAAACCAATAAAATTAGTAGGGGCTTTAGGAATGTTTTCAATAGTTATTTCTATACTTTTACTAATTTATGCAATAATATCATATATATTTAAACTAAATAACTTATCAGCAGGTTGGACATCAATAATAGTTGCAATTACATTTTTTGCAGGAGTACAACTATTATCACTTTGGGTAATTTCAGAATATATTGGAAGAATATATGATGAAGCAAAAGGAAGACCACAATATATAATAGATAAAAAAATTAATATTAAAGATATCAAAAAAGAAAATGAAGAATAAAGTAGAATAAAATTTAAATTTAAGTAAAAAAGACTGTAAGAAAACTTACAGTTTTTTAGTTTCTTTTCAAAAAAACATTGACAAAACTCTTTATTAGTAGTAGATTAAATGTGTAAAATTTTTTAGTAGTTCCAATTGCTTTAAATAAAGCTAAGGAGGATGTTTAAATGACAAAAAATACTTGTGACAGCCAAATTTTAGTTACTATGTCCCATGAGCGGGAAATAGAAATTAAAGAGGAATTACAAATTAATTTGAAATTGCCAAAAACAATAGGTAACATAGAAGATGTATGGGTAATCTTTAATAGGGAATATGAAAATCCTTGTATAATTAAAAAAATGGAAAAAACAAAAGAAGAAAAAGATTTCATAGAATATAAAGTGATGGTAAATTTTTTACCATTTAATCGATATGAAAACTATTTCTTCTTTTTTAGTTTGACTATTGATGGAAAAGAATATTCTATCAAAATAAATAGAAAAACTAAAAAGCCATTTATTACAAATGGAGAATCACCATATTTTAGAATACTTGTAATAAACAATGATTTTACAGTACCTAGTTGGGCAAAAAATGCCGTTTTTTATCAAATTTTCGTAGATAGGTTTTATAAAAGTCCTAATCTAAAAACAGCTAAAATAGAAGGAAGAAATTATAGAAATTGGGGAGAAATGCCTGATTGGAAAAGAAATAATAAAGGTGAATTTCACAACAATGATTTCTTCTGCGGAAATATTAAAGGAATCGAAGAAAAGCTAGAATATTTAAAAAAGCTTGGAGTAGATGTTATATATATTTCACCAATTAATTTTAGCACATATCGGTATGAAAGGTATGCAGCAACAGATCACTTAAAAATAGATCCAGCAGTTGGAGATTTTGAGGATTTAGATAGCTTGCATAGAAAAGCAAATTCCAAAGGTATGCATATCATATTAGATATAGCATTTAACCACTGTAATAGTGATAATCCAATTTTTCAAGATGCAATAAATAACAAAAATTCTAAATATAGAAATTGGTTTTATATTGATAATCAAGGTAATTATGAATACTGGTATGGGTTATTTAAAGATATGCCAATATTTAATCAGCATAATTATGATTATCAGCAATATGTATATGGAGAAAATGGAGTTATCGCAAAATTTGCAAAATATGTCGATGGTTTTAGATTAGATTTAGCAGAAGCCTTAGAACCTTTCTTTTTGGAAGGGATAAGAAAAGCTGCAAGAAAGTATGGAAGAAAACTTATCGTAGGAGAATGTTGGGAAAAGGCGAGCTCATATATTTTAGGAAAAGGATTAGATTGTATAACAAACTACCCTTACGCAAATGCAGTACTAAAATATGTAGCATTTGGAGAAGCAGATTATCTAAAAAGAGAAACTTTTAATATTATTGAAAGTTATCCTAAAAATACTTTAGATACAATGCTAAATGCCTTAGATACTCATGATACAATGAGAGCATTAACAATTTTAAGTCTTAAATGTGTAAGAAATGGATATGATAGAATCTGGGAGATTGATAAAGATCCATCTATCTGGCATGTTGAGACAAATTATGGAAGAGATTTTTTAACAGATGAATTTAGAAAATTCGAATTTGAAAATGATAAATTATCAAAAGAAGAATACGAACTAGCTGTTAAAAGATTGAAAATTGCTTTTGTTTTAATGGGTACACTTCCAGGAAATTTATGCATTTTCTATGGCACAGAAAAAGGTATGCATGGATTTAAAGATCCATTTAATAGAAAATGTATGACATGGGAAGAAAATGATAATTCTTTAGAACAATTTTTTAAAGGATATCTTCACTTTTGGAAAAAGTTTAAAGGTTCAAAGATAGATTTAGAATATCTTGAATTAAATGACAAAATTTGTATGATTGAAGTAAAAAACAAAGAAAATTCAATGCTTACAATAATAAACAGAAGTGATAGAGAAGAACAAATTAAAATTCCTGAAAAATATTTAAGTGCTAAAGAAGAAAACATTTTCATTGAAAATGGAACTAAAAAAATTTTACATGGATTTGGTGCAATTTCAATTATTTTGTAAAAATCAAAAAAGAGAAGCTTTAAAATTAAAGTTTCTCTTATATTTTTTTCTTTTATTTGTAAAATCTCATAAAATATAGTATAATATCATATGTGTAAAGGAGATAGAATATGGAAAAGAAAAGAATTTTAACAGGAGATAGACCAACAGGAAAATTACATATAGGTCATTATTTTGGCTCAATTAGAAAAAGAGTAGAAATGCAAAACTCTGGAGATTATGATATGTATATATTAATTGCAGATGTTCAAGCATTAACAGATAATTTCAACAATCCAGAAAAGGTAAGAAAAAATGTAAGAGAACTTCTAATGGACTATTTAGCATGTGGATTAGACCCTAAAAAAGTAACAATATATATACAATCAATGATACCAGAAACAGCAGAACTTACTGTGTATTTTTCAAATTTAGTTACAATATCAAGACTTCAAAGAAATCCAACAGTAAAAACAGAAATAGCACAAAAAAAAGAATTATTTGGAGAAAGTGTAACATATGGATTTTTAGGATATCCTGTAAGTCAAGCAGCAGATATTGTAACATTTGAAGGAGAATTGGTACCAGCAGGAGAAGACCAAGAACCATTAGTAGAACAAGCAAGAGAAATAGTTAGAAAATTTAATAATATATATGGAGATGTCCTAAAAGAACCTAAGATAGTTTTATCAGAAGGAAAAAGAATAAAAGGACTAGATGGAAACGAAAAAATGGGAAAATCTTTAGGAAATGCAATTTATCTATCAGATAGTGAAGAAGAAATAACAAAAAAAGTAATGAGTGCAATAACAGATCCAAATAGAATAAAAAAAGACGACTTAGGAAATCCTGATATATGTATGGTAGCATATTATCATAAACTATTTAGTACAAAAGAAGAAGTAGACACTGTATGTAAAGAATGTAAAGAAGGAAAAAGAGGATGTGTCAATTGCAAAAAACAACTTGCAAAAAATATAATAGAATACTTAAGACCAATTAGAGAAAAAAGGGCATATTATGAAGAACATCCAGAATTAGTAGATAAAATCCTAAAAGAAGGAACTGCAAAAGCTAAAAAAACAGCAGAAAAGACTATGGAAAAAGTAAAAAAAGCAATGAAATTAGACTATTTTGAGTAATGTCCAATTAGGGACAGGTCCAAATGGACATTTTTGTCCATTTTGGGACACTTCTCTTTAAGAAGCATGGAGGTAAAAGATGTTTATAGATTATACAAAAATAATTGTTAAAGCAGGCGATGGTGGAAATGGAGCCGTTAGCTTCCGCCGTGAAAAATATGTGGCAGCAGGTGGACCTGATGGTGGAGATGGTGGAAATGGTGGAAATATATATTTCCAAGTAGATAAAGATAAAAATACATTAATTGATTTTAGATATAATAAAAAGTTTAAAGCAAAAAATGGAGAAAATGGAAGCGGAAGTAATTGTAACGGAAAATATGGAGAAGATTTGATTATAAAAGTTCCAATAGGTACAGTTGTAAAAGATGTAGAAACCGGAAAAGTAATTGCAGACCTTTCAGAGCCAGACAAAAAAGAATTAATTTTAAAAGGTGGAAAAGGTGGAAGAGGAAATTCACATTTTGCAACATCTACAAGACAAGCTCCTAGATTTTCAGAAGATGGAGAAAGAGGAGAAGAAAAAGAACTTATATTAGAACTAAAACTTTTAGCAGATGTAGGCTTGCTAGGTTTTCCTAATGTTCGGAAAATCAACATTTTTGTCAGTAGTAACAGATGCAAAACCTAAAATTGCAAATTATCATTTTACAACATTAGAACCAAACTTAGGAGTTGTAAAAACTAAAAATGGAGATGGATTTGTAATTGCAGATATTCCAGGAATAATAGAAGGAGCAAGTGAAGGTGTAGGGCTTGGAATAAAATTTTTAAGACATGTAGAAAGAACAAGACTACTGCTTCATTTCTTAGATGTATCTGGAACAGAAGGAAGAGACCCTATAGAAGATTATTATGCAATAAATAAAGAGCTTGAAAAATATAGTAAAAAATTAGCTACAAGAAAACAAATAATAGTTGCAACAAAAATAGATATTATGCAAGATGATACTTTACTTAAAAAAGTAGAAGAATTAGCCAAAAAAGAAAATCTTGAATTTTACAAAATATCTGCTGTAACAAATGAAGGTGTAGAAGAATTAATTGGCCATGTAGCAAAAGTCTTAAAAACACTTCCAAAAGAAGAATTAATAGATATAGTAGATGAAAAAGTTTATACTTTAGAAGATGATAAGAAAAATGATTGGAAGATTGTAAAAGAAGATGGAGTGTTTAAAGTAACAGGAAAAGCAATTGAAAGACTTATGGGAAGAGTAAATATTGAAGATAATGAATCAATATATTACTTGCAAAAAAACTTAAATAAAATGGGTGTAGATGATAAGCTTCGTAAAATGGGAGTAAAAGATGGAGACACTGTTATCTTAGATGATTGGGAATTAGAATGGCAAAATTAATAAAAATAATAAATAAAAATAGAACTAGTAATTAATTAATCTAGTTCTATTTTCATATTTATTCCATCAGAATTTTTATAATAATTTTTTCTAATACCTATTTTTTTAAATCCTATATTTTCATAAAGTTTTAATGCAGGCAAGTTCTTACTATTAACTTCTAGAAAAATTGTTTTAATATCTTGTTCTTTAGCTTTTTTTATAAGAGAACTTAAAAGTTTTTTTCCAATTTTCTTGTTTCTAAAATCTTTTCTAACTACTATATTCATAATATCTGCAGTATCTAAAGTTTTTTTAAAACCTGCAAAACCTAAAATCTCATTTGTTTTATCAAGTTTTATAGTAATAAAATATGAATAATTAGATAAAAGTTCTTCTTTTAAAGTATTAACTTTCCAAAAATCATCAAAATCTTTTTCTAATACGTCTTTAATTTCTTCTAAATCTGAAATAGTCATTTTTTCTATTTTAAAATCCATATATTTTAACCTCTATTTTTTTCTTTTTCTTCTAGTTGCCTTTGAGCCTGTGGCTTTTTTAAATACAGAGGAAGAACTTCTATATTTTCTTCATAAAAATGACTAGAAAATTTCTTAAAACCTGCAAATCCCAAAGAATATGAATTTAAAATATTTTTACTTTCATTTGCAAAATTAATATTATTAAAAAATTCTTTTATTTCATTTTTATATATTGTACTTCCATCACCAATGACAAAAAGAGTTGGAACACTAGAAAAATTGTCTTCTATATATGTTTTTACAATAGAAAGTGCATTTTCTACTGTATCTGCCATTGGTTCTATTAAAGTTTCAAAAATATCATTATTTTTTTCAAGTAATGAAAAATAGCAATTATCATTTTTGCAATCTAAAAAACTTAAAACTAAACTTTTATTATCTATATCGTCTCTTAAGTTATATGCTAATCCTTCTAAAGAAGAAATACCAATTAAAGGGATATTTAATGCATCTTTAAAACCTTTAGCTGTTGCAACACCTATACGAATTCCTGTAAAAGAGCCAGGACCAATATCACATACAATTAAATCCATATCTTTTAAACTTAAATTGGTAGTTTTAAAAGCTTTATCTATCATTGGCATTAGGTTTTCAGAATGCGTTCTTCCAAAGTTTTCATCTAAATTGCAAATTAAATTTTCATTATCTAAAATAGAAACTCCGACAAACATTACTTGAACTATCTATACTTAAAATTTTCAAATTATACCTCCTAAAATTTTATCAAATTTATCTCCATAAGTTTTAATATCAATATTTCTTATATTTTCATCATTATCATCTTTTTTTAAAGTTATATGAATATATTCTTTAGGCAAAACATCTAAAATTAGTTCGCCCCATTCTATAATGCAAATTCCTTTATCAAAATATTCTTCTCCACCTATTTCATAAAATTCTGAAGAATCTTCTAATCTATATACATCAAAATGGCAAATTGTAACTTTGTCATTTGAATATTCATTAACTATTGTAAAAGTAGGACTAGAAATTTCATCTTTTAAGCCAAAATATGACAAAAAACCTTCTGTAAATTTTGTTTTTCCAGCACCTAGTTCTCCGGCTTAAAACAATAATATCTCCTTTAGATAATTTAGAAGCTAATTTTTTAGCAAAATTTTTAGTATCATTTTCACTATGTGAAATTATCTTAAAGTTTTTCATAAATCCTCCTAAAATTTATATACATTTTAAAACATTTATATTATAATATAAAAATGTGAAAAATTCAAATAAAAGACTTGATAAAAAGAAAGAATTGTAATATAATCGTAATACAATTGTAATAAATAAGAAATAAAAGTTTTGGGAAGGAAAGATTAAAATGTTTAAGTTAGGATTGGGACAAGATATAGGAATAGATTTAGGAACAGCAACAGTTATTGCTTATGTAAAAGGAAAAGGAATTGTATTAAGAGAACCATCAGTAGTTGCAGTAGATAACACTACAGGAGAAGTTTTAGCAGTAGGACAAGAAGCAAGAAGAATGCTTCGGAAGAACACCAGGAAATATTGTTGCAACAAGACCTTTAAGAGAAGGTGTAATATCAGATTATACAGTTACAGAAAAAATGCTTAAATATTTTATAAACAAAGTTTGTGGAAAATTTATATTTTCTCCAAGAATTATGATTTGTATCCCATCACAAGTAACAGAAGTAGAGAAAAAAGCAGTAATAGATGCTGCATCACAAGCAGGAGCAAGAAAAGTTTACCTAATAGAAGAGCCAATAGCAGCAGCAATTGGAGCTGGAATAGATATATCTAAACCACGCGGAAATATGGTTGTAGATATAGGTGGAGGAACAACAGATATTGCAGTAATTTCACTTGGTGGCTCTGTTGTAAGCACATCTCTAAAAGTTGCAGGAGACAAATTTGATGAATATATAGTAAAATATATAAAGAAAAAACATAATGTGATGATAGGAGAAAGAACAGCAGAAGATTTAAAAGTAAATATAGGATGTGTATTTCCTAAAATCCAAGATACAGAAATGGATGTAAGAGGAAGAGACTTAATTACAGGACTTCCAAAAACACTTACAATTCATTCTAGTGAAATGATGGAGGCTTTAATAGAGCCAGCAATGATGATTGTAGATAGTGTACACTCTGTCTTAGAAAGAACACCACCAGAACTTGCAGCAGACATTAGTGATAAAGGAATATATATGACAGGTGGAGGATGTTTATTAGATGGTTTAGATAAACTTTTGCAAGAAAAAACCGGAATAAATGTAATGATAGCACAAGATACAGTTTCTTGTGTGGCATTAGGAACAGGAAAAGCACTAGATAATTTAGATGCATTAGAAGGAAAGGCAAGAAGATAAAAATTTGTCGCAAGAAAATTTTCTTGCGACATTTATCTTTTTATTTAATATTTATGGTATAATAAAAATGTAGAATTTTAGAATAAAAGAAAGAGAGAAAAATATGGAAAAAACAGTCGCATTTATAACATTAGGATGTAAAGTGAATCAATATGAAACAAATGCAATGATACAAGAGTTTCAAAAAAGTGGATATAAGATAGTAGAAAACACAGAAAAAGCAGATGTTTATATAATAAATACTTGTACAGTAACAAATATGTCAGATAGAAAATCAAGGCAAATGTTAAGGCGTGTAAAACATTTAAATCCAAACTCTATAGTTGTTGCAACAGGATGTTATGTTCAAGTTTCAAAAAAAGAATTAGAAGATATGGAAGAAATAGATATAATCTTAGGAAATAACGAGAAGAAAGATATTGTAAAATTTGTAGAAGATTATATAAAAGAAAATACAAGAAAAGAACAAATAGAAGATGTAATGCAAAAAAGAGAATTTGTCGATTTCGGGGATGTTACATATTCAGACAAGACAAGAGCAGTTATAAAAGTGCAAGATGGTTGTGATAGATTTTGTTCATATTGTATAATACCATATGCAAGAGGAAGAGTAAGAAGTAGAAAACCACAAAGTGTAATATCAGAAATAGAAAAACTTGCAAAAACAGGAATAAAAGAAGTTGTAATTACAGGAATTCATATTGCATCATATGGAAAAGATTTTAAAGAAGAATATAGATTAATTGATTTATTGGAAGAAATAAATAAAATAGAAGGAATAAAAAGAATAAGACTAGGTTCAATAGAACCATTACTAATAACAGAAGAATTTGTCGAAAGATTAAAGAAGCTTGACAAAATCTGTCATCATTTCCATCTATCACTTCAAAGTGGATGTGATGAAACATTAAAAAGAATGAATAGAAGATATACTATAGAAGAATTTAAGAAAATTGTAAAACTACTTCGAAATGCATATTCAGATGTAATGCTTACAACAGATATAATTGTAGGATTTCCAGGAGAAAGTAATGAAGAATTTAATAAAACATATGAATTTTTAAAAGAAATAAAATTCTATAAAACTCATATATTTAAATATTCAGAAAGAAAAGGAACAAAAGCAGTTCAAATGCCAAATAAAGTGCCAGGAGAAGTAAAAGAAGAAAGAAGCAGAAAGCTTATAGAATTATCAGATGAAAATGAAGATATGTATAATAAAAAATATATTGGAGAAGAAGTAGAAATTCTATTTGAAGAAGAAAAAAATGGTAAAATACAAGGTCATACAAATAACTATATCTTAGGAAAATTAGAAGTAAATGAAAATATCAAAAAAGAGAAAATAGAAAACAATATTGTAAAAGTAAAATGTATTGGAATAGGAAAAGAATGTATCAATGTAACAATTATGTAATAAATGTGTAATAAACATTTAATATAAAATTGACAAAAAATACTTGAAAATTAAAAAGATATATAGTATAAATAAGTTAATAAAAGTGTAAAAACTACAAAGGAGGAAATATAAATGGCTGAATTAGGTGAAGAAAAAAATGTATTTGGTGGAGTTGAATTTGAAGAAAACAATAATAATGTAGAAAATGCAGAAAATATTGTTAATGCTGGAACAATCAGAAATGATAAATTACCAGTAAAAACAGGATTTTGGAATAAATTCAAAGCATTCTGGTTACAAGATATTGATTGGAACAAAGAAATAAAAGTTGAATTAACACCATATCAACAAAAAGTTGAAGATGAAATAAACGAGTTCTTACATCAAGAAATAACATGGGAAAAAGTACATGATTTCTTATTCCAAGAAATTAGCTTTGGTAAAAAGAAAGAACAAGCATAATGTCCAATGTCCAATTAGGGACAGGTCCAAATGGACATTTTTGTCCATTTAGTGATACATCTTTGTTAAAAAGATTATGTAAAAGTTTGGAAAATAAAATAAAAGTGTAGCATAATTAGTAAAAATGTGCTATACTTTTTTAAGTTTTAGAAAGAAAAAAGGATGTGAAATTAGTGGCAAAAAATAAGACTATATTTGTTTGTAGTGAATGTGGAAATGAGTCTAGCAAATGGCTTGGAAAATGCCCTGCATGTGGAAGCTGGAATAGTTTTTATGAGCAAAAAGTAGTAGAAAGTAAAAGCTTAGGTCGGAAAAGTAAAAGATAAATCTGAAAATAAGCCTAAGACACTAAATTCTTATGAAGCAAAAGAAACTTTAAGAACTTCAACAGGTTTTTCTGAATTAGATAGAGTTTTAGGTGGAGGACTAGTTAAAGGCTCATTAATTTTACTTCGGAGGAGAACCAGGAATACGGAAAATCAACACTTATCTTACAACTTTGTGATAAAGTAAAAGGAGAAGGAAAAGTTCTATATGTTTCAGGAGAAGAGTCAGCAGAACAAATAAAACTAAGAGCAGATAGACTTCGGAATTAATAATGATGACATTTTATTCTTAGGAGAAACTGATATAGATATAATAAATGATGCAATAATAAATTTAAATCCAAAGCTTGTAATAATAGATTCAATTCAAACTATGTATTCAGATGAATTATCAGCTGCAGCAGGAAGTGTAAGTCAAGTAAGAGAAATAACTAGCCAAGTTATGAGAGTTTGCAAATCAAGAGCAATTACAACAATAATTATAGGACATGTTACAAAAGAAGGAAATATTGCAGGACCAAGAGTATTAGAACACATGGTAGATACTGTTTTATACTTAGAAGGAGAAAGATATTTTTCATATAGAATATTAAGAGGTGTAAAAAATAGGTTTGGTTCAACTAATGAAATTGGAATGTTTGAAATGAGAGAAGAAGGAATGTGCGAAATTTTAAATCCATCAGACATACTTATTTCAGAAAGAAAAGATAATCCAGCAGGATCTTGCATAGTAGCTACAATGGAAGGAACAAGGCCAATTTTAGTAGAACTTCAAGCATTAACATCTCCAACTGTTTTTGGTTATCCTAAAAGAGCAGCAAATGGGGTTGACTTTAATAGGCTAGCACTTTTGATTGCTGTTTTAGAAAAAAAAGCAGGTATCTCACTTGGAAATCAAGATGTTTATTTAAATGTGGTAGGAGGACTAAAAGTAAACGAACCAGCTTTAGATTTAGGTATTATGATGGTTGCAGTATCTAGTTTTAAAAATATACCTATTCCAAAAGATATGGTAATATTAGGAGAAGTTGGGCTAACAGGAGAAGTAAGAAGAATTAATTTAATAGAAAAAAGATTAAAAGAAGCAGAAAAACTTGGATTTAAGACTTGTATAATTCCAGAAAATAACAAAAAAGACTTGAAAGATAAGTATAAATTAGATATAATAGCAATTAGCAATGTAAGACAAGCAATGAATGAAATTTTTAAACAAAAAAACTAGGGTTTTAGGAAAGGAGAGCTAACTTTGAGAAAGGGCAAAGAGGATAATATTACAGAAATATTAAAATTAATAGCACCAGGAACTCCTATAAGAAACGGACTAGAAAATATTTTAAGAGCAAGAACACGGAGCATTATTATTAATTACAGATAATAATGATGTATTAAAAGAAATAGTAGATGGTGGGTTTATAATAAATGAAGATTATTCATCATCAAAACTTTATGAACTTGCAAAAATGGATGGAGCAATAGTTTTGAGTGGAGATTTTAAAAAAATTCTATATGCAAATGCACAACTTATACCATCACATGAAATTGTAACTTCAGAGACAGGAACAAGGCATAGAACAGCAGAAAGAACTGCAAAGCAAACAGGAGAATTAGTAATTAGTATTTCTCAAAGAAGAAATATAATTACAATTTTTAAAGGGAATGATAGATATATATTAGAAAATACTGAAGCGGTATTAAATAAAGCAAATCAAGCAATACAAACTTTAGAAAAATATAAAAAAGTATTTGATAACAAACTAAATATTTTAAATGAATATGAATTTAATGATATAGTAACTTTAAAAAATGTAATAGAAGCAATTCAAAGAGCTGAAATGGTAATGAGAATCGTAGAAGAAATTGAAAGGCAGATTTATGAATTAGGAGATGACCGGAAGGCTTGTAAAAATGCAATTAGAAGAACTAATAGGTGGCTTAGAAAAAGAAGAAGAACTAATTATAAAAGATTATTTAGTAAAAACCAAAAAGAAAACAACACCAGAAAAAATAATAGAAAAGCTAGAAGAGCTAAGTTACGAAGAACTTACAAAAGATGCTTCAATTGCAAAATTACTTGGATATGAAAACTTTGATAATTATGACGAAGTAGGAGTATATACTAAAGGTTATCGTATTTTAAGTAAAGTTCCAAGAATGCCATCAAATATTGTTGAAAATTTAGTAGATTCTTTTAAATCATTTCAACACATATTAGCAGCAGATATAGAGAGCTTAGATGATGTAGATGGAATAGGTGAAATAAGAGCAAGGACAATAAAACAATCACTAAAAAGAATGCAAGAACAATTTGTATTTGACAATTTGATATAAAATAAAAGAAAGGTTTGATAAAAATGAAAAAATTTAAAAATATATTATGGGTATTAGCATTAATAATATTAATTGTACTAATTGCAGGAATTGGATATGGCTACTATAAAAATGCTACAATGGAAGTTAAAAATCCAATAGCAACAATAGAAGTAGAAAATTATGGAACAATAAAAGTAGAATTATATCCAGAACTAGCACCAGAAACAGTAGAAAACTTTATAACACTTGCAAATAGAGGATTTTACAATGGCTTGACATTTCATAGAGTTGTAAAAGATTTCATGATACAAGGTGGAGATCCAGAAGGAACAGGCCAGGGTGGTGCAAAACTTTCTGATTTAAAAGATGGTGGAGAAGACACAGAATATTCAATTAAGGGAGAATTTATAGCAAACAAAGTAGATAATAATTTAAAATTTGATGAAGGAGTAATTGGTATGGCAAGAAATGACTATACAAGTTATGATCCATCATTAACAGAAGAATCATACAACTCAGGAAGTTCACAATTCTTCATTATGACAAAAGCAAATGCTTCTTTAAATGGATATTATACTTCATTTGGTAAAGTAATAGAAGGAATGGATGTAGTTCATAATATAGAAAATGTAGAAGTTAAAGCAGCAGATGACAGCGAAACATCTGGAAATACAGAAGTAAGTACACCAGTAAATACAATAAAAATAACTTCTATTTCAGTAGATACAATGGGAACAAATTATGGTTTACCTGAAACTTTAACACCATTTGATTATACAACATGGTTATATAGTAAATATGGAATAGATCCAAGCACATTATCAAACTAATAAAATAAATCTTAAAATAGAATTTAGGGAAATTTTAAGAAAATATTATTAAATGGTTGACAAATAGGGTGGAAATTAGTTATAATATTAACTGTGCTCATACTAAAGCGCACAAAGAACTATGGTGGATGTAGCGTAGTTGGTTAACGCGCCAGTTTGTGGCACTGGAGACCGTGGGTTCGAGTCCCATCTTC
>CALXCM010000022.1 GCA_944386785.1 uncultured Clostridia bacterium | reverse complement strand
CAAGTATTGTTGCATATACATATTATGGTTCAGAAAAAGCAATAGAAGGATATAATGTAATGGGAGTTGCTAAAGCAGCATTAGAAGCAAGTATTAGATATTTAGCAAAAGATTTAGGAAAATCAAATATAAGAATTAATGGAATCTCAGCAGGGCCAATAAAAACATTATCAGCAAAAGGAATTAAAGACTTTGGAAGCATATTAACTGTAGTAGAAGAAAAAGCTCCTCTACACAGAAATGTAACACCAACAGAAGTTGGAAATGCAACAGCATTTTTATTTAGTGATATGTCAAATGCAATAACAGGAGAAATAATTCATGTAGATAATGGTTTCTCAACAGTTGGTGTATAAAGAAAAAAAGAATTTTGTCGAATTTTGCGATGAAAAGTTATATAAATTTTAAAAAAAGTATTGAATTAATTACAATAATATGTTAATATACATTTACACATCCGTTAAGTAATTGATTCGATACTTTTTTTGAATCTAATTTTTTTCTATCTTATGATTTTTGAATTCATAATTCTTTTTTCAAATTAGATAGTCTTAAAAACGGAAATATACAGAAGGAAAGGAGGTATTAGATATGGAAGATAAAATACTTAATATTCTTCTAGATATGCAATCTGATATAAAGGAATTAAAGACAGATGTAAGTGGACTAAAAACAGATGTAAGTGAATTAAAGACAGATGTAAGCGGACTAAAAACAGATGTGAGCGGCTTAAAGACAGATGTAAAGGAATTAAAAACAGATGTAAGCGGACTAAAGACAGATGTAAGTGAATTAAAAACAGATGTGAGCGGCTTAAAGACAGATGTAAGTGAATTAAAGACAGATGTAAGCGGACTAAAAACAGATGTAAGTGAATTAAAGACAGATGTAAGCGGTCTAAAGACAGATGTAAGTGGACTAAAATCAGATGTAAAAGGTCTAAAAACAGATGTAAAAGGACTAAAATCAGATGTTGTAGATTTAAAAGCTAAGGTAACAAATATTGAAGGACAAATAGGAGAACTTAAAGAGCAAAGAAGAATAGATTCAATTAATTTAGCAAAAATATTAGAAATGCAAACAGATCTTAGCATGAGACTAAATACTGCTAAACTAAAAGCAATGTAACGACAACAAAACTATTTGAAAAAAGGATAAAACCTTTAATTCAAATAGTTTTTTTAATTAATAAGAAAATTTTATATAACCCTTTTAAAAATTCAAAAAATGTTATACAATAATAGAAAATTAAACTTTAGGAGAGGAATATGAATAAAAAATGGCAAATATATGAAACAGATGAAGAAAAAATAAAACAAATACAAGAAAAGTATAATATAAATAAATTGCTTGCAACAATTTTATCAAATAGAAATATCATAGAAGAGAAAGATTTAAGAAAATTTCTAAAACCAAATAGAAATGATTTTTATGACCCATTTTTAATAAAAGATATGGATATAGCAGTAGAAAGAATTATAAAAGCAATAAAAAATAATGAAAAAGTAATAATCTATGGAGATTATGATGTAGATGGAATAACAAGTATAACTGTATTAAAAAGCTTTTTAAAAGATCAAGGGTTAGATGCTGATGCATATATACCAAATAGGTTAGAAGAAGGATATCGGACTAAATAAAAAAGCAATAGAAAAAATTGCTAAAGATAAATATAAATTAATGATTACAGTAGATTGTGGGATTTCTGGAATAGAAGAAATAGATTATGCAAATTCATTGAGGTTAGAAACTATAGTAACAGACCATCATGAGGCAGGAGATGAATTGCCAAAAGCAATTGCTGTGATAGATAACAAAATAAAAAATAGTACATATCCATTTAGAGAGCTTGCAGGAGTAGGAGTTGTATTTAAATTAATTCAAGGGCTTGGAATAAAACTAAATTTAAAAGAAGAATCATATTTAAAATATTTAGACATAGTTTGCTTAGGTACAATTTCTGACATAGTTCCATTAGTAGATGAAAATAGAGTAATTACAAAACTAGGATTGATGTTAGTAGAAAAAACAAGAAATATGGGATTAAGATCAATAATAAACTCTTCAGGATATAAAAAAATAGATTCTAGTACAATATCATTTGGAGTTGCACCAAGAATTAATGCATGTGGAAGAATGGGAAAAGCAAGAGAAGCATTAGATTTGCTATTATCAAATGATATTTATCAAGTAAATGATTTAACTAAAAAGCTAAATGACCATAATAAAGAAAGACAAGACATTGAAAAAAACATATTTAAAGAAGTAATAGAAAAAGTAGAAAAAAATGAACTAGATAAAAATCCAGTATTAGTAGTAGCAGGGAAGAACTGGCATCATGGAGTAATAGGAATAGTTTCATCAAAACTTAGTGAAAAATATTTTAAACCAAGTATTCTTCTTAGCATAGAAGAAGATGGAACTGCAAAAGGCTCAGGAAGAAGCATTCCAGGATTTGATTTACATGATGCATTAATGAAGTGTTCTAAAAAAGGTGTAATAGAAAAATTTGGTGGCCACAGTATGGCAGTAGGTATCACAATAAAAGAAGAAAACATACAAAAATTTGAAGAAGAGTTTGAAAAAGAGGCTAAAAAAGAAGAAATTGAAAAAATAGTTCCAATAATAAATATAGATGCAAAAATAAGTTTAAGTGATATAAACAAAGATATGGTAGAAAGCCTAAACAAATTAGAACCATTTGGAGAAGGAAATGAAACACCAATATTTGCATTTAAAAATCTAAAAATAGATTCAATAAGATCTCTATCAGAAGGAAAACATATTAAAATGACTTTAAAAGAAGGAAACAATATAATAAATGCAATAGGATTTAATCTAGGAAACTTGGTAGATGTGTATAAAATTGGAGATAAAATAGATGTTGTAGGTGTTTTAGAAATAAATTCATTTAATGGTGTTGATTCAATGCAAATAAATATAAAAGATGTAATGAAATCAATTTGAAAATAAAAGGAAGTGGACAATATTGAATGAAATGAAAGAAATAAAAATCCAAGATGTAATCTCAAAAAGAAAAGAGCATTCAAGAAGAGTAGACACAAAATTAATATTAAAAGCATATAACTATGCTTTTAAACATCATGGAAATCAACTTAGAAAATCTGGAGAACCATATATAATTCATCCACTTAATGTAGCATATATATTAGCTGATATTGGTATGGATGATAGTACAATTGCTGCAGCTCTTTTACATGATGTTGTAGAAGATACTGATGTTACAAATAAAGACATAGTTAATGAATTTGGGCAAGAAATAGCAGATATGGTGGCAGGAGTAACTAAACTTGGGAACATTGCATTTGCGTCAATAGAAGAAAGACAAGTAGAAGACTATAGAAAAATGTTTTTAGCAATGGGAAAAGACATAAGAGTTATAATAATAAAACTTGCAGATAGACTTCATAATTTAAGAACATTAAAATACTTAAAAAGAGATAGACAAATAGCAAATGCAAAAGAAACAATGGAACTTTATGCACCACTTGCAAATAGACTTCGGACTATATTCTTTAAAATGGGAATTAGAAGACTTAGCATTTAAATATTTATATCCAGAAGAATATCATGAATTAGTAGAAGGAATAAACAAAAAAAGAGAAGAAAGACTAAAATTCATTGAAAAAATAATGGAAGACATAAGAGTACAGCTAAAAAAACAAAAAATAGATGCAGAAGTAACAGGAAGAGCAAAACATTTATACTCAATCTATCGTAAAATGAAAAGAGATAATAAAACATTAGACCAAATTTATGACTTATTTGCTTTAAGAATTCTAGTAAACTCAGTAAAAGACTGTTATGCTGCTTTAGGAGTAGTACATGAAATGTATAGTCCAATGCCAGGAAGATTTAAAGACTATATAGCAGTTCCAAAACCTAATATGTATCAATCAATACATACAACACTTTTAGGAGAAAAAGGAACACCATTTGAAGTACAAATTCGTACATGGGACATGCATAGAGTTGCAGAATATGGTATTGCTGCACATTGGGCATATAAAGAAGCAAGCTATTTTGGAAAAAAACAATCAGTAAAAGTTACAGAAGATAAATTAGCTTGGCTAAGAGAAACACTAGAATGGCAAAAAGAAATGCAAGACCCACAAGAATTTTTAGAAACATTAAAAACAGAACTATTTGAAGATGAAGTATATGTATTTACTCCAAAAGGAAAAATAATAGTTCTTCCAAGAGATGCAACACCAATAGATTTTGCATATAGCATACATCAAGAAATAGGGAATAAAATGACAGGATGTAAAATAAATAGCAAAATGATGCCAATAATTACACCACTTAAAAGTGGAGATATAGTAGAAATTATAACATCAGATAGTTCAAAAGGACCAAGTAGAGATTGGCTTAAATTTGTAAAAAGTACAAGTGCAAAAAATAAAATTAAATCATGGTTTAAAAAAGCTCTAAAAACAGAAAACATAGAAAAAGGAAAAGAATTAATAGAAAAAGAATTAAAAAGAATAGGGATATCACACACAGAATTATTTAAACCAGAATATTTAAATCCAATGCTTGAAAAATATAAATATAAAAATGTAGATGAAATGTATCAAGCAGTAGGATTTGGAGCAAACTCAGCAGGAAAAGTAATAGCAAGAATGCTGCAAGAATATAGAAAAGAACATGAAGAAATAGATATAGAAGAAAAATTAAATGAACTTGCAAAAGCAAGAGCAAAAAAAGTAAAACCATCAAGTTCAGGAGTAATAGTTAAAGGAATAGATAACTGTTTAGTTAAACTATCAAAATGCTGTAACCCACTTCCAGGAGATGAAATAGTTGGATATATTACAAAAGGAAGAGGAGTTTCAGTCCATAGAAAAGATTGCTATAATGTAAAAGATTTATTATCAGATGAAAATAGAATGATAGATGTAGAGTGGTATGAAGAAAACCCATCTACATATCAAGTAGATATTGAAGTTAATGCAAATGACAGACAAGGTTTACTAGTAGATATCTTAAAAGAAATAGGAAAAACAAAAGCAAACTTAATTGCAGTAAATACAAAAACAACAAAAGAGAAAATAGCAATAATAGATATTACTTTAGAAGTACAAAACTTACAAGAACTAACAAAAGACTTAAAAGTAATAAGAAAAGTAGAAGGAGTATATGAAGTAAGAAGAAAAAAATAGTGTCCAATTAGGGACAGGTCCAAATGGACATTTTTGTCCATTTGGGGGACACATCTTAAGACCAGATGAGATTAGATAAGATTAGAAAGGATTTAGAACAATGATATTAAAAGAACTAAAGATTAGAACATGGATAGGAGATCCAACAAACTGTTATATTATATTAGATGAAGAATCAAAAGAAACTATGGTAATTGACCCAGCAGGGGATTGTGACAAAATTGTAGAAATGCTAGAAATACTAAAAGCAAAACTTAAATATATATATTTAACACATTGCCACGGAGACCATATAGGTGCAGTAACTGAGTTAAAAAATAGATGTGGAGGAAGAATTTTAATTCATAGATTAGACAGTGAAGGTCTAAATGATAAAAACATAAATTTATCAGGAGTAGTAGACCTTCCAGAAATAGAACTAGAAGCAGATTCAAGACTAGATGATGGAGATTTACTACATTTAGGCAATTTGCAATTTAAAGTGATTCATACACCAGGACATACAAAAGGTGGAACATCTCTATATTGTCAAAAAGAAAATTGTTTATTTTCAGGAGATACGCTATTTCGAGGAACATGGGGAAGAACAGACCTTCCAACATCTAGTAGAGAAGAAATAATGGCTTCAATTGTAAATAAATTGATGAAACTTCCAGACGAAACAATAGTATATCCAGGACATCGGATTAAGTACAAGAATAAAAGATGAAAAACCAATATATTTAGAATTAAAGCCAAAGCTTATTTAAACTGGAAAAACAGCGGTATTTATGGTATAATAGAGAAGTGATAAATAAGAAGGGAATGAAAAATATGGCAAAAACTGAACCAAGAACATTATCAGGATTTATGGAATTATTACCAAATGAGCAAATATTATTTAACAAAATGTTAAAAACAATAGAAGAAACTTATCAAAAATTTGGTTTTTTACCATTAGATACACCTATAATAGAACTATCAGAAGTTTTACTTGCAAAAGCAGGAGGAGAAACTGAAAAACAAATATATAGATTTAATAGAGGAGATACAGATTTATCATTAAGATTTGATTTAACAGTTCCTCTATCAAAATATGTTGCAAAAAACTATGGGAATTTAAGCTTTCCATTTAGAAGATATCAAATAGGGAAAGTATATCGTGGAGAAAGAACTCAAAAAGGAAGATTTCGTGAATTTTATCAATGTGATATAGATATCATAGGTGACGGAGAAATAGATTTGATTAATGATGCAGAACTTCCAAGTGTTATTTATATGATTTTTACAAAATTAGGATTTTCTAAATTTACAATAAGAATAAATAACAGAAAAATATTAAATGGACTATTTCAAAGTATAGATGAAGAAGAAAAAGCACAAGAAATTTTAAGGATAATTGATAAAATTGATAAGATTGGAAAAGAAGCAGTAATAGAAGAACTAGAAAAAATAAATGTAGAAAAAACTAAAATTACTAAAATAATGGAATTTTTAAGTATAGACGGAACAAATGATGAAAAATTAGAAAAGCTAAATAATTTAAATATAGAAAATGAAACATTTAAAAAAGGTTTAGAAGAACTTCAATTTGTAGTTAAAAATATGAGATTATTTGGAATACCAGAAAAAAATATAAAAGTAGATTTAACTATAGCAAGAGGTTTAGACTATTACACAGGAACAGTATATGAAACATTTTTAGATGATTATAGAGAACTTCGGAAGTGTATGTTCAGGAGGAAGATATGAAGACTTAGCAAAATACTATACAGATAAAAAACTTCCAGGAGTAGGAATTTCAATTGGTTTAACAAGACTTTTCTATAAATTAAATGAATTAAATTTAATAAAAGCAGATAAAAAATCAATATCAGATGTGTTAATTATCCCAATGATAGAAGACTTGAGCATTCCAATTAATTTGGCAACTAAATTAAGAAATAATGGAATAAATACAGAAATATATTTAAATAACAAAAAATTAAAAGCTAAATTTAAATATGCAGATAAACTAGAAATTCCATATGTAATAATAATTGGAGAAGATGAAGTCAAAAATAATAATTTTAAACTTAAAAATATGCAAACAGGAAATGAAGATATATTTGAAATTTCTGAAGAAAGTTTAAAAAAATTAGTAGAAATATTAAATTAGGTATATAAAAAGTTACAAGAACAAATCCTTGTAACTTTTTTATAACTATTTATAACAATGTAATTTTATGACCATTTTTTTCAATAAGACCTTCTTCTTTTAAAATTTTCATTTCTCTCATCATAGCACTTCTATCAATACTTAAATAATCTGCTAAATCTGTTAAAGAAAAGGGAAGTAAAAATGTTTTATTTAAATTTTTGGTGGATAGTAGTGTAAAATATCCAAGTAATTTTTCGCGAATAGACCTTTTTGTTAAAAGTTCAATTCTGGTATTTAAATGTGTAACTTTTTCTAAAATTAATTCAGGTAAATACTTAGATAAAATACTATGGAATTTACAATTTGTTTTACATTTATGGTATATATTATCATAAATATATAGCAAAACTTTAGAATTATCTTTAGATTCAACTAGTAATTCGTTATTTGTTGTAACATTATAAAAAACTTCGCCAAAAACATCATTTTTAGAAAAATGTTCTACAATTGTTCTATTTCCATTTAAATCATATCTAACTAAATCAGCACTACCTTCTAATAAAATGCAGAACTGATTTCTATCTGTAATATAACTTGTTATGACTTCATTTTTTGAAAAATGTTTTATTTGAACTTTTTGGCAAGATTTTTCAAAATCTTGTGCAAAATCATTAAAATCAAAATTGAGATTCAAAAAAACACCTCCACAAAAGTAAATTTTATTATACACAAAGATTATACAATATTTATGTTGCAAATGCAACTAAAAGAGCAAAAAAAGCGATTTGAATTTCACATAAAAAATCACAATAAATGTTGTTAGTTTGTCATGATAATGTAATATTTGTGTAATATTTTAGCAAAACATACAAAGAAGAGAACTTAAAAACAGCAAAAAATTTCCATTTAAAAAATGTTGCTTTTGCAACAGAAAAAGAAGAAAGATAATATATAATAAAGCAAGATTGTAGCAAGGGGGAAAATAAAATGAAAGTTATCAAAAGAGATGGAAGAGCTGTAGATTATGATAGAGCAAAAATCAAAGCAGCGATTGAATTAGCAAACCAAGAAGTGAGACAAAAAGAAAGAGCCACAAAAGAAGATATTAAAGAAATTATTAATTATATTGAAGGTTTAGATAAAAAAAGAATCCTTGTTGAAGATATTCAAGATATTATTGAAGAAAGATTAATGGCAATAGGAAGATTTGCACTTGCAAAAACATATATTATATACAGATATACAAGAGAAGTAGCAAGAAAACAAATAGAAGATGATGAATCAATATTAAGAGTATTAAAAACTGAAAATGAATATGCAAATGCAGTTTAATAATTATAATAGATATAAAATAAAAGCTTCTTAAAAAAGAGGCTTTTTTTATTGTAATAAAATAAAAAAGAATGTATAATAAATTTGTAAAATAGGTAGGAGGTAACAAAATGAATATTGATTTACCTGAAAATTTTACAATGTATGACGAACGGAAGAGAAAAAAGCTAGCATGGATAGAAGATGGTATATTAAAAATAAAAATAGAAGCATCTTTTAGAAAAACAATGTATGAATTAACATATGAATTAAAAGGACGGAATAATTGTTTTTATTGCAAAAAAGATTTTAATGACGATAAAATGACATTAGATCATATGATACCTCAAGAGCGTGGAGGACCTACAATAACAAATAATTTAGTTCCAAGTTGTCACGAATGTAATAGCAAAAAGTCAAATATGACAACAGAACAGTTTTTGAAATATAAAGAATTGACTCAAGAAGGCAAAAAAGAATATTACAAAAATTTTAAAAGATATGTTAATTATATGAAAGAAAATGAGCTTTTAGAATTGCCGCCTAATTGGCTTTCGAAAAAGAAAGTTACAGAAATTATTGTAAGATTTGATTTTTCACAAGAGTATAAAAAAAGCAAATATAGGAAAATAGAAAAATTCTATAAAGAATATGGCCATTTTCCGAAACCCATTTTAGTTGATAAATATGGTTTTTTATTAGATGGATTTATATCTCTTATGTATGCAAAAGATCATAATATTAGAAAAATTCCTGTAATGGTGCTAGAAAATGTAGAAGTCATACAACAAAAAATTTAAAGACTGCAGATTATTGCAGTCTTGTATTATATCTTAAGATTTTTTATCAGAATTTAAAAATCTATCTAATAATTGTTTTCTACACAAATTTTCAAAATTATCATCTAAAGGCTCTAAAGATATGTTTTCATTATATTTTCTATCTAAACAATATTTTATAATATAATCTGTAAGTTCTGGGTTTTTAGAAAGAAGAGGACCATGCAAATATGTTGCAATTACATTTTCTATAAAAAAGCCTTCAAATTCGTCAGAAAATTTATTTCCGTTTCCAAATAGAACTTTTCCAAAAGGATTAGAAATATTATAAGTTTGTCCGCCATGATTTTCAAACCCAATTATTTTTGTTTGATTTCCAGCTAAAGATGACTCAATTACAATATTTCCAATACATCTTTTTTTTCTATTGCTAGATGCTTCTGTATAATAGTCAAAAACCTCTAGACCAGGAATGATATTTCCTTCAACACCTTTATAATATTTTCCAAATAACTGATATGCTCCACAAATAAGCAAGAAAAACACACCATTATTTATAGCTTCTTTTATATTTTTTTTGTATTTAATTAAGTCTTGAGACAAAATACTTTGCTCATTATCTGCTCCTCCGACCTGCAAAAACTAAATCATAACTTGAAAAATCAGGAGTAGGAGAACCAATAGAATAAGTATCAATTATAGCTTTAAAGCCTCTTTTTTCTAATCTATATTTTAGAACTTGTATATTTCCAAAGTCTCCATAAAGTTCTAACATATCAGGGTATAAATATAAAATTTTTAATTCTTTCATAATAAATATCTTCCTTTTTTCGACAATTTTGAGAGAAATGAGGACTGTCCCCATTTTTCTCATTTTAGTTTTAAAATTTCATTTCTTGTTGGTTGCAAAGCTGTATAGTTTGCAATTATGTATTTTTTTGTGTTGTTTTTATATAAAGCATTTACTGCTTCTTGTAAGTTTAAATAAGGTTCTATTTTATTAAAATCAAATCCAGATGTTTTTATTCTTATTGCAATGTCATATGCTCTATTTCCAGATGTTATAATTCTAGATACATTATTTAAATTATCAAAATTAATATCCCATATCCAAGAAACATCATGTCCATCTGCTAAGTTGTCATTTAAAACAAATAATAATTCTTTTTCATCTTTGTCTTCGTTTAAAATTCTAAGACTTACATTTGAACCAGTAGGGTTTTTTGCAAGATTTATAATTGTTGGAGTATTTTTTATTACTAAATGTTCTAGTCTACCATTGTTTAAAACAAATGTTGATAAAGAATCTTTTATTATAGAAATATCAATATTATATAAAGAACATACTGAAATTACAGCTGTAAAATTATATATATTATATATACTATTGAATTGGGTTTTATAACTAATATCATCAACAGTGAATGTTCTATTTTCTAAATCTACATTTTTTGCTATTTTATAAATCTTGTTATCCCCAAAATGACAATTAGGACATACAAATTTTCCTACATGTGAATATTGATAATATTCATATTCTAATTTTGTTTTGCAGAATGGACAAAATTTTCCTTCACCTGCTTCACTCATATTTTTAGTTGCATATTTATATTTTTCAACACTAAAGTAATAAATATTTTTGTTATCAGGGTTTGCCTGTGCTAGTCTTGAAACATTTGGGTCATCACTATTTAATACTAAGTTATTTTTATAGGTTTTTAGAAAATCATTTATTTTTAAAATAAGTGATTCAACTTCTCCATTTCTATCTAGTTGGTCACGGAAAAAGTTTAAAACAACTAAAGTATCTAATTTTAAATATTTAAATACGACAGGTATATAGCCTTCATCTACTTCAAATACTAAGAAATCGCTTTTTATTTTTCCACTTAAAGTACAGTTTTTTAGAAGCGTTGAAAGTATTCCTGTTTCCATGTTATTTCCTTCTTTATTACAAAGTACTTTTTTACCTGCTTTTTCTAAAACATAGGAAATTGCATTGTTTGTCATAGTTTTTCCATTTGTTGCAGTAACAGCAATAATTGGTGCATCTATTTTAAAATATTTAAAAATTTCTGGGTTCCAATCAAATGCAAGTTTTCCGAAGTAAGTTGCCTCCATTTTTACCCACAATTTTTAAAAATAGATAGATAAATTTTGATATTAAAACAATAAAAAAGTTTTTCATAAAATAATGTCTCCTTAAAACTATTTTTTTTATTATATCATAAGGCTAAAAAAATAAAAACAATTTACTTAAATAATTGACTTTTTTTAGTATTAAATATAGAATTTTAATAAAAGTGAAACTAAAATAAAAACGAGGGAAAAGTATGAAATATATAAACAAAGAAAAACTAGAAAAATTAAATATAAATAGTAGTAATCTAGTAATAGTATTAGATTTTGATAGAACAATCACAGCAAGTAATAGCATGGATTCATGGGATGCAAGTGGATTGCTTCTAGGAAATGATTTTAAAGAAAAATTAGAAAAACTATATATAAAATATAGGCCAATAGAATTAGATTACAAAATCTCAAAAGAAGAAAAAGCAAGACAAATGGAAAAATGGTATAAAGAATGTTTAGATTTATATGAAGAATACAAATTAAATAAACAAGAACTAGAAGAGTCTGTTAAAAAAAGCAAGTTAATATTTAGAAAAGGTGCAAAAGAGTTTTTAAATAACGCAATAGAAAAAGAAATACCAGTAGTTATTTTATCTGCAGGAATTGGAAATGTTATAGAAATGTTTTTAAAGAAAAACAATGTTTTAGGTAAGAATTTTGAGATTATAAGCAATTTCTTACAATTTGACGAAAAAGGAAATATAAAACCATTTAAAGGAAAGTTAATACATACAACAAATAAAGAATTAAATATTATAGATTTAAGAAAAGATTTTAAAGAAGAATTAATATCAAGAAAATATAGAATTTTGGTTGGAGATATGATAGAAGATGAAAAAATGGTTTCAAGAAAAGAATGGGATAGGACAATGAAAATTGCTTTTCTTGATATTAGTATAAAAGAAAATATAGAACTATATAAAAATAGTTTTGATATAGTTTTAACAAATGAAGATTCAAATTTTGATAAAATAAGAGAAATTTTTCCTGCTATTTA
Source organism: uncultured Clostridia bacterium (assembly GCA_944386785.1). Taxonomy (GTDB): domain Bacteria; phylum Bacillota; class Clostridia; order TANB77; family CAG-508; genus CAG-269. The sequence goes on along the minus strand of CALXCM010000022.1, from coordinate 5,612 downwards.
AGCTATCTAGACTAGACTTTTTGTGAGTTTCTATATATAATATAAAAAAATTAGATGTAATATTTGGGGGAACAAAAAATGTATGAAAGAAGTGCTATTGTATTAGAAAGATATTTTGAAAAATTATTTGGACTTGAAAATAAAAACAATTTAAAGCTAACATTTGAAAACTATGGAGTTTTAATTGATGCAATAACAGAATATCAAAAAGTATTAACAGAAGAAGAAATAACAATTAATAATTTTGAAAAAACAGCAAATATAATCCAAGGATTACAACTAAAACAAGAAAAGTTATATAATGCTAACATAAAAAATGAAGAGGATAGAAATAAACTTTTTCATGATTTAGAAATAGATGCTAAATCTATGGAGGAAATAGTAATTAAAATTGAAAAGAATTTAGACAATAATAATGAAAAATTAAAAAATATAAGAGAAGAATATGTAAAGGCATTAGAAGATTTTAATGTAAGACAAAAAGAAAGAAAAGTTGCCTCAAAAAAGAAAAGAATAGCAGAAAAAACATATTTTGAAAAAACCGAAGAAGTAGTAGAAGAATTCAAAAATTTGAATTATAAAAATGTGCTAGATCTACAAAATTTCATAGAAGCAGAAAAAGATTCTATAAAACAAGAAATAGAAAATTTAATGATCAAAAATGGAAAAAACGAAAAAATAGGTTTTAATAAAGAAGTTATAAAAAAAGCAGTAGAAACAAGAATTGATATTGCAACAAATGAAGCCAAACTATATATTACTATATATGATAGATTAAAAAAATTGCTTCAAGAAGTAAATAATGATAATTTAAAATTAAACAAATATCAAAAAACATTAAAAGATACAAAAATAAAACTACTATTTTTAGAAGCTAAAAAAGAATATATTTTTTCATTTTTAGATAATGAAAGAATCACAGTAATAAATGGGCAAAAAGCCCATAAAGAATTAATGAAAGAGGCTTGTCAAAATTTTGACAATGATATTATTCAAATAAATAATTTATATGAACTGATACTGATGGAGACAACAGGAAAAGCAACAAAAAAAGCATATAAAGATTTATATAACAAAACATATTTAAAAGAAATAGAAGAAAAAGAAAAAAGTTTTGAAAAAGAGACAAATAAAATAAAAATAAAAACAGGAGCAGTAATAAATTACAACTATTGGAGAATAGATGAGATAAAAAATATTTACCATGTCTTTCAAGATGAAGTAACTAAAAATTTTGGTAAAGACTTATCTGAATTTAGAATTGAAGATAAAGAAGATAGCCCAAAAGATTTAGACAAAGTAGAAGAAATAAAAACAAACAAAGAAAAAGAGCAAGTAGAAAAAATAGAAAAGCAAACAAAACAAGAAAAAAAGAAAAAAACTAAAAATAGTAAAAAAGATAAAGAAACAAATATAGAAGAAGAAAACAGAGAATATTTAAGAATATATACACTTCCAAAAAGAAACAAAAAACAAAAAAACAAAATGAAAAAACTGCTTGAAAAAGCAAGACAAGAAAACAAAAAAGAAGAAAGAAAAAATACTATAAAGAAAGAATCAAAAAAGAATCACAAATCTAATAAAAAAGGTATTTTTAATAAATTTTTCAAAGATTAGTTGCAAAAAAAGGAGGGAGTTCTATTGATAAAAATACAAAATGCAAGCAAATCTTATGTAAAAAACAAAAAGGCTGTAGATAATTTAGATTTAGAAATTAAAGATGGAGAAATTTTTGGCTTTTTAGGACCAAATGGAGCAGGAAAAACTACTACAATAAAAATGATAACAGGAATACTAAAAATAGACCAAGGAGATATTTTAATAGAGGGCAAAAGCATAACTAAAAAACCAGTTGAAGCAAAAAAATCATTTGGTTTTGTTCCAGATAGTCCAGACATGTTCTTAAAATTAAAAGGAATAGAATACCTTAACTTTATAGCAGACATATATGAAATAGATAATATAAAAAGAAAAAAGAGAATAGAAGAACTTACAAAAAAATTTGAGATATATAATGATTTAAATAATGAAATAGAATCATATTCTCATGGAATGAGACAAAAAATATTAATTTGTGGAGCACTTTTAAATAATCCTAAAAACTGGATCTTAGATGAACCTATGACAGGTTTAGATCCAAAATCTTCATATGACTTAAAAGAAATGATGAAAGAACATGCAAAAGAAGGAAACTCTGTATTTTTCTCAACACATATACTAGAAGTTGCAGAAAAATTATGTGATAGAGTAGGAATTATAAATGATGGAAAATTAATATTTGTAGGAACATTAGATGAATTAAGGAATAAACTAAAAGAAAATAAGTCTTTAGAAGAATTGTTCCTAGAAATGATAAAAACAAGTTGAAAATATCTGTCAAAAGTGGTATAATATCTTTTAGGCTTCAAGGAGGTATTATATATATGAATAATCTAAAAATAAGATTATTTAAACGGACAGATGAAAAGGATGTTTATCCAATTCTAAAGGACTTAGATGTAAAAAAGTTCTATAGAGGTCTTTATTGTAAAGATGAAATTGAAATGCAAGAATTATTCTACAAGATTTTGAACAGTAGTAATTTAAAGACATATACTACAATATTAGATAGAAAAAAAGTAGGATTAGTATTAGTTGAATATGATGAAATAACAAATAAGATTTATCTATCTTGTGCTTTAAACAAGAAGTACAGAAAAAAAGGTGTTATGGAAAAATCAATTAAACTAGTATTACAAGAATTAGAAGATTATTTTGATTCTGAAATCTATATGTATATTATGCCACAAAATGTTCCTGCAAGAAATCTAGTAGAAAAATTAGGTGCAAAACAAAGTAAAGACGACGAATATGTCCTAGATTTAAAAGAGCTCAATTGATTTTGAGTTCTTTTTTATCGACAAAATTTAAATAATTGCAACAGTTGGAGTAATAGGAATAATATATGGGCTATATTTTTTAGCAACATATGTAGGAAGCAAAAATATAATTAAAGAAGACTAAAACATTTATTAAAAATATTCATAACATATAATAGGGGTGAATTTTATGTGTTGTGGATGTAGCAATATAATAAAAGCAATAACAATTGTTTTAATTTTAATAGTTATAATTCTCCTAGTAATAAATATAGTATCTAACAATATGGAAAATTCAAATATATTAGTTGCAATTGCAAGACCAGGAGATAACACTACTTTAGGCACAACAACAATTAATTTTAGTATTAATGATATAGTAGAAGGAACAGCTTTATCACATGAAGAAGGAACAAGTATAATAAATATAAACAAAACAGGGATATATCAAATATCTTATCAGCTATATGGTGTGCAAGATACAACAGGAACATTTAATTTTAATGCTGTTTTACTACTAAATGGAACAGCCTTAAATGATACTTTTAATCAATCACCAGTAATAAGAAATAGTACAGAAAATAGAATGACACTAACAAGTACTGTTATTTTAAGACTAAATGAAGGAGACAAATTAGAATTACAAGGAGTGTCAATAGAAGACATAAGATATGATAATGCAAGAATTGATATAGAAAAAATAGGATAAAAAGGAAAGATTAGAGTTTTAAAATTCTAATCTTTTTTTAACACACTAACTTTAAAAAAATCATTTGATATGATAAAATAAAATAAAAATTTCAATATATAATAGGAGAAAATTAATGAAGAAAAATACCAAAAGATATAGAAAAACTAAAAAAGCAAAAAGCAAAAACAGAAAATATATATTTTTATTTATCATATTAATAATACTTCTAATATATTTAGTGCTTAATCAAAATAAAACAATTTTAACTTCAGCTGCATCAATAGATGATATATTAAGTGTAATAAACAAAAATTCTTTAGCTAAAGTTTCAAAATATATTGTATACGGAACACATTTAAACTTAGAAGGAAGTTTAGAAATTGCAGAAGATGAAGTATCAGATGTAACAGTTGTTGCAAGAAAAGAAAATGAAGAAGAAATTGAAATAAATACTACATATGAATACGAAAATGGTAAACTTTCATTTTCAACACTAAAAAATATAAATGAAGGTCTAGACTTAGAAACATTAGATATAAGTAATTACTATATATTACTTAAAATAACAAATAATGAAAAAGATATAAAATATTATTCTATGGCTAACAATACAGAATATGTAAAACCAATAGAATACTATACATTAACGAGGAATAATTCAAATAATAAAATAGATATCAGTTTTTTAACACAAGATAATTTATCAGCTTTAGCTTTAAATGTAAGTAAAGTTCATAAACTTCCAGAAGAAACTTACGATGTAGTAATAGATCCAGGACATGGTGGAAGTGATAGTGGAGCAATTTCAGGAAAAGAACAAGAAGCGGATATTGTTTTAGAGTGTGGGTTAAAACTAAAAAAAGAGCTAGAAAACCTAGGATTAAAAGTATTAATTACAAGAGATGGCAAAGAAACAGAAGAGTATGACATATATAACATATATGATGAAGATGGAAGAGTAACACTTGCTAATAAATCAAAAGCAAAAGTCTTAGTCTCACTTCACATGAATAGTAATGAGTCAGATTTTGTAGATGGCGGAGTAGAAGTTTATGCAGCACCACATTTAGACTTGAGCTTAGCAAAACTATTTGCTGATAATATTGTAGAAAATGCAAATACAACATATTCAAAAATGAAAACTTTTAAAGAAGAAGAACGGTGTATATGTAAGAACAATTGAAATAGAAGACCGTACTTCAAACACTTTTAGAGATTATAGCGGAATATATGATTCTGCTCCATATCTGTTTATAATAAGAGAAATAGGTGGAATTGCAACAGGAGCATATGTTAATGGCTCGAATTCAAATTATTCTGAAAACATATATCGTAATTCAAATGTAGGAGTTGAAGGATATCTAATAGAACTTGGATATATGAATGTAGAAGAAGATTTAAAAAACGTTTTAAATAATCAAGATAAATATGTAAAAGCAATTAGTGAAAGTATAAACGAATTTTATAACATAAAATAAAAAAGAAAGGGTGGATTTTTATGAGTAAAATATTAGTAACATATTTTTCAGCAAGTGGAGTAACTAAATCTGTTGCAGAAAAGGTAGCAAAGATTGTAAATGGAGACTTATATGAAATAGAGCCTAAAGAAAGATACACAGATGAAGACTTAGATTGGAGAAATAAACAAAGTAGATCTTCTCTAGAAATGAAAAACAATGAATCTAGGCCAGAAATTATATTAAAAAATATTGATATAGATAATTATGATACTATATTAATAGGCTTTCCAATTTGGTGGGGAATTGCTCCAAGAGTTGTAAATACATTTATAGAAAGCATAAATTTAAATGGAAAAACAATAATACCATTTTGCACGTCAGGTGGCTCTGGAATGAGCTACTGTGAAAATGATTTAAGAAAAACATATCCAAACTTTAATTGGAAACAAGGAAAAAGACTATTTGGAAATGAAGATGAAGATACTATTAAAAACTGGATAAATAATTAGTAATGTATCTAACAATAAAATAGTAAGTTATCTTCAAGATTAAATTGTAAAATGAAAGGTAAAAAGGGTGATGTTTATGAAAAGAGGATTGAAA
>CALXCM010000021.1 GCA_944386785.1 uncultured Clostridia bacterium | reverse complement strand
ATCGAACCGGCACGGTTTATTCAACCGCAGGATTTTAAGTCCTGTGCGTCTACCAGTTCCGCCACATCTGCATAAATTTGAACTGGTTTTAATTAAGACAATAGTTATTATAATATCAAGAATAAAAATTGTCAAGACATTTTCTAACTTTTCTTTAAAAAATCATAAAAAATCTAAAAATTATTGAGAAATATCAAAGAAAGTGCTAATATACAAGAAGGGATTAGGTGATATAGATGAAAGAAATTTTAATTGCAACAAATAATTATGGAAAGGTAAAAGAAATAGAAGGAATTTTGAAAGGATATAAACTTCTTACTTTAAAAGATTTAGGTTTGAAAATAGAAGTCAAAGAAGATGGAAAAACATTTGAAGAAAATTCTTTAAAAAAAGCAAAAGAAATATCTGATAAAACAGGTATGCCATGTATTGCAGATGATAGTGGACTTTGCATTGATGCTTTAGATGGGTTTCCTGGAGTTAACACAGCAAGATATATTGGAGATGAAGAAACGAAAAGAAAGAAAAATCTAGAACTTATAGAAAAATTAAAAGATAAAGAAAATAATGTGGCAAGGTTTGTTTGTGTTGTAACTTTTTATTACAAAGGAAAAAAAGAAGTAGGAAAAGGAGAAATTATAGGGAAAATTGCAGAAAGCCCAAGAGGAGAAAACGGTTTTGGATTTGATGAAATATTTGAATTAGAAAGTGGAAAAACACTTGCAGAATTAAGTTTAGAAGAAAAGAATAAAATAAGTAGTAGAAAAATAGCAATAGAAAACTTAAAAGAAAAACTAAGTATGTAGATAGAGGTGTAGTACTATGTATGAAGATGAAAAATATATAAGATATAAATCAATTTTAGGAATTATGGCAATAAGAATGGCACATAACCCATATAAAGAACCAAATGAGGAAGAAAAGATAGTAGCAAATAAATATAAAGAGCAAGTCGAAAAATTAGAAGTAATAAGACAAAGAACATTTCTTGCAATGCTTGGGGAAAATACTGTTGAAAATAATCTTTTTAGTAAAGTAACAAATATATTAAATTCAAAAGATAATATAAAAGAGAATAATATTAATCAAATTTTTAGTGAAATTGATAATGTGATTTCAGATTATGACTATAAAAAAGCATATGAAAAAGAGTTGGTAGATAAAGAAGAATTAGAAAAATAGCAAAATCAGGTGGAAAAGGTAAAAAATGCTTGACAAATAAGGATAAACATGATAAAATTTTTAACTGTAATCCGCTTAATCAAGGTTCATAAACATTAAATGTAAATTTAATTACCTTTTTTTAAGGATTAGCGAGTATACGAATAAGGGAGGTGCATTTTAAGATGTACGCAGTAATTGAAAGTTGTGGGAAACAATACAAAGTATCTGAAGGAGATGTAGTATTCTTCGAAAAATTAGATGCAGAAGAAGGAAAAAAAGTTACATTTAGTAATGTTATCCTAGTATCTGATGAAGGAAAAGTACAAGTAGGAAACCCATATGTAAAAGGAATGAAAGTAGAAGGAAAAGTAGTTTCTCATGGTAAAGCTAAAAAAATCCTTGTTTTCAAAATGAAAGCTAAAAAGAATCAAAGAAAATTACAAGGACATAGACAACCATATACAAAAGTAGAAATTACAGCAATCAAATCTACAGCAAGAAAAACAGCTGCAAAAGCTGAAGAAAAAGCTACAGAAAAAAAAGAAGCTTAATTTAAGAAAGATTTTAATAAGTAAGAGATATAACTATTAACCGAAAGGAGTTGAGATAAGCATGGCACATAAAAAAGGTCAAGGTAGCAGTCACAACGGTAGAGAGAGTGAGTCAAAAAGACTTGGTGTCAAAAGAGCTGACGGACAATTTGTTTTAGCAGGAAATATCCTAGTAAGACAAAGAGGAACAAAAGTACATCCAGGAAACAATGTTGGCAAAGGTAGTGATGATACACTATATGCATTAGTTTCAGGAATTGTAAAATTTGAAAGAAAAGGTAGAGATAAAAAACAAGTAAGTGTATATCCTAAAGAAGGATAAGAGATAAAAGGTAGATTTATATTAATCTATCTTTTTTTATTTACAAATAACTGTTAAACATTTGACAATACGCCTAAAAAAAGATAAAATTACTATGTGAAAATTTAGGCAAAAAGAAGGAAGTAAAAAATGGAAAATGAAATAAAATTATTTACATCTGAAGCAGTATCAATTGGTCATCCAGACCATGTATGTGATATGATATCAGATAGTATATTAGATAGTTGTTTGTCTCAAGATGAAAATTCAAGAGTAGCATGTGAGACAATGGTAAAAGATGACAATGTAATACTTGCAGGAGAAATTACAACAAAAGCTAGAATAAATGTAGAAGAAATTGTAGAAGATACAATAAAAGAAATAGGTTATACATATCAGCCAAAAGTGATAAATTTTCTTCAAAAACAATCACCAGATATTGCACAAGGTGTGGATATTGGAGGAGCAGGAGACCAAGGGATTATGTTTGGTTATGCAAATTCTGAAACAAAAGAATATACACCACTTGCAATAACAATGGCACATGATTTAGTAAAAAGAGCAACTCTTTTAAGAAAGAAGCGGACAATTTAAATTTGCAGGACCAGACATGAAATCACAAGTAACTATAGAATATGAAAATGGAAAAGCAAAAAGAATCCATACAATTCTTATGTCCATCCAACATGACGAAAAGTATAACAAAAAAGAATTTAAAGAATTTATAAAAAAAGAGATAATGGATAAAGTTGCTAAAAAATATAATCTAAATACTGATTTTAAAGTATTAATAAATCCAACAGGAAAATTTGTAATAGGTGGACCTGAAGGAGATGCAGGAGTAACTGGAAGAAAAATAATAGTAGATACTTATGGAGGATATGCACCACATGGTGGAGGAGCATTTTCTGGAAAAGATCCAACAAAAGTTGATAGATCTGCTGCATATATGGCAAGATATTTAGCCAAAAATATAGTAGCATCTGGAATTGCAAAAGAATGCTTAATTCAATTATCATATGCAATTGGAGTAGAAGAGCCTATCTCAATATATATTGATTGTAAAGGAACAAACAAAGTAGAAACTAAAAAAATAACAAAAGCAATATATGATAATTTTGATTTATCTCCAAAAGGAATAATAGAAAAGTTAGATTTAAGAAAACCAATTTATAAAAATACATGTAATGGTGGGCATTTTGGAAGAAGATATTTAGATGATGATAAAAAAATTGAATGCACATGGGAAAAGACAGACAGTGTAGATATATTTAAAAATTTAAAATAGAAATAAAAGAGGAAAACTAAAATAAGAAAGGATTGTAGAAAAATGGCAAAAATTATTAGTTTTGATATATGGGATACAATAATAAAAAGGAAGTGTCATCCAGAAGAAATTAAGCTTGCAACAGCAAGATATATAGTTTTAAAATATGAAAATGAATTAAAAGATAAATATAAAAATATATATGAAATCTTAAATAGAAGAGATGAAATAGAAGCAGAAGAATGTAAGAAAAACAAAGAAAATGGGCATGATGATGAATGCAAAATTTTAGATGTTTTTAAAATATTACAAAAAGAAATATTTAAAAATGAAAAGCAAGATATTTCAGAAGAATTATTAGCAGAAGAAATAAAAGAAGAAAAAAGAGCAATATTTATTAATCCTGAAATATTACCAATATTTGAGAAATATAAAGATTTAAAAATGTATTGTATTTCAGATTTTTACATGGGAGCTGATAGCTTAAAAGAGCTATTAGATTATTTGAACTTGCCTGTAAAAATTGAAAAAATATATAGTTCAGCAGATTATTTATTAAATAAAAGAAGTGGTAACTTATATAAAAAAGCAGAAGAAGAATTAAATGTAGAACCTAAAGATCATATTCATGTAGGAGATAATCAATATTCAGATATAGAAATGGCACAAAGTTTAGGAATAGAAACAATAAAAACAACAAAAACTGATTTTGATTTTGTCCCTGAAAAAGCAAGAAGATTTAATTTTGATTTAAGTGTAGCAAAGAAAAAAGATGATACTAAAGAAGCTAAGCTTTTCAATAGTGGAGTTGACTTAGCACCATTACTATATTTTTATGGATATAGCATTGTAGAATATGCAATAAAAAACAATATAAAAACTGTATATTATGCAACAAGAGAAGGGGAAACATTTATAAAAATACATGAATTAATAAAGAAAAATAATCCTTTTGGAGTAGAACTTCCAGATTGTGAAACAATAGAAGTAAGCAGAATGGCAACATTTTCTGCATCATTAAAAGAATTTTCGGTACCAGAACTTTTAAGACTTTGGTCACAATATAGAGTTCAAAGTATGAAAGCTTTATTTAAAACTTTAGCAATAGATATTAAAAACTATAAAGAATATTTAGGAAAATATGATTTAATACCAGATGAAAACATAGTAGACCCATGGTTTGATATAAGAGTACAAAGACTATGTGCAGACAAAGAATTTAAAGCAAAAATTCAAGTTGAATTAGATAGAAAGAGAAAAGAATTATTAGAATATTTTGAAAAACAAAAAGGAATAACAAATAATAATGAGCCAATGTTTATGGTAGATATCGGTTGGAGAGGAACAATACAAGATAATCTAGCACATATCTTTACAAACAAAGTAATTGGTGGATATTATTTAACTTTATATGATTTTTATAACTTACAACCAGAAAATACATTTAAACTAAGTTATTTAGATGATAAAAATATAAGAGATAATGAAGTTGCAAGTATGATTACACTACTTGAGTGGATATATAACCCTGGAACAGGAAGTGTTATAGAATACAAACAAGGAGAAGCAATAAGAAAAGCAAAAACAGAAGAAACAGATATTGTTAAAAAATATATAAAACCTTTGCAAGAAGGAATGTTTGAAGGAGCTAAAATAATAAATGAATATATGAAATATCATCCATATGAAGCAATAGAAACAAAAGGGTATGTATATGACTTAATTAGAAAAACAAAGAAAAATCCAAGCAAAGAATTAATAGAAGCATATTACAGTATGGTATTTAATGATACATTTGGAACTGCAGAATATGTAGAAAAAGATGATAAATTATCAACAATGCAAAAATTAAATATATTTAAATGTAGAGATATGTTAAGGAAAGAAATGTGGAAAGAAGCATTTATTGTATATAATGATATTGAATATATGAATTTATTAACAGGCGGAAAATCTGCAATAAGAAAGCTATTAGGTAAAAAGTAGAAAGGAATTTATAATATGGAAAACTATATTCTATTATATGGCGATAAAAAGAAAGAAGATAATATTTGTATAAAAAATATGTTTAAAAATAATAAGCAAATAAATTTAGGTTGGACAGATTTTGATTATAATAAAAATATGAAAACAATAGAAGAATTAATAGAAAGTGGAATAAAACAAATAATATTTTCAGGTTTAGAAATAGGTTGGAATAAAGAAATAAAAGATTTAAAAGAAAAATATAAAGATATAAAAATAAAAGTAATTTGTACAACTCAAGATAGTTTACTATATTATGATTATGAAAGACAAAACTTTTTTGATTTATTAGAATTATCTAAAAATAATGTAATAGATGATATTGCATTTTTAAGAAAAGGGCAATATGAAATATATAAATCTTTAGGATATAAATGTTCATTTTTAAGAGAAAACTATATATTAGATAAAGAAAACAAAAAAGAAGCAAAAAAGAAAAATGAAATAATAGATATAGGAATATATCCTCTAAACTATACATGGGATAAAAATGTTTTTAATCAATTGTGTATTGCAAAATATATAGAAAATTCTAATCTTAATTATAATGAATTAGATGAAAGAATGACAGACTTTGTAAATACAATGGATATAAATGGAACAATTGATAAAATAGAAGATATAGACGAAAAAAGTATAATCGAAAAAACAGCTAAAAACGATATAAATATTTCATTATCTTTTACAGAATATATGCATCCAGTATTTTGGATTAGTATGGAACAAGGAGTACCATGTATTATAGGAAATACTATAGATTTCTTACAAGACGAAAAAGTAAGTAAATTAAAAAATTATATTGTAACAACAGCAGAAGATAATAGTATTATAAATTCAAAAATGGTAGAAAAATGCCTTGGAAATAAAGATGAAATAATAAAACTATATAAAGACTGGAAAGAAGAATATAATAATTTAGCAAAACAAAGTCTAAAAGAATTTATAGAAAAATAGTGGAGGGTTTTTATGCAAAAATTAAAAAATCTTGTAAAAAGATTTGTAAAAAAAGATGGATTTATATATAAAGTAATTAGAAAAATATATCACTTTTTAAGTACAATAAAATATAAAATAACAAACAATAAAAGCTTAAAAGAAGAAAGAAAGCATTACAGTAAAGTGGTAGAAGAAGCGGTAGAAACAATAAAAAAATATAAAAATGAAAATTATATAGTTTTTTATAACCCAACATGGCTAGGTGTTGCAAATTCTACAAAAGGTTTATTTAAAAATATTGTACCATTAGAGCATGTATATGATAAAAAAGATATGGAAAAATTAGTAGCATCTATTATAGAAAATGATATAAAATCTGTAATATTTAGCCAAATTTGTGATGGGTGGACAAGTATTATAAAAAAAATAAAAGAAAAAAATAAAGATGTTATAATAAAAGTTATTTGGCATGGAAACTGTTATGAATTCTTTTCGGATTTTACTTGGAATTTAAATAAAGAAGTAATGGAACTATATAAAGAAGAAAAAATAGATAGTTTTGGTTTTGTAAGAAGTATTATGTATGAGTTTTATAAAAAAGTAGGATTTAAATGTTTTTACTTACAAAATAATGTACATTTAGATAACATTGAAAGAGTGGAAAAAGAAAAAACAAACAAAAAGAAAATAGGTATATATAATGCAGATTCAAGAGAACTTAAAAATATCTATACATCACTAAGTAGCATAAAACTAGTTCCAAATGCAGTAGCAGATGTTGTACCAATAAATGAAGGAGCAAAAAAATTTACTGAAATTCTAAACTTAGAAACAACAAGTGTAAATGACTATATTCCAACAGAAGAATTATTAAAAAGAATTCAGCAAAATGAAGTAAATTTATATCCAACATTTACTGAAAATGCACCAATGTTTCCTTTAGAAAGTTTTGAAATGGGTGTACCATGTTTACTTGGAAATAATAATGATTACTTTGTTGGAACTAAACTTGGCGAATATGTAATTTTAACAAAAGAAGATGACCCTGAATATCTAAAAGAAAAAATTATCGAATGTATTAATCATAAAGAAGAGATATTAGATTTATACAAAGAATGGAAAAAAGATTTTGATAAAAAATGTGAAAAATGGGTAGAAGAATTTATAAAAATATAAAATTTAAGGGGGATAACCATGAAATTTGGTTTACTAATTGAAAAAGATACAAGAAACATAGGAGATGATATACAATCTTATGTTACACAAAGGTTTTTACCAAGGGTGGATTACTATATAGATAGAAATCACATGGATGAATTTGTACCAGAAAAAGAAGAAAAAGTTGCAACAATTATAAATGGTTGGTTTTTGCAATATACTTTAAATTGGCCATTTTCTCCATATGTAAAACCATTACCAATTTCTATGCATTTTACATATAAAGATTGGTTTTGGGATACAACTGATAGACCATATCATTTGCAAGGATATGGATTAGAATACCTAAAAAGCATAGAGCCAATTGGTTGTAGAGATAGTCACACTTTAAAACTTTTAGAAAGTAAAGGAGTTAAAACTGAATATACAGGTTGTATGACATTAACTTTAAAACCATTTGAAAATGTAGAAAAAAAAGACTATATTTGTGCTGTTGATGTAAGTGATAAAATAGTAGAAAAAATAAAAGAAACAACAGACATGGAAGTAAAAGTTGTAACTCATACAGTACCAGAAAAATATTACGAACTTTCTTGGGAAGAAAGAATGAAAAATGTAGAAGATCTTTTAAAACTATATCAAGGAGCAAGAGCTGTTGTATCATATAGATTGCATTGTGCTCTTCCATGCTTAGCTCTAGGAACACCAACTATTTTATTAAATGAAGACTATAGAAATGATAGGTTTGGAGATTATACAAAATATATTGAATCTTGTACAGAAGAAGACTTTTTATCTGGAAAAGTAAAATATGATTATAGAAATATTCCTACCCATAGTGATGAATGGAAAATATTAAGAGATAATTTAATAAAAAAATGTGAAAATTTTGTAAAACAATGTGAAGAAAGTAATGAGCAATATGAAAATGATATAAATGTAAAAGATTATAAAAAATATGTAATTGGAAAATCTAATTGGCTAAAAGAAGCTGCTTTAGAAAGTTACACAAGATATGAAAAAGAAAAAAATAAAAGAAGAGATGAAAAAAGACTTTTAGAGCAAGAAATAAATAAAAAAGAAGAGATAATACAAAATAAAGACATGGAAATAAAAGAACAAAATTACAAAATAGAATATTACAAAAAAGAATTTGAAGAAGCAGTAAAAAAGATGGAAAATTACAAAAAAGAAAATGAAGAAATAAAAAATTCTAAATGGTGGAAATTAAGAAATAAATTAAAAAGACAAGGATAGAAAAATAGATAGAGAGGTATAAAAATGCCAACTTTAAGTGTTATAGTTCCAGTATATAATACAGAAAAATATGTAGAAAAATGTATTAACTCAATATTAAATAGTAGTTTTAAAGATTTAGAAATAATAATTGTAAATGATGGGTCAACTGATAATTCCGAAGAAATAATAAATAAAATAATAAAAGAAAAAAAAGATTTTAATATAAAGTATCTAAAAAAAGAAAATGGTGGATTGTCAGATGCAAGAAATTTTGCATTACCATATGTAACAGGCAAATATATTTCATTTATTGACTCAGACGATTATATTGATGTTAATTTATATAAAAATCTCGAAAAATATATGAAACAAGATATTGATTTAATAAAATTTAAAATGAAAAAAGTAGATGAAGCAGGAAATATTTTAGAAAACCTAGATGGTCCAGTATTTGAAAAATGCACAGGAGAAGAAGGGTATAAAAAATTATGTGTAGATGATAAATTTTTAGACCCTGCTTGTATATATTTATATAAAACAAAATTTTTCAAAGAAAACAATTTTAAATATGCAAAAGGATTATATCATGAAGACTTTGGACTTACATCTTTAATAATATTAAAAGCAAGCTCTTTTGTTTCAACAGAAGAATTTGGATATTATTATTTACAAACTAAAAATAGTATAACAAGAGACAAGGATTATAAAAAGGAAATAAAAAAAGCTAAAGATTTAATTAAACACTATGATAATATGATTGAAAAAATAGATAATGATAATTATAAAATTTCAAAAGAAAGTAAAATCTTAATAAAAAGATATTTTACAAATACTCTTCTTTTAAAATCGTATGATTTAAAAAAAGAAAATTTAAGAAAATATTTAGAAGAATTAAAGAAAAGAAAATTATATAAAAACATAAAAGTAGAAAATTTAAAACAACTAATAAAGAAAATATTACTTATGATAAATGTAAAATTATATTTAAAAATGAGGTAAGATTATGCCAAAAGTAAGTGTTATAGTTCCTTTCTATAATGTAGAAGGATATATAGAAAAATGTTTAGATACATTAGTAAATCAAACTTTAGAAGATATTGAAATAATACTTGTAAATGATGGTTCTAAAGATAATAGTATTTTAATTGCAAAAAAATTTTTAGAAAATTATCCTAAAAAAATAGTTTATCTAGAAAAAGAAAATGGAGGACTATCAGATGCAAGAAACTTTGGAATTCCTTATGCTAAAGGAGAATATATAGCATTTTTAGACTCTGACGATTATGTAGAAAAAAATATGTATGAAGAAATGTATAATTTAGCTAAAAAAGAAAATAGCGATATGGTACAATGCAATTTTTACTGGGAATATATAGATAAAAATAAAAAAAAGATAGGAGATATGCAAAAATATTCTAATAAAAAAGAATTAATTACAAAAGGAAGAGTAGAAGCTTGGAATAAGTTAATAAAAAGAGAAATATTAGAAAATGAAGAAATAAGATTTCCAAAAGGATTAAGATATGAAGATGTAGAATTTACATATAAATTAGCACCATATTTAGAAAAAGTATCTTTTATAGACAAACCTTTTATTCACTATATTCAAAGACAAAACTCAATATCAAACTCTCAAAATGAAAGAACAGCAGAAATATTTGATATTTTAGATAATGTAATTAAATATTATAAAGAAAAAAATATTTATGAAGAATATAAAAATGAATTAGAATATATCTATGTAAAAACAGTATTTTGTAGGTCACTTCTTAGAATGACAAAAATAGAAAATGTAGAAGTTCGGAGAAAAATTATTAGAAAAAACATGGCAAAATGTTAATGAAAAATTTCCTAATTGGAAGCAAAATCCAATCTTAAAAAAGGGAAAATCATTAAAAGATATTTATTTAAAAACAATAAATAATGTAACATATAAAATATATTGTACAATTTTGGGGATTATATAATGGAAAAAATAAAAAAAGTAATAAATTTAGAAAATGTATTATGCATATTTTTAATAATATGTCCTATTTTAGACATGGCAAGTTTTATATTTAGAAATAATTTTAATGTAAACTTTTCGCCATCAACTTTTATAAGACCAATAATACCAATAATTTTAGCTATAATTATATTTTTTAAAGAAAATAAAAAATTTAAATTATACATGTTTTTTGTAGGATTAATATATTTAATTTATGGAATAGCCCATTTATTTGTTTTTGAAATATTTAAAACAGGAAGTAGCTATAGTAATGTAATTCATGAAGCACAATATATAGTAAACTATACATTTATGATTTTGAATTTATTTATTTTTATTTATGTTTTTAAAGATAAGAATTTAGATAAAATTAAAAAAAGTATAGCAATAATGTCTTTAATATATATTTTATCAATATTTATTGCAATTTTTACTAAAACATCTTCTAGTACATATATAGAAGGAATGGGATATAAAGGATGGTTTGAATCAGGAAATAGTATAGGTTCAATATTAATTCTTACAATGTTTATATATTTAAGTTTATTAAAAGACAAAAAGTTTAGATTTGTAATAATACCAATAGTAGTTTTAGTAGGTATTTATTTAAGCTTACTTTTAGGAACAAGAGTAGGTCTATTTGGCTTTATACTAGTACTTATGTGTTATATATTTGTAGAAATATTATATAAAATAATACATAAAGCAAAAATAAATAAAAGAGTAGTTGCAATTATGATATCAGGAATTGCAGTAGTTTTATTAGTTGTAATTACAGTAGGTTCAGTAACCCTTCAAAGAAGAAAACACTTAAGTGATATAGAGCAAAACATTCAAGATGAAAAAACAAGTAATGAAGCTCATGTAACAGGAAGCATATTAGAAATTAAAGAAAAAATAGAAGAAAACACTTTAGAAGAAGGTTATATGAATGAGCCACAAAAAAAATCTATTTTAGAATTATATGATATTTGTAATAATTTAAATGTAAAAAATAATGACCAAAGAATGCAACAATTAATATATAATGTGTTATTAGTAAAAAATCAAAAAAGTATAGTAGGAATATTATTTGGAAATGGATATATGAACAATTTTAGAGAACTAGTTTTAGAAATGGAAATACCAGCATTTTTATTAAACTTTGGAGTAATAGGCTTTATACTATTTTTTATACCATTTCTTGCAATATTTATATATTCAGTATATATCGGATTTAAAAATATTAAAAAAATAGATAAAGAATATATGATGCTTTGTTTGGGCGGAGGATTTGTATTTGCACTTTCATTTTTTGCAGGATATACATTTTTTAATTCATCAACAATGATGGTAATTATTACAATATATACATTACTAATAAACAAAATATTAAACTTAAAAAGGAGTTCTAAATGAAAAAAATAGTTTTTGGAATAACTGGTCTTACTATTCGGAGGAGCAGAAAGAGTATTAGTTGACTTAGCAAATAAATTAAGCAAAACTTATGATATTACAATTTATACAATATATCGGAAAAGGAGAATTAGAAAAAGAATTATGTTCTGATATAAAGTTAAAATCTTGGTGTAAAAAAAGCTTTTTAGAATTACCTAAAATAAAAAGAAGTTTGATAATGCCACTTAAAGTTTTGTTATTTGGAAAAATGAAAGCTAAAAAAGAACTAAAAGGGAAATATGATGTAGAAATTTCGTTTTTAGAAGGACCAATTACTAGAATGTTTAGCTATAAAAATAAAACCGTAAAAAAGATTGCATGGATACATAATGATATTTCAAAAGTATTTGGAAAAGGATTAAAATCAAATATAAAAAGATATATTGATAAAAACATATATTCAAAATATCAAAACTTAATATTTGTAAGTAATGATAATAAAGAAAGTTTTGAAAAAATATATCCTGATATTAAATCAGAAAAACAAGTAATATATAATTATATAGATAGTAAAAAAGTTTTAGAAAAAGCAGATAAATTTATTCCAAAAGAAATGGATAACAAAAATATAAATTTGGTTACTGTAACAAGACTTGTTAAACAAAAAGGAATAGATAGATTAATTAAAATTCATTCTAAATTAATAAAAAATGGAATAAATCACAACTTTTTTGTTATAGGAGATGGACCAGAAAAAGAAATCTTAGAAAAATTAATAAAAGAAGAAAAAGTAGAAAACTCATTTTTCTTATTAGGAAAAAAAGAAAATCCATATCCATATATAAAATTTGCAAACTATTTTTGCTTGCTTTCATATTTTGAAGGATATGGAATGGTTTTAGAAGAAGCAAAAATATTAAATAAAGAAATAATAATTACAAATACTGCAGCAAGAGAAGCGGTAAAAGGATATAATAAAGCAATGATTTTAGAAAACGAAGAAGAAAAAATATATAAAGGTTTAGAAAAAATAATTAAAAATAACGACAAAGAAGAAAAAGAAGAATTTATATATGACAACAATAATATAATTGATGAAATTCAAAAATTAGTAGGTGAATAAAATGAAAATATCAGTACTAACACCAACATATAATAGAGAAAGCTTGCTTAAAAATTTATATAATAGTTTATTAAAAAATAAAGATTATGGTTTAGAAATAGAATGGCTGATTATGGATGATGGCTCTAAAGATGATACTGAAAATTTAGTAGAAGGTTTTAAAGAAGAAAAAAAGATTGATATAAAATATTTTTATCAAGAGAACCAAGGTAAAATGGTTGCAATAAATGAACTTGTAAAAAAAGCAACAGGAGATTTAATTGTAGATTGTGACTCAGATGATTATTTTACAGATGAAGCATTTAAAATTATAAAAGAATCTTTTGAATCAAATAAAAATAAAGATAAAATTTGTGGAATGTGCTTTTTAAAATATGATGAAAAAGGAAACAACATGGGAAATAACTTTAAAAATAATGAAACTACAATGTTTGATTTATATTTTAAAGAAGGAGAAACAGGAGAAAAAGCGATAGTTTTTTATGCTGATATCAGAAAAAAATATAAACACGAATTAGAAAAAAACGAAAGATTTGTAACAGAAGCTAGAATGTATCATAAAATAGATGAAAAATATAAAATGATATGTATAAATAAACCTATTATGATATGTGAATATCAAGAAAAAGGGTATTCTAAAAATATAAAAAAAGAATTTAAAGAAAATCCTTATGGTTATTATAAATATTTTGAAGAAATATTGCAAAAAAATATGAAAGGTGTAAGTTTTAATAAAAGGCTATATGCAATAAAACATTTTATATTATTTTCATATTTAACAAAATCAAAGAAAAATTTAAGAAATATAAAGGGGATAGAAAACAAATTGTTATACTTTGTTCTTTATATACCAGGTGTTATAAAAAGTAGAAACTTTTAGTTTTTACTTTTTTTATTTGTTTTTATTGATATATGACGCAAAATGTCAGAAATTAGCTATTGCAAAAACTTTAAAAAAATGATAAAGTAAAGGAGAAATTTAAACAAAGAGGGGAAGAAAAATGAGTAGAAAATTCAAAAGATTAATATTTTTATTATTTACTTTATTGTTTATTGCAATTTGCAGTACTACTGTAAATGCTGCAAGTGACATTGTGGTTGCTTTAGACCCAGGTCATGGTGGAACAGAAGTAGGAGCAGTTGCAGGAAATTTAGTAGAAAAAGATTTAAACTGGAAATTAGCAACAAAAGTAAAAGCAATTTTAGATAAAACACCAGGAATTAAAGCAGTATTAACAAAAACAGAAACTCAAACAATGGACAGAGAAACAAGAGCAATAAATGCTCAAAATGCTGGTGCAGATTTATTAGTAAGTTTTCATATAAACTCAAACGAATCATCAAATAGTTTATCAGGTGCAGAAGTATATATAACACATAGTAAAGCTGAAAAAAGATTTTATGAATATTCATATAAATTAGGAACAGATATATTATCTAATTTAAGAGGAGTTGGAGTAAAATCATATTCTAGTACTCCAAAAACAAGAGTTGGAGCAGATTGGGATAAATATGCAGATGGAACAGTAGCAGATTATTATGGAATTATTAGTTGGCCTATGCATAAAGGAATACCTGCAGTATTAATAGAACATGCCTTTATAAATAATCCATATGACAGAGCAAATTATTTAACAGATGCAATGCTTACAAAAATGGCACAAGCAGATGCAAATGCAATTATTAAAAATAAAGAATTATTTAGAAGTGATTATGTAGGAACAATAAATACACAGTTAAAAAATATAAATTATACAGTATCAAATGGTAAAAACTATATTCAAGGAAATGTAGATATAGCAGAATGGGTAAATGGAGTATGTAACACACCATCTGCAACACCAAAATTAACTCTAAAATCAACAGATGGAAAAATATCACAAGAAATGTTTGTAAGCTATAAATCAGGAATTACATATTATTTTGATAGAGCAATAGATAGCTTAGATATAAACAAAGAATATTATATAGAAGCAAAACTAGTAGGTTCAAATAATGTTGCATCAGAAGCAAGTAGAACTCAAACAGTAAAACTAACAAATAAAACATTAAAGACAGGATATAAAGGAAGAACATTAAAAACAATTAATAATAAAATTGTATTTTCTGAAGGAGAATACAAAGGAAAAATTAACACAAAATTAACAAGTACAAAATTAGTTGAAAACGCATCAGGTGATACATATATTTCTGGATATGTAGATATAAATGAAGTTTTAAACTCAGGTACTAGAAATCCTAGATCAATGCCAGAAATTTGGATTAAATCAACAGATGGAAAAGTAAATCAAAAAACATACATAGAATATCAAAGTGGAAGCAACTATTACTTAGACAAAAACATCGAAAATTTTGATATGAGTAAAACATATTATTTAGAAGCAAAATTAACATCTGAAGATAATAAAGAAACAGAAGCAAATAAAAAACAAACATTAGCACTAGGTACAAAAGAAATAGGTACTTTAAATGGAATAACTGTAAAAGCAAATCAAAATAAATTTACAATAAGTTATAAAGGTAAAATAAATACAGCATTAGCATCAATTAGTCTAATACAAAATGCAAAAAGAGATAAATATATATCAGGATATGTAGATATAGCAGAATGGATAGATGGAAAATGTGAGACACCAAAATCAACACCAAAACTAACATTAAAATCAACAGATGGAACAGTAACAAAAGATATGTATTTAAAATATCAATCAGGAATAAGATATTATTTTGATAGAAGTATAGAAGGATTATCAACAAGTAAGTCATACTATATAGAAGCAAAATTAACAACAGCAAATAATACATCAAGTAATAAAACTCAAAAAGTAAAAATATCAAATAGAACAATAGGAACAATAGATAAAGTAAAAGTAACAGTAAGTAGTAATAATATAAAAATAACAGATACAAGTTATTATAAAGGAACAATAAATACAGAAGTACCAATAGCAAGTATAATACAAAATGCAAAAGGAAGAAATTATATTTCAGGAAAAATAGATATAGCAGAATGGGTAGGAGGAGCATGTAAGACACCACAAGGATTACCAAAAATGACATTAAAATCAACAGACGGAAAATATTCAGAAAGTATGTATGTAAAATATGAAAGTGGAATAAGATACTATTTTGATAGAGATATAGAAGACTTAGATACAAGTAAAACATATTATATAGAAGTAAAACTAACAGGAAGTAAAAATACAGCAACAGACAAAGAAAAGACACAAACAGCAAGATGGAGTAAAAAAGGAACTATCGGAACAGGAACAAATGGAAGGAAACTAACACTAAGTGGAAACAATATAAAAGTAACAGATGCAAGTAAATATGTAGGAACAATAAATACAGAATTAAAACAAATGAATGTAATAAAAAATAGTAAAGGTGAGCAATACATTTCAGGAAAAATAGATATAGCAGAATGGGTAGGAGGAGTATGTAAAACACCACAAGGACTACCAAAAATGACATTAAAATCAACAGATGGAAAATACTCTAAAGAAATGTATGTAAAATATGAAAGTGGAATCACATATTACTATGATAGAAACATAGAAGGATTAGACACAAGTAAAACATATTATATAGAAGTAAAATTAACAGGAAGTAAAAACACAGCAAGTGCAGCTGCAAAAACACAAAATGCAAAATGTAGTAAACAAGGAAACATCGGAACATTAAAAAATGGAAAGAAATTAACACTTAGTGGAAACTACATTAAATTTACAAAATAAATAAAAAGGGGAGAAAAATAAAAATTCTCCCTTTTTGTATTTAGAGAAATGGTAAATAATAGAATTTAAAGAAAAATGTTGAAAAAAAAGATATTTTAATATATACTTACTTTGGAGGGATAAGCAAATGAAAAATAATCGAAAATTGATGGTAAAAATTATATTATTTTGTCTAATTTTTGGAGCAATGACTCTAATATTTAATGCAAAAAATGTTGAAGCAGCAAACTCTTGGGTTTCAACAGATATTAATTCAATAGATGAGAGTAAATATCCAGGATTTAAATCAAAATTAAAAGAAATACAAAAAACATATCCAAATATTAAATTACTTTATACAGGTTTAGATTGGAATACTGTAATAAAAAATGAACAAAGTAATTCTGATGCCCATGGAAGAAATTTAGTTAGTAGTTCTATGGGAGATGAATGGATTTGTCAAGAATGTAAAGCAGCTGGAAAAACATATGATAGTGGACTATATTGTGCATCAAAAGAAGCAGTAGAATACATGATGGACCCAAGAAATTTCTTAAATACAAACGATATATTCCAATTCCAAAAACTAGATTTAACATATGGAACAGATGTAACAGATATAAGAGCTGTTTTAAATTACAAGGGAGCAAAATATTTATTAGCAGATTCAGCAGTCCCACAGGATTTTGCCAATGTTGCAAAAAACAATAATTTAAACTCTTTATTTTTAATAACAAGAGTAATTCAAGAACAAGGAGCAAACCCTACATCACCACTAGCAACAGGACTTGGATATACTGGAAATGGTTATACTAATTATGGAAAAGGATATTATAATTTATTTAGTATAGGTGCGACAAAAGCAAGTTCAGAACCAACATATATGATAAGAGTAAATGCTTTAACAAGAGCAATGAGTGAAGGATGGAATAGTTTATCAAAATCAGTACAAGGTGGAGGAAACTTTGTTGGTGATAGTTACATAGATGTTGGACAAAACACAATATATTTCCAAAAATTTGCCGTAAGAAATTATAATAACCAGCTTTATTGGCATCAATATATGCAAAACTTACTAGCAGCTCAAAATGAAGGATTACTTTTAAAAGATGCATATGATATTATTGGAGAAACAAAAAATAAAAATTTCCAATTCATAATACCAATTTATGAAAATATGCCAAGTTCAGCTTGTAAAAAACCACAAAAAGAATATTCTGGAACAATAAATACAGAATTAAAAACAATTAGTATCATACAAAGTGCTTCAGGAGATAACTATATTTCAGGAACAATAGACATAGGAGAATATGTAAATGGAAGCATATATTGTTCAACACCAAGAGGAATTCCAGAAATTACATTAAAATCAATAGATGGAAAAATAAATAAAAAAGCATATGTATCATATAAAAGTGGAATAACATATTACTTTGATAGAAATATCGAAGATTTAGATGTTACAAAAACATATTACTTAGAAGCAAAACTTGTAAATGAAGCAAATACTGCATCTAGTACATTAAGAACACAAAAAGTTAAAATTCCAAATAAAACAATAGGAAGCTTTAAAGGAAGAGATGTAACAGTTGTAGCAAGTGGAAATAATTTAAAATTAAACTATAAAGGCGAAATAAATACAGCTTTAGCATCAATTAGTCTAATACAAAATGCAAAAAGAGATAAATATATATCAGGATATGTAGATATAGCAGAATGGAT
>CALXCM010000020.1 GCA_944386785.1 uncultured Clostridia bacterium | reverse complement strand
TTACTTGCAAACTATTCAGAAATATTTTCAGCACCAGAAAATACATTTGATATTTTAACAAATGCAGAATTTAAATTTGGAACATTAATAGATGAAAACGGAAAAGAAGTAGAACTTACAGATAGTAATTACACAATATATATGAAAAGTAAAAATGAAAATGTAAGAAAACAAGCATTTAATTTAATGTATAAAAAATATAGTGAATATATAAACACAATAACAGAAATATATCTAAGCAATGTAAAACAAAATGAAATAACAAGTAAATTAAGAAAATATAGTTCTGGCCTAGAAATGGCAGTACATGCAGATGATGCAACTATTAAAGTATATGATTCATTAATTAAAGCAACAAATGAAAATATTTCTGCCAATTATGAGTTCCTAAAATTGAAATCAAAACTTTTAAATAAAGAAAAATGCCACATTTATGATGTATATGTAAATCCTTTTGGAGGAAAAGAAGATAAAATTTCCTTTGAAGAGGCAAAAAAAGAAGTTTTAAGTGCTTTAGCTATCTTAGGAGATGAATATGTAGGGTTATTAAATAAAGCATTTAATGAAAATTGGATAGATTTAGAAGCAAAGCCAAATAAAAAAGGTGGAGCATATAGTATGGGAGTATATGGAGTTCATCCATTTGTACTTACTAATTTTGAACATTCTAAAAGAGATATAAGTACAATTGCTCATGAATTAGGCCATAGCATTCACTCATATTATTCAAATAAAAACCAAAATATAATAAACGCAAATTATACAATAATGGTTGCAGAAGTAGCATCTACTGTAAATGAGATTTTACTTAGCAATTACCAAATAGAAAATGAAAAAGATAAAGAAAAGAAAAAAGAGCTTTTATATGAATTATTAGAAATGATAAGAGCAACATATTTTAGACAAGCAATGTTTGCAGAATTTGAAAAACAAGTTCATGAAGAAATAAAAAATGGAAATCAACTTTCATCTGATGATTTAAATAATATTTACTATAATTTAAACAAAAAATACTTTGGATATGAAGTAGTTTTAGATGAAGAAATAAAATACGAATGGGCAAGAATACCTCATTTTTATTCTAATTTTTATGTATATAAATATGCAACAGGAATTTCTTGTGCAATTGAGATTGCAACAAATATTTTAAAACAAGGAAAACCATATATAGAAAAATATTTAAATATGTTAAAGATGGGATGTTCTAAAAAGTCTATAGAATTATTAAAAATAACAGATGTTGATTTAGAAGATAAAAAGACTTATGAAAATGCAATTAAATTTTACAAAGAGAAAACTGAAGAATTAAAAAAACTACTATAAATATGTCCCAGATTGGAAAATATTCAATCTGGGATAATTTTAATTTATAGATTTGCAAGTGGATTTCTTTCAACAGCATCTCTTACTTGGTCACTATTTACATGTGTATATATTTCTGTAGTTGAAATGCTTTTATGACCTAATAATTCTTGCAAAGCTCTAATATCTACTTGTCCATATTGATACATAAGAGTTGCGGCAGTATGACGAAGTTTATGAACAGAATATTTTTTTGTATCTAATCCTGCAAGTGAAAGTTCTTTAGTTACTATGTGTTGAACTGTTCTATTTCCAATTCTTTCACGCCTTTCACTAAGGAAAAGAGCATCTTGAGAATGTTTTTTGTCATTTTTTATAAGCTCTTTTTTTGGACGAACTACTAAATAGTCATTTATTGCTTTCATACAAGGCTTATTTAAATATATTGTTCTTTCTTTATTACCTTTACCTATAACATTTAACTTACATTCATTAAAATCTATATCTTTAACATCTATTCCTACCAATTCAGATAAACGAATTCCACAGTTTAAAAATAGAGTAATTATTGCAGTATCTCTTAAAGAATTTCTATTATCTTCATTTTGGACAGTTTCTAAAAGCTTTTTACTATCATCTAAAGATAAATATTTTGGAAGTCTTTTATCTTGTTTTGGTGTTTCTAAGTGTAGAGCAGGGTTTAAATCTATCAGTTCTGCTTTTTCATTTAAATATGCAAAAAATATACGAATTGTTGATGCCTTTCTTGCTCTAGTTGCAGCTTTTGATTGTTGTTCACTTGCCATATATGATAAAAAAGCATGAATATCATCTAATTTTATTTTTTTAATTGTATCTATTGAAATATCTTTTATTTCAATTTTAGAAAAATCTTTTTCTTTTGTTAAGCCAAAATGTATTTTAATAAATTTTAAAAATAGATTAAGATCATAATTATATTCTTTAACACTATTTGTAGATTTATTTAAAATACTTTGTGAATAATTTAAAAAAGAATTTAAATAATCTGGATTGTTATATTGCTTTATCATAAAATTCTCCTTTCAGATATTATGATATCACTTTTTACATAAAATGAAAAGCAAAATTTTAATTTAATATTTTATTTTATACTACTAATATGATATACTATATACTGTAAAAGGAAGTGATAAATTTTGAGTAATAAAAAACCTAAAAAGCAAAATGCAAAAAAGAAATCAAAACAAGATATAGAGCCAGAAGATTTTACACCAAGAGCTTTTAAAAAAGATAATAAAAATATTGATAAAAATAGAAATAAGAAAAACAAAAAATCTAATAAAAAAACATTAAAAAGAGCTATAATTATAATAATTTTAATTGCAATTATAACTTTAGCTGTTATGTTAGGAATATCTTCAAACAGATGGGCAAATCTTGCAAAAGAAATGGCAAACAATGAAAACTCTGCTGTTTTAGATACAGATGGAAATGTTATTGCAACTTTAGGGGTAGAAAGAAAAAATAAGAAAATTTCACTTCAAGATATGCCAGAAAATTTAAAAAATGCTTATGTTGCAATAGAAGATGAAAGATTTTATAACCACCACGGAATTGATATTAAAAGAACAGGTGGAGCTATACTTTCATATGTTGTACATTTTGGCTCATCTTCTTATGGTGGAAGTACAATAACCCAGCAATTAGTAAAAAATTTAACAGGAGATTCTACAGATAGTATAACAAGAAAAGTTAAAGAATGGTGGAAAGCTTTTGTTTTAGAAATGGCACTTTCAAAAGATGAAATACTAGAAACATATTTAAATGTAATATATGTAGGACCAAACATTTATGGAGTTGAAACAGGTGCAATATATTACTTTAACAAAAGTGCAGCTAATTTAAGTTTAGCAGAATGTGCATTTTTAGCAGGAATAAACAATTCTCCTAATTCATATAATCCTTTTGGAGATGAAGATAATAGTGAGAAAATAAATAACAGAACAAAAACTGTTTTAGGGAAAATGCAAGAATTAGGATATATTACAGAAAAAGAACTAAATGAGGCTAATTTAGAAGTAGATAATGGCTTAAAATTTAATCAAGGAACAATTAAAACAGAAGAACCGATATATTCTTATCACACAGATGCCTTGATTTTAGAGGTAACTAATGATATAGAAGAAAAATATAACATAAACGAAGAATTTGCAACTAATTTTCTAAATATGGCAGGTCTTACAATCCAAAGTACACAAGACACAAGTATTGAAGAAGAAATGGAAAAAGAATTTGAAAAAAGTAGATATAATTTACCATCAAAAACAGGAGGAGACCCTGCACAAGCAGCTATGGTTGTTATAGACCACAAAACAGGAAGTGTAGTTCGGTTGTGTTGGAGGACTTGGCAAAAAAACTATTGCAAGACCATTAAATAGAGCAACTCAAAGTGTTAGACAAACAGGTTCTAGTATAAAGCCAATAGCTGTTTTAGCACCTGCAATAGATAAAAAAGTAATAACAGGAGCATCAATTTATGATGATACTGAAAGGGATTTTGCAGATGGATATCATCCAGTAGACTACAGTAAACAACTTCGGAAAAATCACAGTAAGAAGAGCAGTAGAATCCTCTCAAAATATTCCTTTTGTAGAAATAATGGAACAAATAAAACCATCTACTGGAATGGATTATTTAAAGAAAATGGGAATTTCTACATTAACTGAAGAAGATAATTCTTTAGCATTAGCCTTAGGAGGACTTCAAAAAGGAATAAGCCCATTAGAAATGGCAGGAGCATATGCAACAATTGCAAATGATGGAGAATATATTGAACCAACCTTTTATAAAGAAGTTTTAAATAAAGCAAGACAAACAATTTTAAAACCAAAACAAGAAAAAAGAAGAGTATTTTCAAAAGAAGTTGCTTTTATCCTAAAAAATATACTAACTCAGCCAGTTGTAGGAAGTAATGGAACTGCAACATATTGTAAAATAAATGGAGTTGATGTAGCAGCAAAGACCGGAACAACAGATGATAATTTTGACAGGTGGCTTTGTGGATTTACTCCATATTACACAGCAGCTACTTGGTATGGATATGACCAAAATGAAACAGTTGACTTCAATAATAGAAATCCTGCAGGTCTGTTATGGGCAAATATAATGTCTAGAATTCATACAGGCTTAAGAAGTGCAAGATTTGAAAAGCCAAATACAGTATCAAGTGCAATAATTTGTGCTGACACAGGCAAAAAAGCAAGAACAGGATGTAAAAATACTTATACAGAATATTTCTTATGGCTTACAACTCCTGGTTTGTGTGACGAACATAGCGGAGACGAAGTAGGAAATACAAATTCAAGTACAACACAAAATAGAACTAATACTCAAGAAATAGTTCAAGGTATAACTCAAGATATAGACGCAACAGAGCCACCTAGAACAGACTTAAATGAAACTACAGGTATTACAACAAATAATGAATATCAAAATACGACAACAAACACTTCAGTAAATACTAATACAACTAATAACGCAAATACAAATAGAGTAAATAATACAACAAATTCTTCTAGCACAAACACATCTACTAGCAATACTACTGGAAATAGAGTAAACACAAATACTGGTGGAAGTAGTACAAATACTACTTCAAACTCGACATCACAAAATAGAGTAAATACAACAAATTCAACTACTCAAACTAATGAGGCAAACACTACAAATACTGTAAGAAGTGAAGAAGAATAGAAATTAAAATAAAAATTATACATGTTTTATAAATGTGTATAATTTTTTTGATTTTTATAAATAAAAGTGTTGACTTTTTATATTATAGTATATATAATGCAAACACTGGTTCCAATAACGAATAAATTAAGATATACTCCAAGATATATTAAAATTAAATTTATATAAGGATGTGATTTTATGGGAGAAAAAAAGAATGAAATCATTTTATTCGAAAACCAAGGAGTAAAATTAGAGGTAAATTTAAAAGATGAAACTGTGTGGCTAAACAGAGAACAATTAGCTAAATTATTTGATAGAGATATAAAGACTATCGGAAAACATATTAATAACGCTTTAAATGAAGAATTATCAGATGATAATTCAGTTGTCGCAAAATTTGCGACAACTGCAAAAGATGGTAAAACATATCAAGTTGAATATTACAATTTAGATATGATATTAAGCATAGGGTATAGGATAAAATCTAAAAATGGCATTATATTTAGGAAATGGGCTAATAGAGTTTTAAAAGATTATATGTTAAAAGGTTATGCTATTAATCAAAAAAGACTAGAATATTTAGAAAAAACTATAAAATTAATAGATATAGCAAATAGAATTGATGAAAGATTAGAAGGAAATGATGCAAAAGAAATACTAAAAGTAATTGGTGATTATTCAAAAGCATTAGACTTATTAGATGACTATGATCATAGAACATTAAAGAAAATCAAGGGAAATACTGATGAAAGAAGAATAAAATATGAAGATTGTATAGATATCATAAATAAATTAAGATTTAATGTAGAAAGTTCTTTATTTGCAGTTGAAAGAGATAAAGGATTGGAATCAATAATAGGAAATATATATCAGAGTTTTGCTGGACAAGATATTTATAAAAGCATAGAAGAAAAAGGAGCAAATTTCTTATATTTAATAGTCAAAAATCATGTTTTTGCAGATGGGAATAAAAGAATTGCTGCTACATTATTTATATATTTCTTAAATTTTTATGGTATTTTATATAAGAATGGAAAGCAAGCAATTGATAATAATACTTTGACAGCATTAACATTACTTGTAGCAGAATCTAATCCAAGAGAAAAAGAAGTAATAATAGATTTAATTATGAATTTTTTAAATAATTAATACTTTTAATAATAAAAATTATACATGTTTTATAAATATGTATAATTTTTTTTGACTAAATTTTACATAAATCAAAAGCTATGGTATAATATTACTTGCGTTATGTAAAGTTATATTATGAAAGGAGAAAAAAATATTAAAAACAAAAAGAAAATTCCAAAGATTTTAAATGATTTTTTAGATTATCTATATGTAATAAAAGGATTTAAAATTAATACTGTTCTAAAAACCAAATATAATTTAATAGACTTTTTTGAATTTATTAAATGTTATAAAGGAATTTCAAAAGATATTTCTGAGTTTTCAATTAATGAACTAGAAAAAATTAAAAAAACTGATATTAATATATATTTAGTATATCTAATAGAATATAAAAAGAATGCATTGAAAACTTGTAGCCATAAAATTACAGATATAAGAAACTTATTTGATTGGATAATAAAGAGAAATCAATTGAAAAACAAAATAAATCCAACAAGATATATAAATAAAATAAAAATAGAAGAAAGCTCTCCTAAATGGTTTTATTTAAAAGAAGCTAAAAAACTAATTAATATTTTTACAAAAGAAAACAATTTAAATTATGAAAGAGATAATTTGATTATTTATATATTATTAACTACTGGCATGAGAGTAAGTGAATTGATTAATATAAAAGTAGAAGATATAAACTTAAAAGAAAAAACTATTCTTATTACAGAAAATAAAGAAAGAAGAGAAAGAAAAGCAATAATACCAGATAGTGCAAGGATAAAAATACAAAACTATATTAGAAATAATAATTTGCAATACAACATGAGATTAATTAATAATAATTATCATGCATTAAGTTATAAAACTGTATCAAAAATATGTAAAAAAGCATTTAAACTAGCTAATATTTCTTCTAAGGATTATACTATACATTCTTTTAGACACACTGCAGGAACAATAATATATACTTATTCTATGCGAAATATTTATGTAATAAAAGATTATTTAGGACATCTTAATATTACATCAACTCAAAAGTATGTACATATATCAGACGAAATATTAAAAGAAATTTCGACTTTAAACCCTCTTTCAGAATGTAATTTAGATAAAAATATTAAACCTCATGTAAATAAAAAAGAAGGGAGGAGATATAAGGTGAGTGCAATAAACTATGAAGCAGACAAATTAATATGGGTTGATTTAAAATTGTTAGATCCTCAAGTAAATCTAATATTAGAGGCATTGAGATATTATATAGATTCATATAGACTATTTGCTAATAAACAAGGAAATGAAGAAAAAAGAAATGAAGCTTTTAGAGAAAGACTTGTTGGAGATACCTTTGATGCTATAATAGATATGCAAAATAATGCTAGAAAAGAATATTCAAATTCAATTTCTAATATTTAGTAAAGATGTATAAAAAAATATCAAAAATTATACATAATTTTAAAACATGTATAATTTTTTTGATTTTTTATACATATCTTTTTATTTTAGGAAAAAAACAATAGAGTAGGGGAGGATAGCTAATTTTTTAATATTAATAAAATTTATTAAATTTGAATTTGTAAAAAATTATATATTAGACATTATAAAAAGTAATATAAAAAATAAATTTATAAAATATTTTAAAAATATTTAGATAATTTAGATAATTTAAAAATTAAAAAATTATTTAAATAAAAATTTTATTTAAGATTTTAAAATTAATTTATAAAAATTAAATTTATAAATTCAAACATATTAAAAAACTTGTTCAATAAAAATTATAAATTTTTAATTTAAATAGATTTTATTAATTAATATAAAAAATTACTAAAGATTTTTACCTAAAATCAGCTAAATTATAGTACTATAAAAAAAGCCTAAAAAGTGCCAAAAAAACGACGCACGAGAATCGATTTTAAGCCGTTTTATTTTAAAAGCAATATAGTTTGTTGTCTGTAAAATAAGGCAAATATGGAGAAATAGGCACTTTGAAGATTTTAAGAAAAAATTTATACTAAATTATATATTATGAAAAAATTATAGATATAAAATTAAAGTTATATTAAGAAAATAATAATAGTAATGAAATTATATAAGTAAAATATAAAAAGGCTTTAAAATTGATTTTAGAAGCTCATAACAAAAGATTATAATAATAAAAGATATAAAATAAGAAAATAAATAGATATAAATAAATATTAGTATGTATGGAACAGCTAAAGGCTTGAAATATCAAAGGTAGAGGCTTATTTGAGTATAATAATTTATCTCCTATCTTACATTGCACAAAACTTTGATTTTGTGCAATGTTATATTTCTGTTTTTTTTACTTCTTTTATCTTTTTATTACCTCCCTCCTTTTAAGTATCTTTAATAAAATTATAAATTACATTTTCTACTTTCCTTAATGCTTCAAAATTATTTATATATTTTCCTGAATATCTATGTTTTGGATTTGCTCTTATGATTTTTATTTCTTGATTATATTCCCTTTTATATATTTTACTTAAAATTTCTTTACTTAATCCCTGTTTCCATTTTTTAATTATTTCTTTATCTGTCATAAAAGCTAACACCTCTAAATATAGTATTAGCTTTTTACAAAAATTTATATACTTTTTTAAAATATAAAAGAAGCAGTCTTTCTGCTTCCCTACTTAATATTAAGTGTTCTGATGTACAAGTCTTTAATTTTTTTGACTTTCATCATTCCTGTCTTTATATCTCCATGAACTAGCCCTGGTTCGATTTTGTCAGAAAGTTCTATTAACTTTTGACAGGCAAATCTTCCACAAGGCTTAATGTTTCCATTTTGATCAAAGACCCGGTCGTAGTAGTTTAAAAATTCTTTAAACATATTATCTTCTCCTCTCTAATTAAAGCACGAAAAAATCCTACTACCTTCCCTTCTTTTGGGATATAATAGGATTTTATCATATAATTTATGAAAATACAATTATATTTTATTTAAATCTTCTTAAATAATTATCCATTTTTTCTATAAACTCTTCGTTAGTTTTACTTAAAGTCATTTGGCTAATAACTTCTTCTGTAACATCAGCTACAGGCATTGAATTCATAGCTTTTCTTAAAGCAAAAACAGTGTCTTTTTCTTTTTTAGTTAGCAATAAATCTTCTCTTCTTGTACCTGATTTATTAATATCAATTGCAGGGAATATTCTTCTTTCTGATAGTTTTCTATCTAAGTGAACTTCCATATTACCTGTTCCTTTAAATTCTTCAAATATTACATCATCCATTCTGCTACCTGTATCAATTAAAGCTGTAGCTAAAATTGTTAAACTTCCACCATGTTCTATATTTCTTGCTGCTCCAAAGAATTTTTTAGGTTTATGTAATGCTGCAGGATCAATACCACCTGATAATGTTCTTCCTGATGAAGGAATGACTAAGTTATATGCTCTTGTTAATCTTGTAATACTATCTAATAATATTACAACATCTCTACCATGTTCTATTAGTCTTTTAGCATGTTCTAATACCATTTCAGCAACTTTTACATGATGTTCTGGAAGTTCGTCAAATGTTGAATGTATTACTTGTCCTTTTATAGAACGCTTCATATCTGTTACTTCTTCTGGTCTTTCATCTATTAATAATACTATTAATTCAACTTCTGGATTATTTAGTGAAATACTATTAGCTATTTTTTTAAGTAATGTTGTTTTACCAACTTTTGGTGGTGCAACAATCATTCCTCTTTGACCTTTTCCTATTGGACACATTAAATCAATTATTCTAGTTGCAATTTCGTTTGGTGTTGTTTCTAATTTTAATTTTTCATTAGGAAATATTGGTATTAATTCATCAAATCTTTTTCTTTTCATTGCTTTTTCAGGATGTTCTCCATTTACTTCTCCAACGAAAATTAGTGATGGGAATTTTTCTCCTTCTCTGCAACGAGCAATACCTTTAACAATATCTCCATTATCTAGTCTAAATCTTCTTATTTGCACCATTGATATATATACATCTTTATCACTAGATAAATAATTTTCACCTCTTAAGAAACCATATCCATCAGGTAAGATATCTAAAATCCCTTCTACTATCATGTCTCCTTCATTTGTTAGTTTATATTCAACAATTGGATTTCCATTTTCGTCATAATGTCTTTCTCTTGGTTCTTCTTTTATTTCTTCTTCATCTATATTTTCTTCTACATTTTCTTCTTTTTCTTCATTGTCGTCATTTTTTAATAGTTGTGAAAGTATTATAATTAATTCCTCCTTTTTTAGTTTAGAAATATTTTTAATATTATGACTTTTAGCTATTTCCTTTAATTCTGCTAATGTCATAGATTTTAAATCTAACATAAAAAAATCCTCCTTAAAATATTAAATTGTTATTCTTATTTTATATATGGAAATTAAAAGAATAAAAATCTTTTGAACTTACGATATTATTATAACAGATTTTACAAAAAAAGTAAATAATTTCCAAAGAAAAAATGAAAAAAATGTAGCTTAAACTACATTTCTTGATCTATATATACTCTTTCATTTGGATAATACATATCTAATTTTTCTCTAGCCATTTGTTCAATAAATTCTGGCGAATTAACATTTTCCTTTTCTTTAGTTAATTCTTCTTTATGTTCTTGTTGCTCTGCTATTTGTGTTGTTAATTCTTCTGAATTAG
Organism: uncultured Clostridia bacterium; assembly: GCA_944386785.1. Taxonomy (GTDB): domain Bacteria; phylum Bacillota; class Clostridia; order TANB77; family CAG-508; genus CAG-269. The sequence continues at coordinate 7,828 of CALXCM010000020.1, read as the reverse complement.
CAGTATATTGGTTTAATGTTTTTTGTTGATTAGCTAGTGTAAATATAGCATAAGCTGCAATTATTAAAATTAAACATTTTTTATATATTTTTTTGCTTTTTTGTTTGTTTTTTCTCATAAGTAACTCTCTCTCCAATTCTAAAGTAACTCTATAATATATATTTCTACATTTTTTTATAAAATCCTTCTATATTTTTTAATTTTTAATACTTTTTTGATTTTTCTTAAAAACATTTGTAATCATTAGTCGAATTTTATCAAATAACTTTTTAAATGGTTTAAAAAATACATTAAATATTTTTTGAAATAAGTTTTTAACAGAAGTTATAATTTTTACATTTATTGTTATTATATATGAACTTAATATTAGCATATATAATAACACTCCTATTAGTATTGCAATAAACATATATAGCCTAATTTCTCCGTTATTAAACCTAAATACTGAATATAAAAGAAAAATTCCTGTAATTATCCAAAACAAAATATCTTCTATATATGTAATAATATCTTTAGTCTTAAAGCTTTTTCTTAATATTCTAAAAATATCAAATAATATTCCTATTAGAAATCCATTTAAAATAAAAATAACAAATATATATCCTTGATTTATAATCACTTTTTATTTTGTACTCCTTTATTTAAAGATTTTGCTAAGCATACTTGTTTTATTTTTTTCTACATTTTTGTCTGTATATGACATGCTTGATATATCTCCTTCTATAATTACTTCAGAGGTATCTATACTTAATTTATTTATTCTAATATTATCTCCTTTTACTGTAAGTAATCCAAGTTCAGTTTCAACTATTACTACTTGGTCATCAAAACTAAGTACATCTAAAACACCGGAAATGCTTAGCTTTCCCCTATTTTCTAAAATTAAATTTTGAATTACTCCTGTTGTAGTAGATTTTCTTTCTTCTATTGTCATAACTTTCCCTACCTCCTATTTTTTATCGCTAAAATATATATATTCAAGGTTTGTCTATTTTAGAACAATAAAAAGAAAAGAATCAAAGAAAAATTCTCTTTGATTCTTTAGGTCGTTAGCAAAATTTTGTTGTCATTGTTTTAATTAGTCCATAAGGACCAACCCTGAAAAGTACATCGTTTCCTAGTATTCCAATATTTTTGGCCTTTATATTTTCAAAAGCCACTTTAGCAATCTGCTCTTTTGTTGCACTTTCTCCATGATTAAACAAAACTAATTTTTTACAATTGAATTTATTTAACAATTCAATTATTTCATCTTGTTTTGCATGTGAAGAAAATTCATTTGTGTAGAGAACATCTGCTAGCTTTTTCTTTATAATGCCACCTATTTTTACCATATCACCTTGTTTGGCTTCTTGTAAATCTCTTCCCAAAGTTCCTTCAGCCATATATCCAGTAAAATGGATAAGACCATTTTTTCTTGTAATAACTTCTGGAATATGCATTTGTGCTGGGCCATATGATCCCATACCTGCAGAAGTAATAATGATTTTAGGTCTTTCATCTTTCATGATTGCAAACCGTTCTTCTTTATAGATGTTTTTTAATCCTTTTGGAAGAAAATCTATCATTTCATTTTTAAAACCTAACATTTCCGCATGTGTAAGGAAAATAGTTGTAAAACTTTGACTAAGTTTACCATCTAAATATATTTGGTATGTTTTTGGAATAAGATTGTTATCCTGCATGTTTTTTAATTTATACAACAACTCTTGAGTCCTTGCAAAAGAAAAGGCTGGAATTACAATATTTGTTTTACCTTCTCTTATGGCATTTTTAATGTTATCCTCAAAAGTATATGAAATTTCAGAAGAGGTCATATCACCATAAGTTGATTCACAGATAATACTAACTGGTAAATTCAACAATTCTTTTGGTAATGGATCTACATCAAAGAAAATATTATCTTTCTTATAGTCTCCTGTAAAAATCAAATTAATATCTTCTTCAGAAAAACATGAAGATATTCTCACATGAACAATGCTTGCTCCTGGAACATGCCCGTTCATATAGAATGTAACTTCTACATTATCTGCAACTTTTATAGGCTTGCAAAATTCACAAGCTTTGACTTTTGATAATGTATAAAGTACATCATCTTTTTCATAAAGAGGTTTTTGATTTTTAAGTTTTGCTTTTCTTTCCAAAATTTCTGTTGTATTATTCCATGCCTTCCGTAAAAACAAACTTGTTCCTGTAGTTGTATAAATATTTTTATTAAATCCTTGTTTTACAAGAAAAGGAACTCGACCAATATGATCTAAATGATTATGTGTAATTAAGACAAAATCTAAATTTTCCGGTTTAAAAGGAAACTCTTTTTCATTTAGATCTTCGTGAGCTAGTTCTTGGAACAAACCACAGTCAACAACAAATTTTACAGATTTTTTTAGTATTGCATCTTTTACGACACAAAAGATACAACTTCCTGTAACTTCAGGGTGTAGTGCCATTATATCTACATATAACGGGTTTTTTGAGCCTGACATTAAGTATCCCCTCCTAGCTGCCATAGGCTTTTAATAACCATATTAATATTTTTGCTAACTTTCTCCTTTCTATTGTTAAAGAAATATTCTTTAACAATTAATATATTAATAGGTACATTTCTATTATACTCTCTTATTTTATAAAACTCAATCTTTTATGACTCTTTTATGAAATTTTTCTAAAAGTTCATCATCAATTAGTTGTTTAAAAGTAATAGAAATTTTTGTTTGGAATATTTCTAATTCTAACATTTCTAATTTTTCTTGTTCTATTAAATCTAATATTTTTCGTATTACTTCTATATTTCTAATTATTCCATTACCTATAATTGAAATTCTAGAAAGGTCTTTTTTTACTATACTTTTTATTGTATTTTCTTCTATAATATCTGAAATTACTGTTCCAGGTTTATCGTTAAATGTAGATTTTGTAATTATAGGGATTTTATATTTCTCCCCTATTTCTATGCATCTATTATGAAGAACTTTTGCCCCTTCATTTGAAATCTCAGACATTTCTTCATATGATATAGCAGAAAGTTTTTTTGCAGATTTTACTTTATTCGGGTCTGCAGTATATACACCGGTCTACATCAGAGAAAATATAGCAATTTTTAGCATCTAAAGCTGCAGCTATTGCAACAGCAGTGGTGTCAGAACCACCTCTTCCTAATGTAGTAATATTAAAATTTTCATCAATACCTTGGAACCCTGCAATTACAACAATTTTTCTTTTATCTAATTCTTTTTTTATTCTTCCTATATTTATTTTTCTAATTATTGCATTTTGATTATCACTATTTGTAATTATTCCGTGCCTGCCAACCGAGTTAGTGAAACTGCAGGATAACCCAAAGAGATTAGTAATATACTTAATTTACTAATTGAAACTTGCTCTCCTGTACTTATTAAAGTATCTAATTCTCTTTTGTTAGTTTTTGTATTATTAGTTAATTTATGAGCCTCATTTAATAATTTATCTGTTGTTTTACCTTGTGCTGATAAAACAACTACTATATTATTGTTTTTATTATATAAATCTATAATCTTTTTAGCTACAGTTTTTAATTTCTCATTATCTGCAACAGAACTTCCACCAAATTTTACTACAATAGTGTTCATTTATAACACCTCTTAAAATAAATATATAGAGTAAGTTTTATTTTAAACCTACTCTATATATTATATGTTTTAAAAACTATTTGTGATTAAACTCTTTTAAATAGCTTTCCATAAAACCATTTAAGTCTCCATCAATTACTCCTTCTACATTCCCTACTTCATAATTTGTCCTGTGATCTTTTACTAATGTATATGGGCAGAAAATATATGAACGAATTTGACTTCCCCAAGCTATTTCTTTTTGTTCTCCTTTTAAATCCTCTATCTTTTCTTTTTGTTCTTTTTCCTTTAAATCAAATAGTTTAGATTTTAACATTTTCATCGCAGTTTCTCTATTTTGTATTTGAGAACGCTCAGATTGACATGCAACTACAATATTTGTTGGAATATGTGTAATTCTTACTGCAGAAGAAGTTTTATTTATATGTTGTCCTCCTGCTCCTGAAGCACGATAGGTATCTATTCTTAAATCGTCAGGATTTATCTCAATTTCTATATCATCTGTAATCTCTGGAAGTACTTCAACAGAAGCAAAAGATGTATGCCTTCTTCCACCACTATCAAATGGAGAAATTCTAATTAATCTATGTACACCCATTTCTCCTTTCATATATCCATAAGCATTTTCTCCTATAATTTCAAATGTAACACTTTTAAGACCTGCTTCTTCTCCTTCTAAGTAATCTAATTCTACCACTTTAAAATCATTTTTGCTTGCCCATCTAGTGTACATTCTATATAGCATTTCAGCCCAGTCTTGTGATTCTGTCCCTCCTGCTCCTGGGTGTATTGATACTATTGCATTATTTTTATCATATTTTCCGGTAAATAATGTTTCTATTTCTAATTTATTTATTTCTTTTTCTAATTTGTTAGTAGATTTTATTATATCTTTTGCATCATCTATACTTTCTTCTTGTTCTACTATTTCTGTTAATTCTAGTAAATTTCGAAGTTCTTCTTCTAATTCTTCATATTTACTTACATTTGCTTTTATATTTTTTATTTTTGATAAAACTTTTCCTGAATTTTTTTGGTCATTCCAAAAGTTACTATCTAAAGTTTTTTCTTCTAACTCTTTTAATTCATTTCTTAATTTAGAAATGTCAAAGAGATTCACCTAATTCTTGCAATTTATTTTTTAAAGTTTCTAAAAGTTTAGTATTTTCTTCTAGTTCTAACATTTTATCACTCTCCTATCGTTTTTATTATATATTATTAAGGAAATAAGGTCAAATTAAAGTAGAGTTTTATTTAATTTTTACTCCTAACAATGTTATTAAATCTATTGCCTGAAATTCATTAATTATTGCTCCTTTTATATCTTCAACTGATAATATAATACCATCTATCGTACTTTCTGATAAATCTATATTTTTTAAACTCGTTTTAAAAAATTGAGCTTGTGTTAAATCTGCATTTTTTAAGATAATATTTTTAAACTTATTTTCCTGAAAATTACTATTTCTTAATACTGTATCTTCAAATGATACATTTTCTATGCTAGCAGTCGTAAAATTTGCATAATATAAGTTTGATTCAACAAAACTTATATTATATAACCTAGCTTCTATAAAATTATCTCCTGTCATTTTACAGTTATTAAATTCACATCTTATAAAAGCACAACTTTCAAAAGAGGTATTTGAAAAATTACAATTTTCAAATATGACATCAATAAAAGTATTTTTTTCTAAATTACTATTTATGATATCTGTATTAGTTATGATAGATTTTTCTATTGCCAGATCATTAAACTTTATATTTTCTACTTTATAATCATCTAGTATTATATTACTTATTTTTTCATTTTTTTCTATTTGTTCTAGTAAATCTGGAATAGTTGTTAACCTATCAAATAAAATCTTTTGTGGTTTTAATACATTCATTTTTCTGACTCCCTTTTAGTATTTATTATTTCATACATTTTTATCATCTTTCTTCTCAATTTCACTACTAATTTCTTTCAAAGATTTTAAATATTCCTCTTCAACAGGTCTTATTGTTTTAACTTGATATTTTCTATATTCACCTTTGGCTTTTTCAATTTCCTTCTTTTCGAACCTGTCGGAAATTCTGACAGGTTGATTCCTTATCCAACTCTCCTTCTTCATAAATATTATTTATATGTTCTATAACATTTGTTCTTGAAGTATCAAACAAATCTGCCATTTGCTGTTGTGATAGCCATACCGTTTCATTTTCGATTTTAACATCTATTTTTGTCACTCCATCATCTGTTTGATATATTATAATATCTCCATTCGTATCATTCATTTGAAACACCTTCCTCATAAATTGCGAACATTTGTATTGTATCATATAAATCCTAATTATTCAATCTTTTTTTATAAATTCTTCTAAGCCCAATAAAAATAAATTTTGTTTTTTCTAAAAAAGAAGTGCAACCCATTTTATTTAGGCTACACTTCATATAGGTTCTATGCATTTTTTCCACAACAATTTTTATATTTTTTTCCTGAACCGGCAAGGGCAAGGATCGTTTCTTCCTACTTTTGGACCTTCATTTCTTACTGTTCTATCAACATCAGTTCCTATTTTTGAACCTCCATCAACACTATGAATTGCTTCTAAAGCTGCTCCTGTAATTTTTACAGTTTCTTGTCTTTTTGTTTCCCCTTGGCGTCTTATATGCATTAAAATTTTTGTTACATCAACTTTTATGTCTGAAATCATTTCATCAAACATATCAAATCCTTCTAGTCTATATTGAACAACTGGATCTTTTTGACCATATGCACGAAGACCAATTCCGTTTTTTAATTCATCCATAGAGTCAATATGGTTCATCCATTTTTCGTCAACAACTTTTAGCATTACAACTCTTTCAAGTTCTCTCATATCATCTGAACCGATTTCTTCTTCTTTTTTAGCATAGTTTTCTAATGCCATTTTCTTTAATTCATCAGATATTGCTTGTGGATTTTTCTTATTTTCTTTTACAAATGTTCTTAAGTCCATTCCAAATATATTCATTATTTCATTATTTAGAGATTCTTCATTTAATTCTTGAGTTTCTCCTTCTATAAATATGTTTACTAAGTTATCTGCAACATATTCAATCATTGAAATAATGTTATTGTGAATATTTTCTCCATCTAGAACTTCTCTTCTTTGTTTATATATAATTTCTCTTTGAGCATTCATTACATCATCATATTTTAATACATTTTTACGAATTGTAAAGTTTCTACTTTCTACTTTCTTTTGAGCATTTTCTACTGCATTTGAAATTATTTTAGATTCTATTGGCATATTTTCATCTGCACCTAAAGTATTATATACTTTAGTAATTGTATCTCCACCAAAGATTTTCATTAAATCATCATCTAATCCAATATAGAATCTTGATTCACCAATATCTCCTTGACGACCTGAACGACCTCTTAATTGGTTATCAATTCTTCTTGATTCATGTCTTTCTGTACCAATTATTTTTAGTCCTCCAGCTTTTATTACTTTTTCTTTTTCTTCTTTTATTTGTACATCAAATTTTTCTACTAATTCTTTAAATTTCTTTCTTGCATTTAAAATTTCTTCATTATCTGTTTCATAATATGTGTCTGCTTCTGTTATTAATTCATCTGGTATTCTTTGTCTTCTCATTTCTTCTTTTGCTAAATATTCACTATTTCCACCAAGCATAATGTCAGTACCACGACCTGCCATGTTTGTTGCAATTGTAACTGCACCAAATTTACCTGCTTGTGCAATTATTTCTGCTTCTTTTTCATGATATTTAGCATTTAATACTTCATGTTTTATTCCTTCTAGTTTTAATAATCTAGAAAGTTTTTCAGATTTTTCAATAGAAACAGTACCAACTAAAACTGGTTGACCTTTTTTATGGCTTTCTTTGATATTTTCTACTATTGCTTTAAATTTTGCTTTTTCATTTTTATATATAACATCATTTTCATCTTTACGAATCATAGGTTTATTTGTTGGAATTTCTACAACATCTAAGTTATATATTTCTTCAAATTCTTCTGCTTCTGTCATAGCAGTACCTGTCATACCAGATAATTTATCATACATTCTAAAGAAGTTTTGGAATGTAATTGTTGCTAATGTTTTTGATTCATCTGCTATTTTTACATGTTCTTTTGCTTCAATTGCTTGATGAAGTCCATTATTATATCTTCTTCCATACATAATACGACCTGTAAATTCGTCAACAATTAAAACTTCTCCATCTT
>CALXCM010000019.1 GCA_944386785.1 uncultured Clostridia bacterium | reverse complement strand
GCACTTTCCTTAAGGTTACCCTCACTAGACGTTATCTAGCATCTTTGCTCTATGGAGCCCGGACTTTCCTCTCGTAAATCCTTTCGGAATTTTACCAGCGACTATTCAATTTACTCTATTTCTTATTATACATTAATTTTAAGTTTTTTTCAAATATTTTTTATATTGCTTCTATTTCTTCTATAAGGTTTTTATATTTTATTAAAAACACAGATATATCTTTTATATTTACTGCATTTTGGAGTTCATTTAGCATTACATATACTTTATTTACACTATATGAATTATTTGTTTTTATTACATTCTCATTTGACAAAAGCTCTGAAAAAATATTTGTTGCATTTTGTATATCTACTAAAATTTCACTCCAATTATTTGAATCTAATTTTGAATATCCTTTAAATATATTAGATTTTGTTTCAATCACTTTTTTATATATAATATCTTTATTATTTAATGCCTCTATAAATTTAGGTAAATAATCATATATATTTGACAATGTTTGCAATGTAGATACTTTTTCTTCATTATTTACTACTCTTACAAGGTTATCTATTTCTTTATTAAAATTTAAAATATCATCTTTGTTTATTTCTAACTGATATAAATCCATTGTAATTGTTGGAATACTAGTATAAAGGCTTTCTACTTCACTTTTTACAATATCCCAGTTTATATCTTCTTTTTTTGTTAAAACTCCATTTAATTTTAAATCATATTTTTCACTATCTTGTGAACTAGATTGGGAAGTAGATTCACTGCTTTGGCTACTACTTCCGTTTTGCCCTCCACCATCTGAACTTCCTTCTTCCATTTTCTTAGATGTCTCTTTTGATAGTTCATCCACTTCTATTCCATAATTTCTAGTTTCTATGTTATTCATTGTATTAAAAAGGTCTGTAAATTCAGCCTCTACATATCTTATTTCTGATAAAATTTTATTTTCATTGTCTTCTTTAGGGTCTTCTTTTGCTAATGAGTAAATACTATATGATAAAACTCCAATTATTAAAATTAAAATAATATAACTAAAAATTTTAAATTTTTTCAAACTAATAACCTCCAATTTTTATTAGTGTTTGCAATTTTATTTCAATTTATTCCATGTATAAATTAATTTATTTTTTTAATAATAAAATTAAGGAGGTTTTTTATGTGCTTAGTACATCTTTCTTCAAACAAAAAAGGTGAAATAAATAAATTTTTAAGTAAATTTTACAATACTTCTTTTGAAATAGAAAATGATTTAGAATGGCAAAAAAAATACCAAAATCCCATAGAAATCGCTGAGATTGTTGGTACTTATATTGATAATTCTGATAATTTTGACATTTTTTTATGGATATCTTTAGATAAAAATGTTTTTATTTATATAAATGAAAATAATGCAGATAATGTAATTAGATATTTATATGAAAGATACCCATATTAATATTAATTTTAATTTTAACTATTTTTCTATTATAATTGTTACTGGTCCATCATTTAAAAGGCTAACTTTCATATCTGCTCCAAAAATTCCTTTTTCTACTTTTATTCCATAATCTTTATTACATTTTTCACAAAAATAGTTATAAAGTTCTTCTGCTTTTTCTGGTTTTGCTGCAGATATAAATGAAGGTCTATTTCCTTTTGAACAATCAGCATATAAAGTAAATTGAGAAACAATTAGAAGCTCTCCTTCTACATCTTTTAGCCCCAAATTCATTTTCCCTTCTTCATCCTCAAAAACTCTTAAATTACAAAGTTTTTTTGCTAAATATGAGGCTTCTTCTTTAGTATCATTATGTGTTACTCCTAATAACACTAAAAAACCTTTTTCTATTTTTCCGACAATTTTTTTATCTACTTCTACTTTTGCATTTTTTACTCTTTGAACTACTATTTTCATTTTTCTACATTCCTTAATTAAAGTTATTTATTAGTTTTCTTCGTCATCTATCTCATCTTCATTGTCTTCATCATATCCTTCATCTTTAATGTCTATAGTTCCATCTGCATCAGGATTAACATGAGATTCTACTTCAACTGTTTTTTCTAAACTTGTTTTATCCTTATCTTCTTTTATTTCTTCTATAGTCATTTGGTCTTCATTATCTTGAGCTGTTTGATTTTCATCCTCTTGTTTTGCTCCGCAATTATAGCAATACTTATCATCTTTTCCAATTAATGTACTACATATTTTGCATTGTTTTTTATCATTTAAATCTAAGCTTTGGTTTAATAAAGTTTCTATTTCATCTGCTAATACATCTATTTTAGTAAGTTCTTCTTCTAAATCATTTTTTATAGAAATCTCTTCGCCAATTATATGTTTTTCATAGACTTTTTTCCCTATTTCCTCATAAAGTTCATTTATTTGTTGTTTTAAGTCATTCATCTTAATTTTTATCTTTGTATCTTTTGCAAATTTTTCTGTTTTATCTGCAGTAATTTTATATGCCTTTGATGCTTTTTTAGTTATTTTATCAAAAAAATCCATGACAATTCCTCTTTTCTTTAATAATTTATATATATTATTTAACTTTTACATAATTATTATTCACTTTTTTTATCTCTTGTCATTAATTTTTTTACAGCCTCTCTTGGGTCTAAATTTTCATAAATAACTTTATATACCATTTCAACAATTGGCATTTCTATATTATGTATTTTTGAAAGCTCATATGCAACTTCAATATTATCTATACTTTCAATTACCATTCCAACTTCTTTTTTAGTTTCTTCTAGTGTTTTTCCTTGTCCTATTAATTTTCCTGCTTTTCTATTTCTACTATGTTCACTAAGACATGTAACAATTAAATCTCCTAATCCACTTAATCCATAAAATGTATCTTTTTTGCCGCCTAAAGTTACTCCAAGTTTTGTAAGCTCTCCAAGTCCTCTTGTAATTAATGCTGCAAATGTATTATCTCCAAGACCTATTCCTGCTGCAACACCTGCACAAAAAGCTATTATATTTTTTAGAGCTCCTCCGAAGCTCTACACCTTTTACATCATTTGATGTATATATCCTCATTTCTGGACACATAAATGTATCTTGAATTAATTTTAAAATTTCATTATCTTTTGATGCAATTACTAATACTGTAGGAATTGCAATTGATACCTCTTCTGCATGGCTAGGTCCTGATAACACTCCAACTCTTGCTTGTGGAAGTTCATCTAATATAACTTCGTCTAAAGTTTTTAAAGTATCTTTTTCAAATCCTTTTGAACAAATAATTACAGGTTTATCTCCTACATATTGTTTATATTTCTTAAAAGTTTCTCTTGTGAATTTTGATGGAGTTACATGTAAAATAAAATCTGCATCTTTTATTACATTAGAAAAATCAGTTGAACATTTAATATTTTCTGGAAGTACTAATCCAGGTAAAAATTTGCATCTTTTTTCATTATTTATTAAATCTTTTTCTTCTTCTGAAAAAGACCATATATTTATTTTATTTCCACATCTTGCAAGATGGGTTGCAAGTGCTACTCCCCAACTTCCGCTTCCTATTATCGCTATATTTTTCATTATTTTTCCTTCTTTATTTTTTATTTAGATTTTTATTTTTTGGAATCTATAACCCTACTTACTACCTTTAATTTTTGCAATTATTGCAATAAAAACTATGATGATTAAGATTATAAATAATACTGTACTAAAAGTAAATTCTGTATAGTCTTTTTGTTTTAAACTATTTTGGCTATAGTTATATTCTAACTGACAAGTATTATCTTTTACAGTAAAATTATCTAAATGCATAATATAATCTTTTTCATCATTTTTTATTCTAAATTTCATGTCTTTTCCTATATAGCTAGATAAAATGTTAAAAGTATATTCATTATCTTCATTTGGTTCTAATAATATTTGTACATATTCATTATCATTTTCTTTATATATTTCATCTTCAACATTATTTTTGTCAATATCAATTCCAGGTATATTATTTTCTTTAAGTGTTTCTGCTCCAGTATATTCTATATTTAAATTAGAATTATCTATTGCATAAACAATATAACTTTTAGGTAAAAGAATATATAAATCAAATTCTTTATTTTCTGTATTTTCTAACACCTTTAATTTTAGTTCATATGTACTTAAGTCTACTGCTTTAACATTTGGAATAAATAAAATTAAAATTATTATAGCTAATATTATAATATTTAAAATTTTTTTCATTTGTAATCACCTTTATTTACTAAAACTTATTCTATTTTCTGTTCCACTTAATATTCTTTTTATATTGCTTCTATGATTATATAAAACAATTATTGCTAAAATAACACTATATATAAAATATACATTTCCTGATTTTCCTTCTGTTAAAACTGTATAATGTTCATTTATAAATAATGTAAGTACTGGGAATAATACTGCTGCTGTGCAAGAACCTAATGATACCATTCTAGTTAAAGCAATTAATACCACTCCGAATACTAGACAAATAAGCCCTATTTGCCAATTGCTAATTAATAAAATTCCAAGTGATGTTGCAACACCTTTTCCTCCTTTAAATCCAAAAAATACTGGAAAAGTATGTCCTATTACAACTGCTATACCTGCTATTTGTACTAGCAATTCTTTATTCATATCAGGAATTATATTTCCTAATATTATTGCAATTACTACAGCTAAAACTCCTTTTAGAGCGTCTAAAACAAGTGTTAATGCTGCTGCTTTTTTTCCAACAGAACGAAGTACATTTGTACTTCCTGCGTTTCCACTTCCTTTTTCTCTTACATCAAATCCTGCCATTTTTTTACTAATAATTACTGAAAAACTTATACTTCCTATGCAATAAGCAATTATTGCCATAATAACATAAACTACCATTTTAAATTTCCTCCTTAGTTATATATCTTTTTCATTCTTTTCTCTTACTATCACTCTTACTGGTGTTCCTACTAATCCAAATTCTTTTCTTATTTGATTTACTAGATATCTTTCATAAGAAAAATGGAATAATTCTTTATTATTTACAAAGATTACAAATGTTGGTGGTTTAGTAGAACTTTGAGTTGCATAAAATATTTTAAGTCTTTTTCCTTTATCTGTTGGTGGTTGTACCATAGCTATTGCTTCATTTATTACTTGATTTAATATTGATGTTGATACTCTTAGGGCATTTTGCTCTGCCACATAATTTATTAAGTCAAATAATTTATTTACTCTTTGACCAGTTTTTGCTGAGATAAATAGAACAGGTGCATATGATAAATATTTTAATTTTTCGTGTATTTCTTTTTCAAATTTTTCTAATGTTCCTGTTGTTTTTTCAACTTCGTCCCATTTGTTAACAACTATTATTACACCTTTTCCTGCTTCATGAGCTTCTCCTGCAATCTTTGCATCTTGGTCTGTTACACCTTCATTTGCATCAATTAACATTAAACATACATCTGATCTTTCTATTGCAAGAAGTGTTCTCATTATACTAAATTTTTCTATTGATTCTTTTACTTTACTTTTTTTCCTTATTCCTGCTGTATCTATAAATATATATTTTCCTTTTTCATTTTCAAAATTAGAATCAATTGCATCTCTTGTTGTTCCTGCAATATCACTTACTATCGCTCTATTTTCCCCTAAAATTTTATTAATTAAAGATGATTTTCCGGACATTTGGTTTTCCGAATTACTGCTACTTTTATTTCTTGTCTTTCATCATCTTCTTCATCTATTGGGGGTAATTTTTCATAAATTTCATCTAGTACATCTCCTATTCCAATTGCATTTGATGCAGAAATTGGAAATGGTTCTCCTAGTCCTAAGTTATAAAATTCATAAATTTCGTTTCTATCTTTTTCAAAATTATCTGCTTTATTACATACAAGTACTATTTGCTTTTTTGATTTTTTTAGCATTAATGCTATTTCTCTATCTGCTGCTGTTACTCCTTGTTTTACATCTGTTAAAAATATTATTACATCTGCCATAGATATTGCAAGCTCTGCTTGCTCTCTCATTTGTGATAATATTATATCTTGAGATTCTGGCTCAATTCCTCCTGTATCTATTAATGTAAAATCTCTTCCTCTCCAGTTTGTTTCAGCATAAACTCTGTCTCTTGTAACTCCTGGAGTATCTTGTACAATTGAAATTCTTGTTCCTGCAAGATAATTAAAAAAAGTTGATTTTCCTACATTTGGTTTTCCTACTATTGCAACTATTGGCTTTGCCATTTTAACTTTCCTTTCTATTTTTTGATAGGTATAGTATATCATATTTGAATAAAAAATAACAAGAAAAAAAGTAAAATTTTGAAAATCAAAACTTTACTTTTTGATATTTTTATATTCTTTTAAACAGTCTTCAAAAAATTTATCCATATTTGTTTTTTTACTAACTTTTAATTTTTCTTTTACTTCTTCTATATATTTAATATCAGCATCTTTTGTTATCTTGGAAGTTTTCTTTGGAAATATTTTTATATATTTTTTTGTTTTGTCTTTTTTATGTATTTCGTCATACTCTATTTTTGCATCTTTTATTACTTCTTCTAAATTTCCGTCATTTACTATTGGAATAATATATGGTTCTAACCAATGACCTTTGAACATTTTTTTATTCAAAAAATTCTTTCTTTCATCTTGTGTACAATCATCTGTATCCATTATAATATAAAATTTAAGTTTTTTAGTATCTCCTTTTGGATCTTGGATGTTACTATATCTTTTTAAAAACGCCTCTTTTTCTTTAAATACTGAATTATTTAAAACAGATAAAACACTTGTAATTTGTATATTATTTCTCCCATTACTTCTTGCATAGCCTTCTAAAGGTAAACGAAGGTTACTCCTTAAATGCTCACTTATAAATAGCTCTGATTGACCATGACATAATGCAAATATTTTACAATAATTAAGCCTTATCTTTTTTTTCATAGTCTTTTTCTTCCTTTTCTATTTCGTCTATTATACTGTCAAAATCAATCCTACTTACAAATGGAATTCCTCCAAATAGACCTTTTAAATACAAATCTCTCTTATTATGATTTTTTTGAATTTCAAAATCATAATCTTCCATACAATTAATTGTCTTTTTACCATCATGGTCTACTACTATTATATAAATATTGCTTTTATCAAGTGTTTCTAATAACAAAGTATTATGTGTTGTTATAATTAATTGTCCTGTAATTTTATCTGCAATAGATTCTATAACTACCTTTATTAACAAATCGTGAACCCCATTATCTATTTCATCAATGACTACACATTCGCCTAATGCTGCTCTGATAACTGGTACTATTTTTTCTAAAATTCTTTGAGTTCCGCGTGATTCTTTAGTAATAGGTATTTCTACAATCTCATTATTTATTACTTTTTCAAATACTAAAATATATTTAATTTTATTACCTTCAAATTTTTTCAGATATTTTACATCTTTTATATCTGAGTAACATTGCGTAAAGAAATTTTTTAGTATTTCTTCGCAAACATTCAATTTTTCTTCATGCTTTTTATTTATTGTTCCTTTTCTTGGATTTAACAATAAAGCATTTCTTTTAGGATTTTTTGAACTTATTCCTGTTGAATGAATTATGTTACTAGTAGCATTATCTACACTGATATTCATTTGTATCATCATTTCTATAATATCTGTTAAATTTTTTGATAAAACTTTTTCTGTGTATTTTTCGTTTTTTTCTTGTAATTCTTTTAAGATTATAGAAAGAAATGTGTGCTTTCCCCAATATTTATTTATTTCTTCTTTCAATTCTTTGGTATATTTTAAATCTTTAAATATATACTTATTTAATTCTTTTTTTATTTCCCCATCTTTGTCTTTTTCAATATGGAATTGAACTCCTCTATTTTTTTCTGTAAGATAATATAATTTTTCTTCTTTAATTTTTTCAGAAAATCTTATAAAATAATAACCCTCTTTTTCATTTACAGAAAATCCAATTTCAACTTCTGCATCTTCTTTAGAATTTATTGTTTTTAATTCTTTCATCTGTGGATAAATTGAAAATTGTTTAGTAAATCTTTGTATAAATTCTATAAAATCTTCAGCTTTACCCTGTTTTTTTAATTCTTCCATCTGATTTGCTTTATCTATTTGTTTCTCTAGCATTTTTAATGTAACTAATGAAGTTAATGAATCTTGTAAAAATTTAAATGCCTCTACTAAATTTGTTTTACCCGCTCCATTTTCTCCATATATTACTGCTAAATTTTTGATTTTAGTTTCTGTTTTCTTTAAATCAAATTCCACATTACCAAAAGATTTAAAATTTTTTAATTTTATATATGTGTACATATATACCCCCCAATCTTTTTATATTTTATCATTCTTATTTGTTTTTTGCAATACTTTTTATTATTTTTAGTATATTTTATACGTTTTTTTGCAAAAATATTCACAAATAAATAAAAAATATCTAGTACAAGAATTAATCTTATACTAGATATTGGTTTTATTCTTCTTTATTTTATACTCTTAAACATCCACCAATTACTTTTTCTTGGTCTGTTAATCTGCTAGCTCCTCCTGCTAAAACAACCATATCATTATCTTCTAAAATTCCGTCTTTTTTTAACATTTCAATTCCGTTTTTTAATATTTCTTCAGCTGTTTTTCCTTCTTTGCAAAGTAATGGATAAACATTTGCTGAAATTGATAATTGATGATATGTTTTTTCATCATCTGTTATAGCAAGAATTGGACAAGCTAATCCTAATCCTGATAATTTTCTTATAGATTCTCCACATTTTGTATATGCAACAATTGCATCTGCATTTACATGTTCTGCTGCAATTCCTGTAGATAAAGCTAAAGCACCTTCAATTTCATTGTTATGACATTTATGTTCATTCATTCTTTTATTAAATCTTTTCCAGTATTTAATAGAATTTTCTATTGTTCCTGAAATTTTATCCATTGCTTCAACACATTCTACTGGATATTTACCCATTGCACATTCTCCTGAAAGCATGATTGCTCCTGTTTGGTCATATACAGCATTTGCAACATCGCTTACTTCTGCTCTTGTTGGTCTTGGATTTTGTGTCATTGATTCTAACATTTGTGTTGCTGTTACAACTGGTTTTCCAACTTGATTACATCTTTTGATGAAATATTTTTGTACAATTGGAACTTGTTCCATTGGTATTTCAACACCCATATCTCCACGAGCTACCATGATACCATCAGATGCTGCTAATATTTCTTCAAAATTATCTATTCCTTCTTGGTTTTCTATTTTAGATATGATTTTTACTCTTTCTCCACCATTTGCATTTAATAAATCTCTTATCGCTTTTACATCTGCTTCTTTTCTTACAAATGATGCTGCTATATAATCAAATCCTCTTTTTATACCTTCTGTAATATCAGATATATCTTTTTCTGTTAGAGCTGGTAAATCTAATTTAACACCTGGAACATTCATTGTTTTTCTGCTTCCTAATTTTCCTGTATTTAAAGCTTTACAAACAATATCTTTTCCTTTAATTTCTGTTATTTCAAATTCAATTGCTCCATCATCTACAAGTAAAGTAGATCCTACTTTAACATCTTTATATAATTCTTTATAACTTACTGAAGTTTTTTCATTATCTCCTATTATATCTTCATTTACGAATGTAAAAGTTTGTCCTTCATTTATTGTTACTTTTTCATTTCCTGTTACTAATTTTCCAGTTCTTATTTCTGGACCTTTTGTATCTAGTAATAAAGCTACTGGTTTTCCTAATTTTTCTCTTACTCTTTTTATTGTTTCGATTTTTTCTCCGTTTTCTTCGTATCCACCATGTGAAAAGTTTATTCTTGTTACATTTAATCCTGCTGATACTAATTTTGTAAGCATTTCTTCGCTCTCACTTGCTGGTCCTATTGTTCCAACTATTTTTGTTTTTCTTAAATTTGTTTTCATTTCTTATTCCTCCCTTAAATTTTACCACTCGCTATTATATCACAGATTTTTGAAATTTCAATCCTTTTTTCGACATTTTACGACACTTTTTTATTATATTCTCTATTTTTTATATAATTTTAATATATTTCTACTATAGCATGAAGTAATTTTTCACTTTCATCTTTTATTGTTATTATATTCTTTTTATCTTGTTTTGTATATAAACAATGTACTGTTTCTCCTAATTTTATTTCTTTCTTATACATAATTCTTACAGTATTAAATGGTCTTTTTTGATACTCTTCTTCTGGAAGTGCTTCATAAGCTAAGTCTAAATAATATATATTATGCATATGACCTATTACATCTATGTCTTTTCTTCTTACTTTGTATTCAAATTTACTTTCAAAACTGTCTGGCTCTTTTATTTTATCCAAATTTTCTTCAGGAAATACCTTTTTTTGAGGTTCAGAATTATATTTTTCTGCCATTTTAGGATCTACTCTTTCTATTTTTGCTGTCTTGCTATTTACCAAAAGCCATTTAGAAGTTGCAATTACGCATAATTCGTGTTTTTCATTATATATTTCAAAATCACGAAATGCCCAAAACTTTTCTATCCCTCTTGACCATGTATGTACTTCTAAATTTTCTCCATATGTAGGTCTTTTTATAACCTCTACTTTCCAGTCTAATAAAAGCCAATTTAAATTTGTATCTTTTGTAGTATTTATCCCATAACCTACTGTGTCAGAATGATATGCTGCAATATCTTCTAAATATTCTAAAATTGCACTATTGCTAACTTCATTTCCTTTCCATACATCTTTTAGTCCTACTTTAAAATTTTCTTTATATATCATGATTTAATTACTCCTTTTGTTTAATATCCTGGCTTTTTTAATAATTTAAACATATTTTTCTTGTATTTTTCAACCCCTGGTTGATCAAATGGATTTACACCTAATATATTTCCAGATATGGCACAAGCTTTTTCAAAGAAATATATCAATTCTCCAATTGATTTTTCATCTAGTTTATCTATTTCTATAACAATATTTGGAACATCTCCTGAAACATGTGCTTCAATTGTTCCTTCCATTGCTTTTTTATTTACATAGTCTAATCCTTTTCCTGCTAAATAATTTAATCCATCTAGATTATCATCATCTGAATTAATTTTTATGTCTGAATTTGGTTCTTTAATTTTAATTACAGTTTCAAATAAAGTTCTTCTTCCTTCTTGTATATATTGTCCCATTGAATGTAAATCTGTTGTAAAATCTACTCCTGTCGGAAAAATTCCTTTTTCATCCTTTCCTTCACTTTCTCCATATAATTGTTTCCACCATTCAATAAAATAATGCATTTTTGGTTCATAATTTACTAATATTTCTGTTGTTTTATATAATTTATATAAAATATTTCTTGCAACTGCATATTGATAACACATATTATATTTCAAATCTGCATCATTAAATCTTTCCTCTGCTTCTCTTGCACCTTCCATTAATTTGTCAATATCAATTCCAGCTGTTGCAATTGGAAGCAAACCTACTGCTGTTAAAACTGAAAATCTTCCACCTACATTATCTGGTATTACAAACTCTTCATATCCTTCGTTATCTGCTAAAGTCTTTAAAGCTCCTTTTTTCTTGTCTGTTGTTACATATATTCTACTTCTTGCTTCATCTATACCATATTTATTTTCTAAGATTTCTCTAAATATTCTAAATGCGATTGCTGGTTCTGTTGTAGTTCCAGATTTTGATATCACATTTACAGAAAAGTCTTTATCTCCTATATACTCAATTAATTCATTTATATAATTCGGACTTAAGTTATTCCCAGCAAATAAAATTTGAGGATATTTTCTTTCCTTGGGTGTAAGCATATTATTGAAAGTACTAGTTAAGCTCTCAATTACGGCTCTTGCTCCTAAATATGACCCTCCAATTCCAATTACTACTAAAATATCAGATTCTTTTTTTATCTTTTTTGCTGCTTTTTTTATTCTAGAAAATTCTTTTTTATCATAATTAGTTGGTAAATGTAACCAACCTACAAAATCATTTTCTAACTTTGCTCTTCTATTTAAATCTTTATGAATATTTTCTACCTTTTCTTTATACTCTAAAATATTTCTTTGAGAAATACCTGCATGTTTAAAACTAACCTTTATTCCCATATTTTTACCTCTCTTTTCTTTAGATTTCCTATGACATTATATATATTAATGTAAAAAAATTCAAGCTATTTGCTTGAACTTTTATTATTTTTAATGTCCAATTAGGGACAGGTCCAAATGGACATTTTTGTCCATTTGGGGACAGATGTTAAAACAAGACAAATTAGGACAGAAATGAGACAAAATTGCTCCGTCCCCATTTGTCTCAAATCTCTCTTTGTCTTAATTGACAAAATTCGACAAAAATGAGAGAAAAGAGAACTGTCCCCTAATCTTTCAAAATTTCATTCATTACATTTGATAAATATTTCATGCTTGTTAGGCATTGGTCTAATGTATTCCCTGTTGCTCCTACTTCCATTATATTTGCAAATTTTCCTGTATGTTGGTTATATCTAGAAGTTGTTAGCATTATTGGCTTGAATAGGCCTGGGTACATTTCTTCTGCTTTTTCTTGCACTTTTATTGCAAATTTTAGGTTTTGTTGCCAGTTTGGATGATAAAGTCCACCTGCATTTGTTCCTATTACAAACATTATTTGTGCTGCTTCTTCGTCTCCTATTTTTACTGTTGGTGCATAGTCCGATCTTGAGCCTATTGCATCTCTATGTAAGTCTATTATTATATCTGATGGAGTCGTTTGAAGTATTGTTTCTACTGTTTGTAAAGATTTTGTATATGAGCCATTATATGAAGGATAATCATGATAATCTGTACTATGTATTACATTATATCCATATTTTTTTAAATATGTTTCTAATTCAGTTCCAACTCTTGTTACTGTAAAGTTTAAGTCTGTTGTCCTAAAGTTTCCGGTTGGTGTATATGTATATGCTGGGCTTGATGTATAACTTTCACAACTATGTGTATGAAATATTACTATATTTTTATTTTCTATTGTAATATCAGAAGTAAGTATTTCGTTTGTTAGTTCATAATCTGTTTGATTTTTTATTTTTACATTATTATATGTTACATTATAAGTTTCTGCTATTGGATTTGGTGTTACAACTTCTGTTTCAAGCCCTGTTTTAGCTAAGGTTATTTCTCCGTTACTTTCTTTAGTTTCATTAGCATTATTTTCGTTATTTTCTGCATTTTCTGTATTTTGTGTGCTTTCTTCTGCAACTTTTTTGCTACTACTTTTTTCGTCTATTCCTTTTATTGAACTTATTTGGCTAATTAATATTGATTCTAAAACACTATTATTATTTTCTTTGCTTACATTTTCTTGATTTTTATTTATACTTTCTGATATAGGAATTTCTGTTTTTAAACATTGTAAGAAACTACTTTGCAAGAAATTTTTTTCATTATTGTTATTATTATTTAAGTTTTCATTTTTATCTTTATTTAAGCTTTTTGATATAATTACAACTAAAAAAATTATAGTTATAGTTATTATTAGTATTTTTATCACATCTTTTAACTTAAGTATCTTAACTTTAAACATATATTTCTCCTATTTAAAACTTATCCCATATAGTTATATATATTCAAATTTAATTTTTTTAGAACTTTTATTTGTGAAAAAATATGATTAAAATATAATTAAAAGATAAATAAAAAGAGCATTAAAGCAAAATCTTTAATACTCTAACTTTTTTCTTTTTAACTAATATTATACTTTTTTCCAGAACCAATCTAAACTATTGTCAACACTTTTCTTTCCTTCTTTTTTAGCTTCTATATCATCTACCCATAGATAAGCAAAAAATGTTACTAAAATAAATACAAAGTCTATTGCAATACATCTAGATAATGTTGATACCATATATCTATATTCTTCTGATATTGTTGCTGTTTGTGCTACATGAACTATAAGCAAAATTAGATATGCAAATAGTGTGATTGCACTAATAGAACTTTTTTTAATTTCTTGTGCTAAAAATATTAATAATACTGTTGCTGCAAGCATTAATATTAAAGTTAATGGATTTGATATATCAAAAATAAACATATTTCTTCCCCTCCGTTTTTTCTTCTGTTTATTTACCTAATTGAATAATAACATTAATTATTTTTTTTATCAACTATTTTTATAAATATTTTATTTACAATTATGTAACATTTTTATTACATAATTATTACTTAAGTTTTTCTTCTATTAATTTAGCTATATCTTTTGCTTTTTTTGTTATATATTCTTGATTTTCTCCTTCTATCATAACTCTAACTAATGGCTCTGTTCCTGAAGGTCTAATTAATACTCTTCCATTTCCTGCAAATTCTTTTTCTAGTTTTTCTATTGCATCATTTATTTCTTTATCTTCTTTATAATCATATTTTTTATCTGAGTCTACTTTTGCATTTATCAATACTTGTGGATATAGTTTTACAATATTTGATAATTCTGATGCTTTTTTGTTTTCTTCTAATATAGATAATATTAGCATTAGTGATGTTAGTATTCCATCTCCTGTTGGATTGTAATCTAATAAAATAACATGACCTGATTGTTCTCCTCCTAAATTAAATCCGTTTTTTAGCATTTCTTCTAATACATATCTATCTCCAACTTTAGTTTGAATTAACTCTAATCCATTATCTCTTGCAAATTTATTTAATCCTAAATTACTCATAACTGTTGCAACAATTGTATCTTTTTTAAGTGTTCCTTTTTTTCTTAGATGGTTTGAAATTATAGCAAGAAGTTTATCCCCATCTATCTCATTTCCTTGTTCATCAATTGCTAGGCATCTATCTCCATCACCATCATATGCAACACCTAAGCTTAGATTGTTTTCTTTTACGAATTTTTTTAAATTATCTAAATGTGTTGAACCACAATTTTCATTAATATTTATTCCATCTGGATTATTAGAAATTATTTTGTAATTAATTCCTAATGCTTTAAATACTTTTTCTGCTACTTTATATGTTGCACCATTTGCTGTATCAATTCCAACTACAAAATCTTTTCTGTTATACTTTTCGATTATATCATCAAAATTCTTTCTAAAGAAATATACATATTCGTCAATTAAATCTAAACAATATTCTGATGTTCCTATTTTTTCATTTTCTGCTGTTAGTTCTTCTAGTTTTCCTGATTCCATTACTTCTTCTATTTCTTCTTCTAAAGTATCTGGAATTTTCATTCCTTTATTACTGAAAAATTTAATTCCATTAAATTCATAAGTATTATGTGATGCAGAAATTACAACACTTGCATCTGCATTTAATTTTCTTGTTAGATATGCAACTCCTGGTGTTGGTATTACTCCTAAAAGTTTAACATTTGCACCATAGCTTAAAAAACCTGCTGTCATTGCACTTTCAATTAATGTTCCTGAAAGGCGAGTATCTCTTCCAATTAAAATTGTTGGTGTATGGTCTGCATGTTTTGATAATACATATGCTCCTGCTTTTGCAACTTTATATACAAGTTCTGGTGTAAGCTCAGTGTTTGCAATTCTTCTTATTCCATCTGTTCCAAAGTATTTTCTCATTTAAATCACAATCCTTTCTTTATTTTTTTAAAAACATCATTATTTTTTCTTTTAAAGTAAGTTCTACTGGTATTGGTTCTAAAATATCTATTCTTTTATTATGTATTGCTAAATCTGGATTAACTGTTGTTAAAATATTTAATCTTTCTTCTCCTATTGTTTGTTTTAAAGTTTCTAATATTTCTGGCATTTTTTTATATATAGTATTTTGTCTATGTACATCTGTTCCTAGAAAATGTATCATGTTATTTTGCAAAAATTTTTCTACTACTATTCTTGCTTTTTCTCCATATTGTCCTATGATACTTCCATAGTTTGCTTGCATAAGTACTCCTTTTTTTATTAAATCATATACAAGCTCAGGTTCTTTTTGAACAAAACTATATCTTTCTGGATGTGCTAAAATTGGCACTAATTTATATTGTATCATTTCATAAATAATATCATATAAATTTAATGGTTCTACATTTATAGGCAATTCAAATAGAACATAACTACTATTGTTTAAAGTAGATGCTTTGGCATCCTCTAACAATTTTATTATATTTTCTGTAAAATATATCTCATTTCCTAAAATTAAGTCGATATCTATTCCTTTTGCATCTAAATTTTGTTGTATTGCTTTTACCCAAACTTCTCTTTCAGCAATTTCTGTTTCATAATATTTTTCCATATAATGAGAAGTTAAAACTACTTTTTCAAATCCAGCCTCTTTTGCTTCTTTTAGTAAGTTAAATGTTTCGTCTATACTTCTTGAACCATCATCAATGTTTGGTAATATATGAGTATGTAAGTCTATCATTTTTATTGCTCCTTTTTTATTTCATTTTTTGTTGTATTTTTATTTTTACTTATATAGTATATCTTTTTACATTAAATTTTGCAATATTTTTATAGAAAAAAATACATCTTAAATATGTTTAAATTATACATATTTTAAGATGTATTTTAAGTTATTACTTTAAGGTTATTATTTTAATTTTTCTATTTCTTCTTTGCTTAATCCTGTGATAGCAATGATATCTTCTTCTTTAATTTTACCTACTAAAAGACGAAGCCTTTGGAGGAGTTTTTCCTTTTATTACTTCATGATAATATTTGTATGTTAATGGTTCTTCGCAAGATATTTTTTTCGAATTTGTTGCTTCTAAAATAAAAACAGTATGTGTCCCTGTGTCTATTTCTTCTATTATATTAGCTTCAACATATGAAACTACTTTTTCTGTAACTATTGGAATATTATTTGTTCCTAAAATATATTCTGTATCTTTCAATTTATCAAATTCTTTACTATTTCTAAATCCAAACTTTCCAATTAAAAGCATATCTGCTTTATTAGATAATATAGATATATTTACTTTCTTAGATTTTTTCATTACTTCATTTGTTGTATTTTCTTTATTTACAATAACAACTAATTTTGGTTTATCTTCTGATGTTGCCTGAACTACTGTATTTACTATACAACCTGCAAATTCATCTTCAAATTTACTTGTTATTATATATAACCCATAACTCATATCAAAAAATGCTTCTTTTTCCATGTCTTTACCTCTTTTTCTTTAAATTTCTTTAAGAAAATAATAACATAAATTTTATTTAATTACTAGCATTTTTATATACTTTAATTTTTATTGTGCGCATTTTTTACAAGGAGTTAATCCCCTAGCTTTTGCTTTACTAACAGTAGATGGTGTTGCATTCTTTCCTGCGCAAGAAGCTTTTAAATGATATCTTTTACCTGTTGGTGTTACATATACTGTTTGTCCATCTGTTATTGTTGTCGAAGAAGAACCTGTAGATTTTTTAGAAGTAGAACTTGAGCTTTTATTTGTACTTGATGAAGTTGTTCCTGTACTCTTAGAACTACTAGTTGTCGATTTACTATATACACTACCTGAACCTTGTGCATTACTTGATGGAGTTTTGGTACTACTTTGCACCACTGGTTTACTTGCTTCTTTGTTTATAGTTTCTATATCACTTTTTTGTACATTTAAATCTTGGCTAATACTATTATTATTTTGTGTTGTATTTTCCTCTATATTTGTTTCATTTTTGTTTTCTTTTACCTTATTACTATTGTCTGCTATTTCTTCTGAAATTGTACTATCATTTTTAGAAGCCAATTCTTCTTGCCCAGTATTAGTATCAATATCAGGCACATTAAGTGATATAATAAAAAATAATATTACTTCTAGTGTGATTTTTATATATCTTCTTACTTTGCTACCTTTAACAAATTTTTCATTTATTTTAGAATTTACTGCTGGTAGCAACATTACACCTAAAACTCCCATAAGGATAGCTATAGCTGCATTATATCCAATAAATACAAACATTGATATAATTAAAAATATAGATATTGCTCCAATTATTGTGTCTTTTCCCTTTAATTTTTCTTTTAACATATTTACATCCCCTTTTATATACTTTCCATATTATACCATATTATGCTATCTTTCGACAATAGATTTACAAAATAAAAAGCTATATGAAAAATTCATATAACTTTTTACATTATTTTTTCTAATTTATTTTAACAATTCTTCTACTTCTTTTTTACTTAATCCTGTGTATTTCATAACTATTTCTAAATCTATTCCATCCTTTAACATGCTTTTTGCTATTTCTATATTTCTTTCTGATATTCCTTCTGCTTTTCCTTCTGCTCTTCCTTTTGCTTCTCCTTCTTTTTGTGCCTGTCCAATTTCACTATTTCTGTCCATTTCCCATTTTTCTCTTAATTCTGCTAGTCTTTTTACTTCTTCATCCCCTGTTAGATATTCTACTTCTTTTTTTGCTTCTTTTATTACTTTATTTTTTTCCTCTGCCATTTTCAATAGCCCCCTATCTTCACTATCTATTAATGCTAGCCACTGATTTACTTTATCTCCCATATCTGGATTTGATGCCCTAAACTTTGGTAACTCTATAAAATACCACTGCATTCCTTTTATTACTTCATAGTTTCCATAAAATAATTTAATCGTTCTATCTTTTTTAGTATTCCATTTTTTATTCAAATTTTTCTTAATAATTTTTCTAGTTCTTCTTTTGACAGTCCAGTAATTGATACAATATCTTCTATTTTAAACTTTCTTTTTAACATGTTTTGTGCTATTTCTAATTTTTCCTCTTTTTTTGCTTGTCCAATTTCACTATTTCTATCCATTTCCCACTTTTCTCTTAATTCTGCTAGTCTTTTTACTTCTTCATCTCCTGTTAGATATTCTACTTCTTTTTTTGCTTCTTTTATTACTTTATTTTT
>CALXCM010000018.1 GCA_944386785.1 uncultured Clostridia bacterium | reverse complement strand
GGCATTATTTGGAATGACAGCAAAAGAATGGAGAGAAAAGAATCCAAATAAAAAAGGAAATATAAGAGATTATGCAAATATAAATGAATTAATATGTTTAGCAAATTTAGAAAATACAAATTCAATATTTATAAATGAAAGAATGGCGCAATCTGACAGATTATATAAATTAAATCAAATAGCAATATCACAAATGAAAATATTAACAAAAGATAGTGAAACAAAATTATTAAAATAAAAAATTAGTATTGAAAGAAGGAATATTTATGAAATTATTATTTGCTACAGGTAATGTAAAAAAATTTAATTTAATGAAAGAAAGATTAAAGGAATTTAAACAAATAGAAGTAGTTATGCCAAAGGAATTAGGAATAAATGTCGAAGTAGAAGAAAATGGAACAACTGCAGAAGAAAATGCAATTTTAAAAGCAAAAGCATATTATGAAAAAACAAAAATGCCAGTAATTGCAGAAGATTCTGGGTTGTGGGTAGAAAAGTTTTCCAAAGAAAATCAACCAGGGCTATTTGTAAAAAGAGTAAAAGGAAAAGAAGGTTTATCTAATGAAGAAATTTTAAATCACTATATTACTTGCTTAAAAGAAGTAGGAGGAGAAAGTAAAGCAAGATATAAAACAGGAGTTGCTCTAATAGACGAAAAAGGAAATTTGCATTCAATAACAATAGAAGAAAAACCTTTTTTATTAACAACCAAAAAAAGTCCAAAAGAATATCTAGATGGGGGAATTTTAGATATAATAAGTTTTGATTTAAATAGTAAAAAATACTTTAACGAATTAACAGAAGATGAAAGAAGAAATAGATATAAAGTAATAGATAAAGAAATAAAAAATATTATAAAAACTGCATTCTAAAGTGCAGTTTTTATTGATATATCAAGGTGCGGTAAATTGAAATATTATGTAAAATGTGCTATAATTATATTGTAAATCAAAGGAGGATAAGTATGGAAAAAAAGACAAGTCCAACAATTGTTGGTATTGAAAAACGGATCACAGAGGAAGTGTTAGCAATTCCAGAGGACATAGTTCTAAAAGATGTACAAATATTTTACAAACTCCAAATATTAACTGATATGCTTAATGGAAAAAAGTATTCTTATGATGAGCTAGAAGCAAAGTTCTTTGAAATAAGAAACTTAAGAAAAGCTGATTTAAGAACACTAAAAAACGGTATTATTTCCAAACTTACAAAATGCATTAAGAAAACTAATTCAAATCTTTTAAATATGAGAATAATCTATGCACTAGATGTATTAGGTTATCCATTAGAAGACTTATCTGACACAAAAGAGATAATATTTTTAAGAAATCTTTATTATGTTTGTGACGAAAAAGATATTTTAAATTTAGCATCTTTGGCAGATAAGGTAATTATAGAAAAAGAATTGAAATTAGCAGAAAATGCAAATGAGCTTAAGTTAAATGGAATAATAAAAAGAGTATGTAATGCAATTTGTACAAAAAATATGAACTATGAAATCTTCGAAAACTTCCAAAAACTCACTTTGTTACTAAAAAGCAATAGTTATTCGAAAGAAGCAGCAAGAGAACTTTTACCATTTGTTTTTGACTGTAATGAAATAGAATGTCGGAACTTTATAAATAAACTTAGTTATTCTTTAATAGCTAAATTAAAAAGTTCAAACAGAACAGTAGCAGAAAGTCTAAAAATAATACATATGCTTGACATATTAGGATTTTTAGATAGGTTTAATAAGCATAAAGGTGCTCTGCAAGTAACAAAATTTGCATATAAGCTTTATATGCAACAATATTACTTAGATGAAATGGTAACAAAAGAAAGTTTTTTAGAATGTTTTGAAGTTGCAAGTAATTTGGATAAGCTAACCAAACGACGAAAAAAATGATTTACAAAAAGCAGTCTTAAAAATTAAGACTGCTTTTAATATTATGAAGTTTTTCTTCTAAAAAATCTACTAAAAATTAAATTTAAAATAATAAAAAGTATAATTACAAAACTACTTATTACTAAAATAAAATCATTTAATATATAAAAATCTAGTATTCCGAAAAAATCAGAACCTACAAATAATCCTATAATAAATAGAAATGTCATACATATTGCTAAGACTAATCTGTAAATAGAAAAAGGAAGTTTAGAATGTTCACTTTTTCTAGATTTAGATAAAGAAAATATTAAAGTAAGACCAGTTAATCCAAGAGTAAGTATTGATAAACTAGATAAATATTCATGAGATATTACATCTGCTTTGCAAAGTAATGTTAAAACAAATATTATAATAACATTTGTAATAGCAGTAGGCAAAGCCTTTGATATTACATTATTTAAAAAGTTTCCTTTAATTCTTTCTTTATTAGGTTCTAAAGCAAGCATAAATGAAGGTATTCCAATTGTTATAACACTTACTAAAGTTAATTGTATTGGTTCGAAAGGATAGCCCTCTTGCATAATTAAAAACATAATAGCAAATATGCATGAATATATAGTTTTTACTAAAAACAAAGAAGCAGACCTTTCAATATTATTGATTGTTCTTCTACCTTCTAAAACAACTTTTGGCATTGCAGAAAAATCAGAATTTAATAATACTAATTGAGAAATATTTTTAGTAGCATCACTTCCATTTGCCATAGCAATACTACAATCTGAGGCTTTTAAAGCTAAAACATCATTAACTCCGATCTCCTGTCATTGCAACAGTTTTTCCGATTTTCTTTTAATGCTTTTACTAATGCTTCTTTTTGTGTAGGACTAACTCTACCAAAAATAGTATATTTAGTTACAATGTTTCTTAAATCTTCAGTTTCAGATGTTTGTGACATATCAATATAGTTTTCAAAATTATCTATTCCAACTCTTTTTGCTATTTTTGATACAGTAATAGGGTTATCACCTGAAATTAATTTTATATCTACACCTTGGGCTTTAAAATATTTAATCGTTTTATTCGCATCAGTTCGAATGTTATCTAGTAAAAATACAAAGCCTAGTAATTCTTTATCATCTGGAACTTTTTTACCGTCAAAATCGATTTTCGTGCTTATTAGAGCAAGTACTCTATAATCTTTAGAATAGTTATTAATTTCATCTGCATGTTTGTCATATAAAGAACCAAGTATAAATTCTGGAGCACCTAAAATATATGTACCTTTGTTTTTGAAAGTAATTGCAGAATACTTTTTATCTGAAGAAAAAGGAAATTTCTTACTTGCTTCAAATTTATCTTTAATATTTTTAAACTTTTCTTTTAGGGCTAGTATTGTGGAGTTTTCATCATCTGAATAATAAGAAATATTTGCTAAAATATTTTCCATTTCTTCTTTTGATATATTTTTTGGTATATAATTTTTAACTTCCATAGTACCTTTAGTTAAAGTACCAGTTTTATCTAAACATAAAGTATCAACTCTTGCTAAAGTTTCTATAGAATAAAGGTCTTGTACTAATACTTTAAATTTTGAAAGTCTTATTACACTTACTGCAAGAACTGTACTAGTAAGTAATACTAATCCTTCTGGAATCATACCAATAACTGCTGCAACTGTTCCAAGTGCTGAATCTTCTAAAGATGCACCTTGCAAATAGTATTGGCTAAAAAATAGGGCAAGACCTATTGGAATAATTATAAAAGTCAATATTTTAATTATTTTATTTAAAGATCCCATTATTTCAGATTTTACTTTTTTTACATATTTTGCACCTTTAGATATTTTAGAAGTATAGTTTTCTTCACCAATATGAATAACTTTTGCAAAACATTTTCCAGATGTAATATAACTTCCAGAAAGAATAGTGTCATTTTTTCTTTTTGTTATACTATCAGGCTCTCCTGTAATTAAAGACTCATTTACTAAAACTTCTCCGGTCTAAAATAACACAATCTGTTGGAATTTGATTTCCTAAATTAAATTCTAATACATCATCTAAAACAATATCATTAATTAAAATTTCTTTTTTCTTACCGCTTCTAATAGCCTTAACCTTAGAGCTAGACAAAATAGAAAGCTTGTCTACTACTTTTTTAGAGTGAATTTCTTGAATTGTGCTAATTGCAGTATTTATAATAACTATTAGTAAAAAAAGCATGTTTTTATAAGAACCAACTAAAAATACAATAATTCCTAAAAACAAATTCAAAATATTAAATAAAGTAAAAAAATTACTAATTAAAATTTGTTTTATACTTTTTGTTGGAACAGAAGTATCATAATTTACTTTGTTATTATTTATCCTATCTTGTACTTCACTATCTGTTAAACCAGTTAGAATATTTTTATTTTCATCCATAATTTACACCTCTAATATTAAACAAAGAAATTCTATCATAAGCTAAGTTTTAAGTCTATAATTATACCTAAAATTAATAAAACTTTAAGAAAGAAAATAAAATTGAAAAATTTAGCGTAAAATGGTATAATATATCTGCCAATGCTAGAAGGGAGGACTACTAGGAATATAGTAGCAAAAACATCATGAAAACATTACAAGAAAGGGCAAAGTCAGATGCAAAAAGGAAAATTTGGGAGGGACGGGTAAACAAGAAACTCTTAATAAAACTTTTCAATCTTCAAAAAACAGTTTATCCATATGTTTATGGTAAATTAAATATAAAAGAAAATATCGAAGAATTTGAAGAGATAATTTTAAATGAAGACCTTTTTGGAGTATTAAGAAGTGATAGACCAATAGAGGTTATTAGTTATTATAATTTATTAAAAAGAGAACTTGTAGTACTTCTAAAAAGCCCAAATATTCATCCTACAAATTTTGAAATAGTAAAAATTTTAGCTTGTCTTAATATCTTATGTAGAAATACAAAAGAATTAAAGACTAAACTAAGACCATATTCAAAAAATGGTAGATTACATACATATATAAATGTGTTAGAAGAATATAATGAAAATGCATATTTATTATCAGAATTTGTAGTAAAATATGGACAAATCAATAATTGTGATGCATTAGTTACTAAAGTTTTGCAATTTGTAAAAGACTTTGAAGCATCTGAAGAATAAGGAAGATTTTTTCTTCCTTATTTTATTTAAATAATATTAGTTGTAAAAAAGACTTTTAGATGATAAAATGAGAAAAAATAAACAGGAAGGGAAATAAGAAATGGGAGAAGTAAAATGGACTAAAGAGCAAACTCAAGCAATATATGAAAAGGAAAGTAATATCTTAGTTGCAGCAGCAGCGCGGAAGTGGAAAAACTGCTGTTTTAGTAGAAAGAATAATAAATAAAATAATAAACGAAAAAATAGATATAGATAAATTATTGGTAGTTACTTTTACAAATGCAGCAGCATCAGAAATGAGAGAAAGAATTTTAGATGCTATATACAAAAAATTAGAAGAAGACCCTCAAAATTCTCATTTAGAAAAGCAAATAACTTTGATAAATAAAGCAAGTATTTGTACAATAGATTCATTTTGTTTAGAAATAGTAAGAAATAATTTTTATGAATTAGAAAATATTTCTCCAAATTTTAGAATAGCAGACACAACAGAAATATTGTTATTGCAAGAAGAAACTTTAGAAGAAATTTTTCAAGAAAAATATGAAAAAGAAGATAAAGATTTCATAAAATTAATTACAACATATACAAGTTATCGTGATGATTCTCCCTTAAAAAGTTTAATACTTAAAATATTTTCATATATACAAAGTAACCCATATCCAAATAAATGGCTTGATGAAAAAGTAGAAATGTTTAATATTAAAGAAAAACAAATAGACTTTGCAAAAACTATATGGGGAAAAGAGTTAGTAAAAGAAGTAGAAGAAGAATTAATAGATGATATAAATCTTTTAGAAAAAACATATTATGATTTATTAAAAGAACCTGAGTTAGAGCCTTATTTTAATGTAATAAGTCAAGACATTAATTTATTAAAAGAACTAAAAATGAATTTAGATAATTGGGACAAAGCATTTTTAATTAGTAAAAACCTAAAATTTGATGTTTGGCCAAGAAAGAAAATAGATTCTAATTTAAAAGAAGAAGCAAAAAAGATAAGAGATAATGTAAAAAAGAAATTAGCAAAAGTTCTAGACAAAATATTTATATATAATTCAGAAGAAGCAATTAAAGATATTTTAGACATGTATAATATTTTAGATAAACTAAAAAATCTAATTTTTGAGTTCGAAGAAAAATTTTCAAACAAAAAGAAAGAAAAAAATATTGTTGATTTTCATGATGTAGAACATTTTGCTTTAGATATTTTATTAAAAGATGGCAAAGAAACATATATAGCAAAAAATTATCAAGAAAAGTTTGAAGAGATTGCAATAGATGAATATCAAGATAGTAACTTAGTACAAGAATATATTTTAACATCTGTATCTAAAAAGAATAATATTTTTATGGTAGGAGATGTAAAACAAAGTATATATAAATTTAGACAAGCAATGCCAGAACTATTCTTAAATAAATACTATACTTATAAACTAAAAGAAGAAAAATGTAAAGAAGATAACTTAAAAATTCAATTATTTAAAAATTTTAGAAGTAGAAAAAATGTATTAGATTTAACAAATATTGTGTTTGAAAACATTATGAGTAAGAATTTAGGAGATATTGAATATTATGAAAATGAATTTTTAAATTTAGGTGCATCATATCCTGAAAAACAAGAAATATCTGAACTTCATGTTATCAACTTAAAAGAAGACATCGAAAATGAAAATATAGAAGAAAGCAAAGAAGAAATAAATGAAGAAAATGAAGATGATGAGAGAATAGAGGACATAGAGTTAGAAGCAAAATTTGTTGCAAATAAAATAAAAGAATTAGTTGAAAGTGGTTTTAAAGTATATGATAGAAAAAAAGATGATTTAAGAGATATTAAATATAAAGACATTGTAATACTTTTAAGAGCAACTTCTAGTCCTGCACCAGTTTTTGAACAAGAACTAATAAACTTAGGAATTCCAGTGTTTTCAGATAGCTCGCAAGAATATTTAGATAGTATAGAAATTACAACAATTATGAGCCTGCTTAAAATAATAGATAACCCTATGCAAGATATTCCACTAGTTACAGTAATGAGGTCTCCTATAGGTGGATTTTCAGATAATGATTTAGTAGAAATAAGGCTTCAAGATAAATATGATAATTTTTATACTTGCCTTCAAAAAGCAAAATTAGGATTAAATAAAGAAAAACAAGAAAAGATATCTAAATTTTTAAGTGATTTAGATATGTGGCAAAAAGAACAAGAATATTTATCATTAGATGAATTAATTTGGAAAATCTATATAGACACAGGTTATTATAACTATGTTGGACTTATGCCAAATGGGCTTTTAAGACAAGCAAATTTAAAAATGTTGTTCCAAAGAGCAAAACAGTACGAATCATCTAATTTTAAAGGTTTATATAATTTTATTCACTTTATAGACCAATTAAAATTAAGTAGTGGCGACTTAGGAGCTGCAAAAATAATTGGAGAAAATGATGATGTAGTAAGGATTTTAAGTATTCATAAAAGTAAAGGGCTAGAATTTCCAGTAGTATTTTTATCAAATACAGGAAAGCAATTTAATTTGATGGACTTAAATCAAAATATATTGCTACATCAAGATATGGGGATTGGTGTAAAATATATAGATTATGAAAGCCAAGTAGAATATGATACTTTAACAAAAGTTGCAATTAAAAACAAAGTATTTTGTGAAAGCTTGTCAGAAGAAATGAGAATTTTGTATGTTGCACTAACAAGGGCAAAAGAAAAGCTATATATTACAGGAGTTACAAAAGATTTTGAAGAAGAAATAAAAAAAATAGAAGAAAATGTAGAAAGATATAAAAAACAAAATGGAAAAATAAATCCAATTTTACTTAAAAAATATAAAAAATATTTAGACTGGATTTTACTTGTCATGAATTACGAAAAAGATTCCATTAAAAGTATTTTGAAATTGAATGTTCATAATAAAAAAGACTTATTAAAAACTTTAAAAAAAGATGAAACTAGTAAAAAAGACATAACAAAAGAATTAGAAGAAGTAAAAACAAATAAAAATATACAAGAAGAAATAGATAAAGTACTAAATTTTGAATATCCATATAAACTAGATACAATTTTACCTACAAAAACATCAGTTACAGAAGTAAAGAATATTTCTAATGAAGAAGATATAGAAAATATAGAAAATATACTAGACTTATTAAATAAAAATGAGAAAATTAATAAAAGTAATAAAGAAATAGAAAAAACAGGAGAAACAGAAGAAAAAGAAGAAAAAGTAGAAGAAAAAAATCTAAACTTTGAAAAACCAAAATTCTTAAAAGAAGATAGCCCAAAAATACTAACAGGAGCAGAGAAAGGAACATTAATGCATTTAGTTTTTCAAAAATTAGATCCTAAAAAAGAATATGATATAGATAAAATAAATGAGTTATTAGAAGAACTAGTTCATAAAAAAATTATTACAAATAATGAAAAAGAGCAAATAAATATTTATAAAATTTTAGAATTTACTAAATCAAATATATGGAAAGAATTAAAAAATGCAAAAGAAATATATAAAGAAAAACCTTTCTATATGAATATAGATGCAAAAGATATTTATAAACAAGAAACAGAAGAAAAAATACTAGTTCAAGGTATAATAGACTTATATTATATAACTAAAGATGATGAATTAATATTAGTAGATTACAAGACAGATTATGTAGAAAACGGAAAAGAAGAAAATTTAGTAAATAAATATAAAAAGCAATTAGAACTATATGAAAAAGCTTTAGAGCAAGCACTAAACAAAAAAGTAGACAAAAAATATATTTACTCAGTATATTTAGGAAAAGAAATAAAAGTGTCTAATTAAAACATTGAAATTTGGCAAAAAATTTGATATAATATCTATATCGAGCAAATAATAGGAGAGAAAAATAATGAGTAGATTAAGAACATTTTTAATATATGTAATATGGATAGTGCTATTTTTCATATTTTCAGAATTCATAATATATGTTGGTTTAAATTCATCATATAGAGATATTGAAAGAAAAGATAATTTAGCACAAGTACAAATATCACAAGCTCAAGCAACACTTGTAAATGGAAGAGTAAAAGGAACAATTACAAACACCCAGGAACTAGGTGGGGAATATGTAAGATTTGATTTTTATTCTGAAAGAGGAAATGTTGTAGGAAGAAAATATGTCCAATTACAAAAAAGCATGCCAAGTCAAGAATTTAGTATTTATTTAGATGCAGAAGATATTACATCTTATGAAGTATCAGTAACTAATGAAATACAAAATGATGAATTAAATATTGTTCCAGATGAATGGACAAAACCAGAAATTATAGTTGCAACAATACTTACACTTTTAATTTTCTGGTAATAAAAATAAAACCTAAAGTTATTAGAAAACTAATAATTTTAGGTTTTTAAATTTTTAATCTAATATAGGATTTACATATAGTGTATAATTATTTTTATATATTACCATCCCTGGCTTACTTCCATTTGGCTTTTTAACGAATTTTGCCTTACAATAATCTACAGGAACATTTGAAGAAAGTTTCGCTTTGCTGTGTTTTGCAACTATTGTGGCACATTTAATTAAAGTTTCTTCTTGTGGCTTGCTTAAAGCATTATCCATAACTAAAATAGCATGACTTCCATGAATATCTTTAGTATGAAACCAAATGTCATTTGGTTTTGCATATTTTAAACTTAAATAATCATTTTCCTTATTATTTCTTCCAACTAAAAATGTATATCCATCTATATTAAATTTTAGAGGATTAAAACTTTTATTCTTATTTTTGCTTTTTATATATTTTTCTTGTTTCTTATTATTTTTCTTTAATTTAAAAATTTCATTTTCATCAATTTCTTCTTTTATTTCTTGCAGGTCATCTACTGATTTTGCCGCTTCTATTTCATAAAGTACACTATCTAAATAATTTAAAATATCTAAAGTATCTTTTTCTTGGTCTTTAGAAATAACAGATGCATTTTTTAGTTTAGAATATTTTTTAAAGAATTTTTTAGCATTAATAGATGGAGAAAATCTTTCATCTAAATTAATAGTTATTAAATTATTATTATCATAATAATTTTGAAGCTCTATTTTTTCTACATTCTTGTTCGGAATTTTATATAAATTAGCAGTAATTAGTTCTCCATAAATCTTAAATCTATCCATATTTTCACATTCTTTTAATTTATCTAAAATATGATTTAAGCGCTTTTCATACTTTTTATATACTTCATTTACATTTTTTAATAAAGTAGATTTTAAATTTAGAAACATATCCTTACTTTCTTTTTCATAATAAAAATCATCCAAACTAAAATTTAATGAAAAATTAGAAAGAGGAGTATCTGATTCATCTAAAACATAATCATTATTTGTGACAACAAATTTTAATTTTAAAGAATCAGTATTATCTATTATTTTCTTTATTTTAAAATAGACTTCATCTATATTACTACATTTTTCTAAAATATATTTTGCAAAACTTTTACTAATGCCGGTATATGTACTACTTATTTGACTTGCAGTATTTTCATTATATGATATAGAATTTTTAAAATCTTCTAAAGATGTTTCTAAAAAATTCTTTTTTGTACTTTTTATATATTCATATTTTACATGAGGGATAATTTTTCTTGTTGAATTTTCACTATTTATATGTTTTAAACTATCTATTATATAATTTTCTTCATCTAATAAAATGATATTACAATGTTTTCCCATAAGCTCAATAACTAATTTTTTAGAAATTATATCATCAATATCATCAAAACCTTCAAATTCAATAGTAACAATTCTTTCTAAATCAAAAGTTACAACATTTTTTATATGAAGTCCAAGTAGGTGCTTTCTTAAAACCATGCAAAAATTAGGTGCAACTTTAGGATTTTTCTTAGGATGAGAACTTAAGCTTAATCTATAAGTTTTAGGGTCTATTGAAATATTTAATAAATAGTTTATGGAATCTTTATAAAAACCCAATAATATCTCATTTTTATTAGGCTCATATATTTTATCTAATCTTGCAAATTTTAAATTTTGCAATTCAGAAGAAATTGCTTTTAATGTAATTCCGTCAAATGCCATATTTATCACTCCTTAAAAGTAAATATATAATACCATAAATTTCAAAAAAAATCTATTGATTAATTTTCTTTATATATGTATAATAAAAATGATAGTTTAACAAAGGAGAAATAATATGGAAGATGAGAAAATAAAAAAAGTATATAAAATTTTAGATAGCATCCCTGTAACAGATGAAAATGAAGAATTAATAGAAGAAATAAGGAAAGATTTAGATAGCCAAAACTATGTAATTGCTTTTAAAAAGATTGAAAGCTTAGCACAAGATGTAAAAAATAAAGAAAAAGAAAAATTAAAAAATAAACAAAAAAATAAAATATTTAAAAAAAAAATATAAAAAATAGAAAAAAAAATAAAAAAAAAAGAAAAAGAAAAATTAAAAAAAGCAAAAAAAGAAGAAAAAGACGAAACAAAAAACGATAAAAAAGGAGTATATCCAGAAGAACTAGAAAATAATCAATTAGAAAGAGAATATATGGGACTTTTACTTCAAAATCCAGAATATATAATAAAATATTATTTTCTTTATGATGAATGCTATTTTGAAGACCAAAATGTTTTAAATGCATATAAAAGTGTTTTATTTACAGAAGGCGGAAATTATACACCAGAGATTGCAAAACAAAACTTTAATTTTGCAAAAGATAATGAAGAATCATATAATTTTAAAGCAGAACTAAAAAAAGAAGTAGAATCAAAAAGACTAAACATGGAAAAAATATATACTGAACTTAAAAAATTATTTATCTTAAGAAAAAGTTATTTAGAAGTTCCAATAAAAGAAATACAAGATAAAATTATAGAAATTAAAGATTATGAACTATATAATCAAATGTCACCAGAAGAAGTAAAAGATGCAGTTGTACAAATAAATGATACTCAAAAATTTAAAAGAGCGGTATTAAATAAAGGTTTAACAGGTTTTTTAGAAGCAGGAGATAACAACTTAAGAAATGGGCTTCCTCTTCCATTTCCAATTTTAAACAGTGTGTTTAAAGGAATAAGAAAAGGAGAAACTATGGCTTTTGCAATGCCATCAAATTCTGGTAAAAGTAGATTTACAATAGACATTGCAGCACACACTGCTTTAGTCCATAAGAAAAAAGTTTTAATTATATCAAACGAAATGTCTGAAGATAAAATGAGATTATGTTTGATTACAACAATAATTAATAACAAAGAAATACAAAAATTACATGGAAAAAATATAATAAAAACAGAAGGAGAACTTTTAGAATTTAAATTTAGAGCAGATAACCCTAAAAAAACTAAAGTTGATGAAAATGGTTTTATTGTAAAACATGAAGATGAAACACAAATAGATTTTGTAAATAGATTAATGAAAGAATCAAAAGAATTTAAAGATGTAATAGAAATTACAGATTGGGCAAATAAAGAAATAGAAAATTCAATTTACTTTATAAACATAACAGACCATACAAATGATGAACTAAAAAAAGTAATTATGAATTATTATTACAAGGAAAAAATAGAATATGTATTTTATGATACATTAAAAACAGATACAGCAAATATAGGAATAGCAGAAGAACTAAAAAAGACTGCTACAATACTTTCAAATTTAGCACAAAACTTTAATATATATATTTGTTCAACACTTCAACTTGCAGAAAGTGATACACTTCCAGTAAACTTAAATGTAAATGATTTAGCAGTAAGCAGAACAGTAAAAGAAGTATTAGATACTTTAACTTTAATGAAACAAATTCATAGGGATACTTTGCAAAACTATGAGTATTCTAAAGAAGAAGTAGATACTAAATTTTTCGAATTAAAAAAATACAAAGATCCAGATGTTAGATATTATGCATGTGTAGTAGACAAAAACAGAGCAGGAGCAAAACCAACATTACTATTTAGATTAAACTTAGCATACAATGTTTGGGAAGAACTTCGGATATTTAAGATTAAAACAAAAATAAAGTAATAAACCTCATATATTTTGGGAACACTTCTAAAATATAGGAGGTTTTATTATGGATTCAATTTGGATAAAAGATGAAAAAAACGATAAATTTAAAACTCTAGATAAAGATATAAAAATAGATACATTAATAATTGGTGGAGGAATATTTGGAATAACTTGCCGGATATTTGCTATCAAATAAAGGAAGAAATGTTACAATAATTGAAAGAAAAGAAAATATAGGGTTTGGAATTTCAGGTCATACTACAGCAAAAATTACAAGTCAACATGGAGCAATATATAATTATCTTAAAAATCAATATGGTCTAGAGTTTGCAAAAAAATATTATAAAGCAAATGAAGAAGCAATTTCTAGCATAGAAAGTATTGTTAAAGAAAATAATATAGAATGTGATTTTGAAAAACAAAGTAACTTCATATATAGCATAACTAAAGATGAAGAAATAAAACTAAAAAATGAATTTGATGCAGTAAGTAAAATAAATAAAGAAGCGGTATTAAGAAATGATATTAAGCTTCCTTTTGAAACAAGAGGTGCAATTGAATTTCCAAATCAGGCTATGTTTAATCCATATAAATATATAAAATCTTTAGCAAATAAAATAATAGAGCAAAATGGAGAGATTTTTGTAAATACTACTTGTTATGATATAGATAAAGAAAATGATATTTATGTTTGTAAGACAGAAAATAACAAAATATATGCAAAAAATGTCGTAATTGCAACTCATTATCCTTTTTTAAATATTCCAGGTTTTTATTTTTCAAAAATATATCAATCTTCTTCTTATGTTATAGCCCTTAGTTTAGAAGGAACTAAATGGAATAAAAATTTTGATGGTATGTATATAAATATAGAAAAACCTATTTATTCATTAAGAAAAGTAAAATATAATAGAGAAAACTTGCTTCTTTTAGGCGGTGGAGGTCATAAAACAGGAGAAATGCAAGAAGAGGAAATTGGATATAATAAACTTATAGAAGCGGCAAAAAAATGGTTTCCAGATTGTAAAATAAAATATAAATGGAGTGCAAATGATTGTATTTCACTTGATAAAATCCCATATATAGGGGAGTTTTCTAGTATATATCCTAATGTATATGTAGGAACAGGATTTAACAAATGGGGTATGACTTCTTCTTATGTTGCTGCAAAAATTGTAAGTGATAAGATTTTAGAAAAAGAAAATAAATATGAAGATATTTTTAAAGCTACTAGAACTAACTTTTTTGTAAATAGAGATGAAGTAAAAAATATGGTAACAGATACTTTAAAAGCACAGGTTATAGATAGAATAAAAAATAAAGATGAGAATAAAGAAGTAGAAAATTCTAAATTAGATACTGGAAGAATAATAGAAAAAGATGGAGAAAAAATAGGTGTTTATATAGATGAAAATGGCAAAAAATTTGCAATAAAACCTGTTTGCACACATTTAGGGTGTATTCTTTCTTGGAATCAAGAAGATAGAACTTGGGATTGCCCATGTCATGGTTCTAGATTTAACTATAAAGGAGAACAAATAGAAAACCCTGCAATTAAAGACTTAGAGCAGGTAAAATTTGACGAATAATAGAAAACTGGTGTATAATATAAAAGGTTTTTGATTTAAATTTGAAGGTAAACAGGGGAATAAAATGGAAACAGAAATTACATTAAAGAAAACTAAAAAAGACAAAATATATGATGCAATTTTATATTTTTTTATATATGCATTTTTAGGATGGGTATTAGAAACAATATATGCTTTTTTTATACATGGCCATTTTGTAAAAAGAGGATTTTTGTATGGACCAATTTGTCCTATATATGGCTTTGGCGCAGTGATTTTAATTTTAGCTACTAAGAAGATGTATAAAAAACCATTTTTAAAATTTGTAATAGCAACAGCTTCTTTTACTATTTTTGAATATTTTGTATCATTTATATTAGAGATATTGTTTGATATAAAATTATGGGATTATTCAAATGATTTTTTAAATATTCAAGGTAGAGTAAGCATTCTTTATTCAATAGCATGGGGAGTAATAGGTGTTTTATTACTTGAAAAACTTCATCCATTTGTGCAAGATAAAGTGCAAATTTTAACAGGAAAAATTGTAAGAAATATTGAACCAATACTTGCTATCACTTTAGTTTCAATACTTTTGGTAGATACAGTATTTTCTTCAATAAAATATTTAAATATGTAAACAAAAATAAATTCCTTTCATATTATATCCTAAATGAAAGGAGTTTTTTTATGTTTAAAGAAAATGGAACTATTGGAAATACACCAATGATAAAGCTTTCTTATGAGTTTGAAGGAAAAGAAAATTATGTATATATAAAACTAGAATACTATAATCTAACACGGAAGTATAAAAGATAGAGTTGCTTTTTATATAATAAATAATGCAAAAGAAAAAGAAGAACTAAAACAAGGAATGCCAATAATAGAAGCAACAAGTGGTAATACTGGAATTGCACTATCTGCAATTGGGAAATATTATGGACATAAAGTATATATCTACATGCCAGACTGGGTAAGTAAAGAAAGAATAGACATAATGAAACTCTATGGGGCAGAAGTAATTTTAGTTTCTAGAAAAGAAGGCGGATTTAATAAATGTATAGAACTTGCAAGAAAAAAAGCAAAAGAAGTAAATGGTCTATTTACTAATCAGTTTTCAAATTATGATAATTTTCTTGCTCATTTTGAGACAACAGGAGAAGAATTTGTAAGCAAGCTCCCAGAAAAGGTCTATGGATTTGTTTCAGGAGTTGGAACAGGTGGAACTTTAATGGGTGTTGGAAAAAGATTAAAAAAAGAATATAAAGATTTAAAAATAGTTGCAATAGAACCTGATAAAATGCCAATTATATCGAAAGGAAAAATCTTAGGAGAACATAAAATAGAAGGAATTGGAGATGATTTTGTTCCTCAATTGTTAGATAAAGATGCAATAGATAAAATAATACTTGTAAATGATTGCGACTCAATAAATATGTCAAGAATACTTTCAAAAGAACTAGGCTTAGGTGTTGGAATATCTTCAGGAGCTAACTTAATAGGTTCTGTTTTATTACAAAAAGATATATCTATGCCAGTTGCAACAGTGTTTGCAGATGATAACAAAAAATACTTATCAACAGAACTAACAAAAGAAATTGATAATAACAGAAGTTTTATTTCAAATAAAATCAAGCTTTTAGGATATGAATTAATCATATAATTATTATTTGACTAAATCCTTTAATTTTTATATTATATAAAAGAAATTGTAAATATAATAACTTGTGGAGGAAATAAAAATGATAGATTTAAAAAAATTACAAAAAGAAATATATCAAAACAAAGTAAATAAAGGATTTAATGTAACAGATATAAACAAAGAATTTTGTTTAACTTATGGCGAAGTGGCAGAAGCATATGAAGCATGGAGGAAAAATAAAGAAGACTTAGGAGAAGAACTAGCTGATGTTGCTATATATTTATTAGGGTTATCAGAAATATTAGGAATAGATTTAGAAAATGAAATACAGAAAAAAGTATATAAAAATGCTAAGAGAGAATATAAAATAATTGATGGTGTAAACACAAGAGTTAAAGAATATAATGAAGAAGATGAGGAAAGATGTCGTTAATTAGTGTAAATAATTTAACATTTGGCTATGATGGAAGCTATAATAACATATTTGAAAATGTTTCATTTAATATTGATACTGACTGGAAATTAGGGTTAATTGGCAGAAATGGAAAAGGGAAAACCACATTTTTAAAATTATTACAAGGTAAATATGAATATAAAGGAACAATATCAAAAAATGTAGACGTT
Organism: uncultured Clostridia bacterium; assembly: GCA_944386785.1. GTDB lineage: Bacteria > Bacillota > Clostridia > TANB77 > CAG-508 > CAG-269. The sequence continues at coordinate 2,414 of CALXCM010000018.1, read as the reverse complement.
TGTTATTTCCCTTTTGAAGTAGAAAACAAAGAAAAAATGGCAATAGAAATAGTAAATGATATTGCTCCAAATGCTGAAGATTGGGAAATTATAAAAGAATTAAATTTACTAAATTCAGATGCAGAAATATTATATAGAAATTTTAACTTATTAAGTGGGGGAGAACAAGTAAAGATTCTTTTAATAAGTTTATTTTTAAAAGGCAATAATTTTTTACTTATAGATGAACCTACAAATCATTTAGATGTCGAAACACGAAACAATTTAGTAAATTATTTAAAAAAGAAAAAAGGCTTTATATTAGTATCTCATGATAGAAATTTTTTAGATAAAGTTGTAGACCATATAATAGCTATAAACAATACTAATATTGAAATTGAGAAAGGTAATTTTTCATCTTGGAAAGAAAATAAAAAAAGGCAAGATAATTTTGAATTAATACAAAATGAACGATTAAAAAAAGATATAACTAGACTAGAAAAAGCTTCTAAAAATTCTGCAAAATGGTCAAATGAAGCCGAAAAAGCAAAAAGTAAAAAATATAATTCAGAAACTACAATAGATAAAGGATTTGTTGGACATAAAGCTGCTAAAATGATGAAAAAATCAAAAGTTATGGAGCAAAGACTTGAAAAAACGATAAAAGAAAAAGAAAATTTATTAAAAAATATAGATAGAGAAGAAGAATTAAAAATTGTTCCATTAAAAAATAATAGAGATCCATTAATTTTTGTAAATAATTTGCAAATAAAATACAATAATAAGGAAATATTTAAGCCAGTTTCTTTTGAAGTAAATAATGAAGATAGAATTGCAATAACAGGGAAAAACGGAATTGGTAAATCAAGTATATTAAAACTTATCTTAGGCGAAAATTTGCAATATAATGGGGAAATAAAAATTATAAATGATTTAAAAATATCTTATGTTTCTCAAAGTACAGAAAATTTAAAAGGAAGTTTAAAAGAATTTGCTTATGAAAATAAAATAGATGAAAGTATTTTTAAAGCAATGTTAGTAAAAATGGGATTATCAAAATCAGATTTTGATACAAAACTGCAAGATATGAGTGAAGGTCAAAAGAAAAAAGTTCTAATTGCAAAAAGTATTTCAGAACAAGCTAATATATATATTTGGGATGAGCCTTTAAACTATATTGATATATTAACAAGAGAGCAAATTGAAGATGCAATTTTAAAATATAAACCTACACTTGTTTTTGTAGAACATGATGAAACTTTTATAGAAAAAGTTTCAACAAAAGTTGTAAATCTATCTTAAGAAAATATTTTGTAATGTAGAGTATATAATATGATAATTACAATTTTTAAAAGATATAATTTGATTGAAAAATAAAAGCGTAAATTATGTGTGAATTATGAAAGATATTAATTAGATGATCAAGGAAGTCTATATCCAGTTTTATATATGAGATTAGAAAATTAATATTTTAAAATGTTTTTTACTTTAGAAAGAATCATAAAAAATGATTCTTTTTTTGTGTGAAAATTTTTTAAAAAAACTATTGACAAAATGTTATAAAGTGTTATACTACGAATATAACAGCAAATAACAGTAAGGAGGATAGCTATGAATATTATAATAAGTAATAATAGTAGCATACCAATTTATGAACAAATAAAAAATGCTATTAAAAATGCTATTATTTCTAATGAATTAAAGGAAGAAGAAATGTTACCTTCAGTCAGAAATTTAGCAAATGACTTAAAAATAAGTTTCCTTACAGTAAAAAAGGCCTATGATGAACTAGAAGAAGAAGGTTTTATAAAAACAGTACAAGGAAAGGGAAGTTTTGTTGCACCAAAAAATTTAGAAATAATAAAAGAAGAGAAACTAAAAGAAATCCAAGACTACATAGAAAAGATTTATAATGTTTCAAAAATAGCAAATATTTCAGAAAATGAAATAAAAGAGCTATTTAATATAATTTTTAAGGAGGAAATTTAGAATGGATAATAATATTGAATTACAAAATGTTTCAAAAAAATATAAAGATTTTGAGCTTAAAAATATTTCTTTCAATGTACCAAAAGGTTGTGTTGTAGGATTAATAGGAGAAAATGGAGCAGGAAAAACTACTACTATAAAATCAATACTAAATATTATTAAATCAGAAGGAACAGTAAAGATATTTGGAAAAAATAGCAAAGAAAAAGAAAGAGAAATCAAAGAAGAAATTGGTGTTGTGTTAGATGATAGTTTTTTATCAGAATATTTAACTGCAAAGCAAGTTAATTCTATAATGAAAGATTTTTATAAAACATGGAACGAAAATAAATATATAAATCTCTTGAAACAATTTAATTTACCTACAGATAAACTAATAAAAGATTTTTCAAGTGGTATGAGAATGAAACTAAAAATTGCAACAGCAATATCACATAATCCAAAAC
>CALXCM010000017.1 GCA_944386785.1 uncultured Clostridia bacterium | reverse complement strand
TCAAATTTTACCATAAATCCTGTACCATTTAATAATGGTGATAATCCTAAATTATATCTAGCTAAATGATAAAATCTGTGCATTGTCCAATAAAATAGTGCATATCCTGCTGTAATCCAGTTGTCAGATGGGTTTTTAATATCTCTATACCCTTGAACTACTTCTTCTCCTTGGCATAATTTTTTATTCATGTTTTTTATAAAGTCTGGGTGTACAATATTATCTGCATCAAATACGAAAAATGCATCATAGTCTGCATTTTCTTGTATTTTTTGATTTAAAAACCAATCTAATGCATATCCTTTTGTTTTTTTAGTTTCATCAAATCTTTCATATACAATTGCTCCTGCTTCTTTTGCAATTTTTGCTGTGTTATCTGTGCAGTTATCTGCAATTACATATATATCGTATAAGTTTTTGTCATAATTTTGCTTTTTCAAACTTTCAATTAAATTTCCAACAACTGCTTCTTCGTTGTGAGCTGGAATTATTGCCATAAATTTATGATTTTTGTTTACTTTTAATGGTTTGTCTTTTATTTTTACTAATGAGCATAAGCTTACCATTATTTGATATAACCAAAATATTGTAATAAGCCATACTAGAGCTTCTCTTAGTATATATAAATAATCCATTTTTTTACCTCTTCTTTCATAAAATTATTAATAATATTCTATTATACTACAACTACTATTATACTATTTTAGTTAAAAATATGCAACTATTTGCCAAAAATTTTTTTAAAATTTGATGTTTTTAAGATTTAATTAAGATTTAGTTTTTTATTAGTTATTTTAACTTTTCAATTTCTTTTTTAGTCAAGCCTGTATATTTAGATATATTTTCAATATCTTCATTATTTTTTAACATATTTTTTGCAATTTCTATACTTTTTTCCTTCTCTCCTTCTTGTTTTCCTCTTTCTTCTGCTTTAGTTTCTCTTATTCTTTGAAAAAACTCTCCTAAATATATTGATCTTTGAATTTCTCTTTCTTTTGGATCCATACTTAATTTTTCTAAAGTTTTCATTGCTTTTTCCACCTTCTTATTCTTTTTCTCGGCCATTTTCATTTTCTCCCCCTCTCCTGAAAATAACCATAACCACTGATTCAACTTACTATCCATGTTGGGATTTTTCTTTTTGAATTTTGGTAATTCAATAAAATGCATTTCCATATATCTGCTTGCTTCTCTATCTTCTTTTGTATAACCCATATTTACATACTCTTCTTTATTTGTTTCTTCAAATTTAAATCTTGCAATATTATGATAACTATTTCTTTTATAATAATTGAAATTTAATATTCCTATAAATATAACTTTATTTAAATTTTTATAGATTTCTCCAGAATTTAATTCTTCTGCTATTAATTCTCCTATATATGTTGTTCCTCTTTCTTCAATATTACCTTCATTTTTTGCTTGCATTTCCACATCTACTTTAGTTCCATCTTCTAATTTCACTTTTATATCTAATATTATTTTTTTACTTTCTTTTGTTTGTCCTAATATTTCAGGATTTCTTACTTCCAAACTTTTAATATCTATTTTTAGTATTGCTTCTAGTAAATCTTTTAATACATCTTCATTTCCTTCATAAGCAAATACTCTTTTAAATACATAATCACTAGTTATTGGTAATAATCCATTACTTGTTTCTAATTTTTGTTGTTCTTTTTCTTCTTTTTTTGCCATTTACATTTCTCCTTTATTCTACCACAAAGGCGTGCTTAATACAACCCTTTAGGTAAACATTTATTTTTTAGTCCAAAGAAGCTTCTTTATTTTTTTGAATTTTTCGATTTAAATTTTTTGAAAAATTTTGATTTAAATCTTTTGAATTTTAAAATCTTTGATTATAATTTTTAAAATTGTAACTTCTAAATATTTAAAAGTAATTGTATTTTATCATACTCTTTTTAAAAAATTTGTCGTTTTTTGCTGTCGAAATCAATTTTTAATTTTTTCTTAAAATAATCATTAATATTGTCAGAACAAATACAAATATGATATAATAGTATTGTTAGAAATATTATAAAAATACAAAAGGGATGTTTTATGAGAAAAGATATCAAAAATTTAATTGATAATGATAAAGAATTTCAAGAAATTATACAAGAATTAATTAAAGATAGTACTGTTCAAGAAATGAAAAATTATAGGCAGCATTATGAAACAACATGTTATGACCATTGCTATGTAGTTTCATATTTTTGTTACCTAATATGTAAAAAATATAATTTAGATTATGTATCAGCTGCAAGAGCTGGTATGCTTCATGATTTATTTTTATATGACTGGAGAATAAGACAACCAGATAGAAAAGGGCTTCATGCTTTTACTCATGGAAAAACTGCTTGTGAAAATGCTTCTAAATTATTTAACTTAAATGAAAAAGAAAAAGATATGATTATAAAACACATGTGGCCTGTAACTATTGGTATTCCAAAATCTTTAGAAGGTTTTATACTAACTTTTGTTGATAAATATTGTGCAATGCAAGAAAGCTTTGATATAATGCAGTCTAGATTATTTATGAAAAAAGCCTTTAGATATACATATGTTTTTCTAAGTTTTATTATAATTAAACTATAAAATAAAAGTAGAAGATTTTATTTATCTTCTACTTTTTTAATATTTCTAATATTTATTACATTTCATTTATTAAGTATTATAAATTTACTATTTGTGGTTCTCTCCTGCCCATCTTAACATTTTTATATCTTTATATTTTGTTAATACTTCTTTATATTTATCATATTCTTCTTCCCATAGTGCATCAGGAACTTTATCAAATGCTTTAAAAATCTTTTCTGCTTCTGTCAAATAAATTACTTGTTCTTGTGGTGACATTTTTTCGTATTGCTTTGCAAATAGATACAATCTATCCAATAATTGGTTTGCTTCTATAAATGACCAAAAATCTTTTACTTTCATTCCAAACAGTCTAATTTGCATAATTGCATATAAGACTAAGGCTACAATTACAAATAATAATATATATATTACTGCAAGTATTTCCATTATTTCACCTCTTTAGTTTACTGCACTTTTGTATATTATAAATTATATCATATGGTATTTTTTTTTGCAATCATAACTTTTAGTATTTTTTATGGTATAATCATATTATCTTTTTAAGGAGGTATTTTTAAAATGAAAAAAAATATCAATAGTGACACTAATTTTAATTCTAATAGATTTATGATTACTAAAAAAGCTGGAATTTATGGAATTAGTGGTAATATTTTCTTGCTTTTAATAAAAGGACTCGTTGGATTTTTAACCAAAAGTCAAGCAATGATAGCAGATAGTATAAATAGTGCTGGAGATATTTTTGCTTCTCTTATGACTTTTATCGGAAATAAAATTGCAAGCGTTCCACAAGATGATAATCATAACTTTGGTCATGGAAAAGCAGAATATATATTTTCTTTATTTATCAGCATTTCAATGATTGTAGTTTCCGCAAAATTACTAGTTGACTCAATTTCCACATTAATATTAGGAAGTAATTTGCATTTTTCGTGGTTCTTAATAATTGTCTCAATTATAACTATTTTAACAAAATTATTCTTATACATCTATACAAAAAATGCGTATAAAAAATGTAAAAATATTTTACTAGAAGCAAATATGAAAGATCATAGAAATGATATGATAATTACTACTTTTACACTTATTTCAGTTTGCCTTAGCTTTTTTGGAATTTACATTTTTGATAGTATTGTAGGTATTGGTATTTCTATTTGGATTTGCTTTACAGGAGTTAAAATTTTTATAGAAAGCTACAATGTTCTTATGGACATTAGTGTTGATGAAAAAACAAAAAAAGATATATTAGATATTACTCATAGTTTTTCAGAAATAAAAAAGATTGATAATATTATTTCCACACCTGTTGGAGACAAATACTTAATATTTATCACAATATATTTAGATGGTAATCTATCCACATTTGAAAGTCATACTTTAGCTGATAATTTAGAAAAAGCTGTTACCAAACTAGATAATATATACAAAACTATTGTACATGTCGAACCTATTTAAATTAATATTTTTTAAAAAAAGAAAGCAAAACTTTTAATATGTTTTGCTTTCTCCTCTTATATGTTCATTTTCTGCTTCTTCTTCTATATTTTTTTCAATCTCTTTAAATTCTTCTATAGAATTTATTTCTTTATCTTCTAATTTCTCTAGTTTTTCTTTTATATCTTCTTTATTATATACATTTGAAATAATATCGTTTTCTAGAAGTTTATCAGCAATTTTCTCAATTGTTTTATCATTAATATCAATATGAGATTTCGTATTTTTATTTCCATCTACATCTTTAGTTTCTGTTTTACAGTTCTCCATATTATGTTTTGATGCTTCTTTATATGCATTTTCTACAGAACGATATCCAGTATCATATTCCCCTGCTAAATCTCTTTCGTCTTTATCAGTTTCCCAAACATTTGAAGTTTCAAGTTCTATATCTAAACTTTTATTTCCCTCAATTCCATTTCCACCTAAAGTTTTTCTTGGAGAATAATATACTTTAATTTCACCATATTTTTCATTATCTATTGCAAGCGATCCTTCTCCTATTTTATACCTAGATAAAACAGAATTCTCTTTTACATTTCCATCTGATTTTACTGTAATATTTTTTTCTAAAGGATTATTTCCTTCTTCATTATCTTGTTCTAAATCTATCGGACAAAATGTTCCATCTTTTGCAATTAGGACAAATTGATATCTTGTAGTATTTCCTTTTATATATTTCCCATCTTTATCTTTAAAATCATTTACTCTATCAGATTCTACAACAGCAAGTTTTGTATATTGTTTATCAGTTGGAACTTTTCCTTCTTTTTGTAATAATCCTCCTAATGTTTTCATATCTGTTGTTTTATTTGATAAATCCATTTCTTGCTTAATATTTAAGTCTTTTGCTTTATTTGCTTTATTTTCTTTATTTTCTTTTTTATTTTGTTTCTTGTTTTCTTCTTTTTCTTCCTCTTTAGCATCTACTTCTTGGTCTAACTCTAGTTCTTCTACTTTTGTAATATCATCTTTTTCTTCACTTAAAACATGAGCAAGTTCTACAATTTTTTCTTCTTTATATTTCTCATCTTTTATTAAATATTTTTCCATTTCAGGAGTATTTACTGTTTTTTCTATTTGGTCTTTAATTTCATTTGAAAGTTCATTTTCTTTTGTATTTTGCAAAAATATTATATTATCTTCTGTGACCTTTGGGTCACATACTCCTATTTTTTTAGAATCTAAGTAATATACAAATATTTTAGAATCTCTCTTTCCTTCTTTTCTAATTATTAAATCTTTTCCATTTATTTTTCCTAATCTTTTCATATAACTTCTCCTTTAAAGGATTTTTAGATAAATTCTGCAATTAAATCATATTCATTAAAATCTGTAATCTTTGCTTTAACAAAATTATTTAAAACCTCTTCTTTGTTTATTTTTTTATTATTTTTAATATAAACCAAACCATCAATATCTGGTACATTTGAAAAAGTTCTTCCTATAAAAAATCTTTCATCAAAAGAAATATCTTCTATTAGAACTTGAAATTCTTTGCCAACAAGATTTTGCTGCTTTTCTTTTGAAATTTCTTGCTGGATTTCCATTATTTTCTTATATCTTTTCTTTTTAGTATTTCCATGTATTTGGTTTGGAAGCTTTGCAGCTGGTGTTCCTTCCTCTTTAGAATATGGGAACACACCTAATTTATCAAATTTAGCTTGTTTTACAAATTCTTTTAAATCTTCAAAATCTTCTTTAGTTTCCCCTGGAAAGCCTACAATCAAACTTGTCCTTAATGTAACATCTGGTATTTTTTCTCTTATTTTCTCAATTAAGCTTGTTATTTGCTCTTTATTTGTTTTCCTATTCATAGTTTTTAAAACTTTGTTACTAGAATGCTGAATTGGAATATCAAAATATTTTGCAATCTTTTTATTTTTTGATACAAAATCAATTAATTCATCTGTTATTCCTTCTGGATATGAATATAAAAATCTAATCCATTTTATTTCTCTTATCTTTGAAATTTCATCTAAAAGCTCTGCTAAAGCACTTTTTCCATAAATATCTAAGCCATATTTTGTTGTATCTTGTGCAATTATTATTAATTCTTTAATACCTTTTTTAGCTAAAAGTTTTGCTTCTTCTATAATATCTTCTTTTTTTCTACTAACAAAAGGCCCTCTAATATATGGAATTGCACAATATGTACATCTATTACTACAACCTTCGCCTATTTTTAAATATGCAAAATTTTTACCTGTTGTTATTTCTCTATTTAAAAAATCTTCTTCATCTAGCATTGGCATTGTTGGAATTTCAGAAATTTTTGTTATTTTTTTAGTCTTTGACTTTTCTACAATTCCTTTTTTTATTAAACTATCTATTTTCTCCCATAATTTATCATACTCATCTATTTTTATAAATAAATCCACTTCTGGAAGAGCTTTTAGTAAATCATCATAATATCTTTGTACTAAACAACCCATAACAATTAGATATTTACAATTTTTCTTTTTAAAATCTGCCATCTCTAAAATAGTATTAATTGCTTCTTCCTTTGCACTTTCAATAAATCCGGCATGTATTTATAACTAAAATATCAGCCTTGCTTGCATCATTTACTATTTTATAATTATTATTTTTAAATAACCCGATTGTAACTTCTGTATCAATTAAATTTTTACTGCATCCTAGTGATATAAATCCTACTTTCATTAGCTAAACCTTCCTTTTTGAGATAAATGGGGACAGTCCCCGTTTCTCTCATTTTTGTCGAAACTTGTCTTAATCTTTATGACTACATATATGTTTTCTTGTTAATTCCATTAAATCTAATTTTGTAAATCCTTCTACTTGAGTTTTACTTCTGTCTTTTTTTAGCTCTTCTTTTAAAAGTTGTTCAATTTTTTCTTTATTTTCAGGTTTTAACATATCTATATAGTCTATTATTATAATTCCACCTATATCTTTTAATCTTAATTGTTTTGCAATTTCTATTGTTGCTTCTTTGTTTACTTTAAATATAGTGTCTTCTGCTTTAGAAGCACCTCCTATGTATTTACCTGTGTTTACATCTATTGCTGTCAATGCTTCTGTTTTATCTATTGTAATAAATCCTCCACATTTAAGCCAAATTTTTCTATTTTTTGACTTTTCTATTTGAGAATTAATATCATATTTTTCTAAAATATCTTTTCCGCCTAATTCTAGTGTTATATTTTGATATTCTTTTCTTTCTTTTAAAATATTTTTTAATTCTTCATATTCTTCTCTAGAGTTTGTGTAAATCTTTCCAATTTTCTTACTATCTAAATCTAATAGCATCTTTTTTACAACATCTTCACTTTTATATATTAATTGTGGTTTATTAGAAGTTATATCAACTTCCTTTTTACAGATTTCATCCCACTTGTTTTCTAATAATTTGATTTCTTCTATTATTTCTTGATTTTTACCTTTGCTTGAAGTTCTAATTATTACACCATTGTTTTTAGAGATATTATTTTTTGCAAGTTCTATTAGTCTTTCTTGTTCTTTTTTATCCTCTATTTTTTGTGATACTGTAATAATATTTGTTGCAGGAAGTAACACAACATATTTACCTGGTAAATTTATATGTGTTGAAACTCTTGCACCTTTTTGTTCATTGCTATCTTTTTTTACCTGAACTATTATTTTTTGATTTGGTTTTAAAACTTTTGAAATTTCTTCTACAATTTTTTCCTTCTTTTCTTCTTTTTCATTTGCTTTTGGCAAAACATCTTTTAGATGTATAAAGCTATTTTTATCCGCTCCAATATCTATAAAAGCTGCTCCCATTCCTTTTATTATATCTTTTACAATACCTACATAAATATTTCCTTCTCTTCTATTTTCTTCCTCATTTTCCTCATAATATTCAGTAAGTACACCATTTTCTACTAAAGCTATTTTCTTTTCTTCTTGTTCTTTTTTTATAAAAATTTCTATCATGTTCTTCATTCCTTTTTAGTTAAATTTATTCATTGCATTATCTATACCATTTTTTATAATCTCTATTACTGCTTCTTTTGCTTTTTCAGTTCCTTTATCTAGAACTTCTAATTCCTCATCATCAACTTTTCCTATTACATAATTTATCATGTCATTTTTATATAAAGGCTGTCCAATACCCACTCTTACTCTTTTAAATTTATTATTTGGTAAATTTTCTATTACAGATTTCATACCATTATGACTTCCAGGTCCTCCTGTTTTTCTTACCTTTATTTTTCCTTTTTCGACATCTATATCATCATAAATAACTATTATATCATCATTTTCTAGATTATAGAAATTAATTACCTCTCTTATACTTTCTCCACTTAAATTCATAAAAGTTTGAGGCTTTAAAAGTATTACTTTTTCGCCTTCTATAATTCCTTTTCCAAAAGTTCCTTTAAACTTTTTATTATTTAGTTCTATTTTATATTCTTTTGCAAGTTTATTTACTACATCAAATCCCATATTGTGTCTTGTTTTGCTATATTCTGGCTCTGGATTTCCAAGCCCTACTATTAAATACATTTTTCTTCTCCTATACTTTATTTTTAGTTTTTTTAAACACTATATATTTTAACCTTTTTTTAGGTTTTTTTCAAGTATTTAGCCTGATAAATATGTTAAAGAAAAGAAAAAAGTGCTAAATAAAATTATAATTAATTTAACACTTTTTATCTTAAATTATCTTTTTTTAAATATAGCTTTAATTTTGTTTAAAATTCTTTTAAAAATTGGTTCTTTGTATTTTAAAAGTTCTACATTATTTTCGTTAATTTCTCCATCAGTATATGACATTTTTCTACTTTTTTTACCAAAAATGTCAGAACTATATTTTTTAGATAAGCTATTTTGATAACTAATTTCATTATCTATTAAAATTTTTTCTATTTCTATTTTTTCTTTTTCGTCACACAAATATTCTTTATATATCATTGCCAATATTTCTTTTGTATTTTCTAATAAATCTTGTTCTTTTAATGATTTTGTTTTATCTAAATTCCAGTTATAGTTTTGTGACTTATTTTCCTCAAAATATGTTAATAACTTTTTTGGTATTTTGTTTTTCAATTCTGGTGAGAAATATTTTATTATTTCTGATACCTGATAAAGTGAATTTAAATATTCTACATTTTCCATTCTATTTTTCATTATCTCCTTTTTCATTAGTTTCTTTTTCTTCTGTTTTTATTTCTTCTTTAATTCTTCTAGTTATTTCACTTGTTTTTTCTGTTCTTTGCTCTTTTGCAATTTCTCTTAAATCTTCCTTATTTATTACATATTCTTCTTTTTTATTTATTTCTTTATTCATTGTTTCAAATATTTCTTCTGCTTGTAATAAACATTTGACATCTTTTTGTATAAAATCATGTGATTCATATAAAGTATCTTTATCTTGCCAATCATAGACTTCACTTTCATTTGCGTATCTAAATTTAAAGTCATTTTTATTGTTTTTTACTCTTTTTACTGTAGTATCACTAAATTCTAATTCTTCACTGTTTTTTGCACTTGAATGATAACTCATTATACGATTTCCTTGTTCATCATTTGTAATTGAAATCACATCTTTATACCTACTATTTTCATCATCTTCTTTTAATAGACGAAGTAATTTATCTTTATTATAAATTGTAACTTGATAGCTTTCTTCATCTATTTTAACTTCTTTTCCATCTTCTATTTCCATATTTACTTATCTCCTTTTTTAATTTCAAGGAAATTCTATCATAACAAATTTTAATAGTCAATTACTTTTTTTACATATTTTGCATGCAAAAAGAGAACCTACAAGGTTAATTGTAAGTTCTCCTAAAATGACTTTATTTATTATTCTGCTGATTCTTCTGTTTCTGGAGCTTCATAAGCTTCTAATATAGCTTTTTGAATTTTCTCTCTAGTTTCAGCATTGATTGGATGAGCTATGTCTCTGAATTCTCCGTTTGGAGTTTTTCTGCTTGGCATAGCAATAAATAATCCATTTTGACTTTCGATAACTTTAATATCATGTACTGCGAATTCGTTATCGAATGTTACAGAAGCAACAGCTTTCATTCTGTTCTCTGAATTTACTTTTCTTAATCTTACATCTGTTATTTGCATTTTTAAATGCACCGCCTTCCTTAAGTTTTTGTACAAGTTGTTTCTATGTACAATTATATTATTCTCCATAAAAAACTTTTTTCCTTCTTTTTTTATTATTTTTTTATAAAATTTGTAACATTTTTATATTTTTTAAATATATTATGATAAAGTAGTATTAATTTTTCTAAAAAATTACTCTGAAAGTATTGAATTTTTCAGTATATAATTATATAATTTATCTGTTTTAAATAAGGAGAGTGTGTTTTTAATGCCTAATATAGATAATATAAAAAAATATAAAAACATTCACATGATTGGTATTGGCGGAGTTAGCATGAGCGGGATTGCAGAAATCCTTAAAAACTGGGGGTTTCATGTTACAGGTTCAGATGCTAACAATTCTGAAACAATATCACTTTTAGAAAAAGCAGGTATAAAAGTTACAATTGGCCACAATTTAGAAGATGTTGCAAAATCCGATGTTGTGGTTTATTCTGCCGCAATAAAGCAAGATGACCCAGAAATATTAGAAGCAAATAAGCTAAACATTCCAACTATCGAAAGAGCAGATTTTTTAGGAGAAATTACAAGATGCTATAAAGATACTATTTGTATTTCTGGAACACATGGAAAAACAACAACTACTTCTATGGTTTCTTTATGCTTTTTAGAAGGTCTAAAAGACCCTAGCATTCAAGTAGGTGCATATTTAAATGCTATAAAAGGAAACTATAAAGTTGGAAATAGTGAACACTTTATCCTAGAAGCATGTGAATATGTAGAAAGCTTTTTAAAATTTAACCCAAAAGCAGAAATAATATTAAACATAGACAATGACCATTTAGACTATTTTAAAACTTTTGAAAATATTAAAAAAGCATTTGAAAAATATGTTAAACTACTTCCAAAAGATGGTCTATTAGTTTTAAATGGTGACGATAAAAACTGTTTAGATTTAGCAAAACTAACAAACGCAAAAGTTCTTACATATGGTATAACAAATAAAAAGACTGACTTTTTTGCAGTGAACATAGCTTTTGATAATGATGGTTTCCCTGAATTCGATGTATATCATAAAGATGAATTTTTAGATAGATTTAAATTAAGAGTTCCTGGTATGCACAATGTTTTAAATTCTTTAGCATGTATTGCTGTTTGTACAGAGTATGGAATTGATAAAAAAGATATAAAATCAGCTTTACTTAAATTTACAGGAGCACATAGAAGATTTGAATATAAAGGAAAAATAGAAAACAAAGCTAGTGTATATGATGACTACGGACACCACCCTACAGAAATTATAGCTACTGCAAAATCATTAATGAATAAAAAATATAACGAATCATGGGCTATTTTTCAGCCACATACATATAGCAGAACAAAACTTTTACTAGAAGATTTTGCAAAAGCATTATTAAACTTTGATCATATTATAGTTTTAGATATTTATGCAGCAAGAGAAAAAAATACTTATAATATTACATCTAAAGATTTAGTAGATAAAATTAAATCTTTAGGAAAAGATGCTTTATATATTCCAGATTTTAATGATTGTGTAAAATATGTAAAAGAGAATATAAAACAAGACGACATAGTTCTTACTTTAGGAGCAGGAACAGTTACAGAAATTGGACCAATGCTTGTTAAATAATAAAGTTAATTAATTGGAGCATAAGACTATTTAAAGTTCTATGCTCCATTTTTTTGGAAACTATTGACATACATAATAAGTTTTTTGTAATTAATTTTTTATTACTTTACATGGATTTCCAACTGCAACAGAATTTTTAGGTATATCTTTTACAACTACACTTCCTGCTCCTATTACTGAATTACTACCAATTTTCACTCCTGGAAGTACTACTACACTTCCACCAATCCAAACATTATCTCCTATTTCTATTGGTTTTGCATATTCTAAACCTTGATTTCTTGTTTTAATATCTATTGGGTGACCTGAGGTATAAAAACTGCAATTTGGTCCAACAAACACATTATTTCCAAATTTTATTTTATTTGCATCTAATAATGTTAAATTAATATTTGCATAAAAATTTTCTCCTATTTCTACATTATATCCATAATCACATTGGAAGGGTTGTTCTATAAAGAAGTTTTTATCTGTTTTTCCAAATAAATCTTTTATTATTTTTTTCTTTTCATCTAATTTGCTTGGGTTTAAATTATTATATTTATAACACATTTCTTTTGCATGTTGTCTTTCATTTAATAACTCCTCATTATAATTTGCATCATATATTTCACCTTTTAACATTTTTTCTTTTTCAGTCACTTTTTATCCTCTCCTACCATAAATTTTGTACTTGTTATTTTTTTATATTTTATCAGATATAAGATATTTTATTCTAGTGTTTATATAAAATTTTTTTAATTAATTTTATCTATAAAACTATTGACAAAAATAATCAAAATGTGCTAAGATATTAATTGTTAGTTCACATGCGGATGTGGCGGAACTGGTAGACGCGCTGGTCTTAGGAACCAGTGCCAACGGCGTGGGGGTTCGAGTCCCTTCATCCGCACCACTATAAGAATACCTCTAAAGCAGCTTGTATCTAAGGATACAGGCTACTTTTTTGTTTAGTTAATACTATACATATTTTACTTATTCCTTCAAATATGATATAATTATATAGATATAGGTAAATTGCCTATATATTACCCTTTTTTCACTAATTAGTGAAGAGGTTTTCCTCTTACTTTTTAGTTTAACATATATTTTTTAGCATCTGTAAAAGATTAAGGAGGAAAAGAAAATGAACAAAAAAAGCTTAAAGACTTACAATGATTGCTTATTTTTTGGTACAGCTTCGTTTCTTATTGTTGTACTACTTCAACTTGCAGCAAATACTGGAAATGTAGGAGTTTCAAATTTAATTTTGTTAATTTTATTATTTTCTGGTATTTCAACAGTTTCTTTTACAATTTGCTTAGGCATCAGAGTTTATAATAAAAGCAAAATTTTTAAACCTGAAGTTTTAGCAATTGTAGTATGTATAATTATAATTGTAGCGTATTTATCCAAATTAAGCATTTTTCTTTAAGCAAAAAGAGCTTCAAAGTTTGAAGCTCTTTTATTTTATCTTATTTTTATCTTATTATATTTTAGTTTAGTTTAAAAATTAAAATACATAATTATTCCACCTAAAATTAATGCAAGAAATCCAATAATTTTAAGTCCACTTGATGCATCATTTTGGTCGCCAAAACCAAAGAATTTTTTCGTTATCATTCTTGCATCATATATTAGTATAACTCCTCCTAAAAGAATTAATGCTGCTATTATTCTCATTATTACTTGAAACATTTTTATCGACATCCTTTTTATTTTGTACATATATAATATAATATTTTGAAGTAAAAATCAATATTTTGAAAGATTTATGTTATATTTCTATCCTTTTTTGAAATTTATCTTTTATTAGTCTTTTTAATAATATATTTTCTTTATCTTCTAATTTTGGATCTTTTGATAATATTTTAATTGCCGCTTCTTGTGCAAGTTTTAATATTTTCATATCTTCGAATAAGTTTGCAATTTTAAATTCTGGAAGTCCATGTTGCATTGTTCCAAAAAAGTCTCCTGAACCTCTTAATTCTAAGTCTTTTTCAGAAATTACAAACCCATCGTTTGTATCACACATAACTTTCATTCTTTTTCTTACTGTTTCGCCTTTTCCTTCATATTTTAAAATACAGTATGATTTATATTCTCCTCTTCCTACTCTTCCTCTTAATTGATGAAGCTGTGCTAAACCAAATCTTTCCGCATTTTCTATTACCATTATATTACTATTTGGAACATCTACTCCTACTTCTATAACTGTTGTAGATATCAAAATATCAATTTCGCCTTTTTTAAATCTTTCCATTATATCGTCTTTTTCTTTTTGTTTTAATTTCCCATGGATATATTCTACTTTGTATTCTGGAAAAACTTCAGTTTTATATGTTTCGTACAATTCTTCTACAGATTTTAAGTCCATTTCTTCATTTTCTTCAACCAATGGACATACAATATATGCTTGTCTTCCTTCATCTATTTGTTTTTTTATAAATGCATTTACTCTATCTGTCATATCTTTTCTTACTGCAAATGTTTCTATCTTTTTTCTATTTGGTGGCAATTCATCTATAATTGAGATGTCTAGGTCTCCATATAATATCAAAGCAAGTGTTCTTGGAATTGGTGTTGCTGTCATGACTAATACATCTGGATTATTTCCTTTGCTTGCAATTTTGCTTCTTTGTTTTACTCCAAATCTATGTTGTTCATCTGTTACAACAAGTCCTAGATTTTTAAATTTAACATTTTCTTCAATTAAAGCATGTGTTCCAATTATTATATCAATCTCACCGTTTTCTAGTCTTTGCAAAATATCTTCTTTTTTCTTTTTAGTAATTCCAGAAATTAAAAGTTCTACATTTATATTAAATTCTCCTAAAATATTTTTAAAGTTTTCTAGGTGCTGGCTTGCAAGTATTGCAGTTGGTGCCATAATCGCTGCTTGATATCCTGATTTTACTGCTTTATATGCTATACACATTGCAATTACTGTTTTTCCTGATCCAACATCTCCTTGTAGAAGCCTATTCATAGTTTTATCAGATTCCATGTCATTTTCTATTTCTTCTAAAACTCTTCTTTGAGCCCCTGTTAGCTTAAATGGCAAACTATTTACCACATCTGATATTTTAACATTTTTATCAAATATAATGCCTTTTTCTTCATTCATGTATTTGTTTTTTAATTCTAATAATGCAAGTTGCACTGATAATAATTCTTCAAAAACCAGTCTTTTTCTTGCTATATTAAAATCATTAAAATTTTCTGGAAAATGAATATCTTTTATTGCTTTATTTATTTTCTCTAATTTATATTTATCTAATATATAGCTTGGCAAGGTTTCTTCTAAGTTTCCATATACTTCTTTTATACCATTTTCCATTATTTTTCTTAAGTTATTTTGTGATAAATTATATGTTAAAGGATATATTGGAATTATTCTTCCTGTATTTTTTGTATTTTCTCCTTCATCAAACTTCGGAGACATAAGCTCTATTTTTCCATATTTTCTACTTACTTTACCAAAAAAGCCATATTCTTTTCCTTGTTCAAACATATTTTTTAGATAACTTTGATTAAACCATATTGCTTCTGCAGTTGCAGTTTCATCTCTTATTATAAGTTTTTGCATTGTTCTTCCTTTTATCCTTATATCTGACAATCTAGAACATGCAATAGCTCTTACAAAAACTTCTTCTCCTTCTTGACATTCATATAAATTCTTTGGTTTACTTCTATCTTCATAAGTTCTTGGATAATATGTGATTAAATCTTTTAAATTAAATATACCTACTTTATTTAATAATTTTACTCTATTTGGTCCTACACCTTTTATATATTTTACATCTTTATATAAATCTACCATTTTTCTACCTCTAATATTTAGGTTATTTTAAATTTTTTTAAGTTTAAAATCTACCCCATCTGCACTAACTAAGTTAAATTCTATTCCATAATGAACTCCTTCTACTGCTTCTTTTATTGATGTACTATGTAAATGCCCATAATAGCATCTTTTTACATTGTATTTTTTTAATATTTTTATAAAGTCATTCATAATATTTTTTTCTATATCATGATAACTAATAGGTGGATAATGCATAAATGCTATTATCTCTTTATCTTCTCCATATTTTTCTATTCCATCTTTTATTGATAATTCTAATCTTATGGCTTCTCTTTTTAAAATTCTTTTAGTTTCTTCATCTTCTCCTTGAGCCCATCCCCTTGTGCCTACTATTATTTTTCCTTCATATTCATATGAATTATTATATATAAAGTCTATATTTTTAAAATTGTTTTCTTTTAAAAATTTCCTCATACTACTTAAAGTTGCCCACCAATAGTCGTGATTTCCTTTAAGTAATAACTTTTTTCCAGGTAAAGAGTTTAAATATGTAAAATCTTCTATAGTATCTTTTAAATACATTGACCATGAAAAATCGCCTGGTAATATTACCAAGTCATTTTCTTTTACTTTTTCTTCCCAATCTTTTTTTATTTTTTCTTCATGATTTTTCCAATTGTCTCCAAAAATACTCATTGGCTTTTTTTCATGAAATGACAAATGTAAATCTCCGAATTGTATAAATCGACATATTTAAACCTCCTTTCCTTATACTAATTATTTTCTATTTCTTCTCTTTTTGCTTTTATTTCGTCAGTTAATTTTTTACCACAAAAATTACATCTATTAGTTTTCTTTGCACACTCATCACATATATCTTCTCTCATAGATGAGTCTTGAAATTCTGTTCCACAAATTTTACAAACATGTGGTGCTAAATCTTTTGTTGCAATATGTATTATTGAATCACAATATTCATCTCCAAATATTTCTGAAGCTCTTTTTTCTTCGTTTGTCCCATTTATATATGCTAAAACTCCAATAGTTCCTAAAATTATTACTAAAATTGCTATTAAGCCTATTACTAATAGTTTTTTATTTGATTTTTTATTTTCTACTTTTGTATCTTTCTTTTCTTCCATCATTTTCTCCTTTTATTTACAATTTTAAATTTGGCACTGCATTTAAATCTAAATTGCTTCTTTTTCCTGAGATATAATTGTAGTAAGCACTTGATGCTATCATTGCTGCATTATCAGTACAAAGTTTTAAATCTGGCATATATACTTTTATATTTTTTTCTTCTAGTTTTAAAAATTCATTTCTTATATAGCTATTTGCTGATACTCCCCCTGCTAGAGCAACTACTTTTACACCTGTTTTTTTAATTGCTTT
The DNA here is from genome assembly GCA_944386785.1 of uncultured Clostridia bacterium. Classification (GTDB taxonomy): domain Bacteria; phylum Bacillota; class Clostridia; order TANB77; family CAG-508; genus CAG-269. The sequence continues at coordinate 2,756 of CALXCM010000017.1, read as the reverse complement.
TTCTACATTTTCTAAAAGTTCTTCTGTTACAGTTTTTTCAAAACTTGCACATAAATCACTTTTATTTACATCTGGATTTTTATGATGCAAATTTATTACTGCTGTTTTTATTCCACTAAAGCTAAAATCAAGTGATTCATCTTCAAAATGAGTTTTTGGTAAAACTATATTTGCTGTTCCTTCTTTTCCAAGTTTATCTACTTTTGGTCCTCCTGGGTATCCAAGACCAACTACTCTTGCTACTTTATCAAATGCTTCTCCGTATAGCATCATCTCTTGTTTTTCCCAAGAATTCAAATTCTGTATAATCTTTTACATTAATTATTCCGAGTATTTCCTCCTGACATCATTACACATAAAAATGGTGGTTTTAGTTCTTTATATGTTAAATAATTTGCTGCAATATGCCCTTCTATATGATTTGCTCCTACCAGTGGAATGTTTTTTGCATATGCTAGTGCTTTTGCATAAGACACACCAACTAACAAAGCTCCTACTAATCCTGGTCCATATGTTGGAGCTATTGCATCAATATCATCTAAAGTTATATTTGCATCTTTTAGCGCTTTATTTACTACTCTAGAAATTGCTTCTATATGGTTTCTTGATGCTATTTCTGGTACTACCCCGCCATATTTTTCATGTATTGGTATTTGTGTATCTATTACATTTGATAATATTTCTCTTCCATTTTTTACTATAGATGCTGATGTTTCATCACAACTTGATTCTATTCCGCATTATTAAAATGTCTTTTTTCATTTTTATTTCCTTTCTAATTATTTTGCTAAATAATATTAATAGAGGTTTTAAACACTTAAAAACTTCGAAGCATTTAAAACCTAATTAAAGTTATATTATATTATAAGGCCACAAATATTTGTTATTGAATTTGCAAGCCAAATTATTGCTGGACTAATTATTCTTCCTGCTAATCCTGAAATCCATAATACGATAAATACTAAATAAAATATTTGTGTGTTATTTATAAACCACTGTTTTGCTTTATATGGTAAAAATGGCATAATTATTTTTGAGCCATCAAGTGGTGGAAGTGGTATTAAGTTAAATATACCAAGTCCTACATTTGTAATAATTGTTGAATGTATCATCATTACTATTACATATCCAACTGTTGAGTTTAAAAATTCTGCTCTTGCAAATTTTAATACTGCACAATAAATTATTGCAAATATAAATGCAAGAATTATATTCATAATTGGACCTGCTGCTGATACTATAGCCTCTCCTTTTTCCATTGAAATTTTTCTTGTATAGTTACTAGGATTTACATGTACTGGTTTTCCCCAACCAATACCAACAAATACAAGCATAAGTGTTCCTATTGGATCTAAGTGTGCAAATGGATTTAAGCTTAATCTTCCTTCCATTTTTGCTGTATTATCTCCTAATTTGTATGCAACTATACCATGAGCAAATTCATGGAATGTTATTGCTATTAATACTCCTGGTATTCCTAATAATGTTAAAAATAATGTATTTGGGCTTGTCATTAAACTTGTTAATGAAATTACTACTAATATTCCAATTACAATATATAATATTTTTTTATCAAATGAAAAGTTAAACATATTTACTCCTTTGTATCCCCTTAATTATTTTAAATTAATTTTTCATAAACATTTTTTAATATTTCATATCTGTAATAAATTATCTTTTTATAGAATTCTTTTCTAGCAATTGACATACATGTAATTTCGTCTATAAAATTATTTATTTTATTTATATCAATTTTTTTAAATATTCTCTTAATTGCTTTATTACATTCTGCATTTTTACCATTTTTTATATATGTCATATAATTTATCTTCTTATCGTTTTCTTTTATACATGAATAGCAATTGACAGCTAAATTTTTTAGTTCGGTATCATTTATTTTTTCTATTTCTTCATCCTCTAGCATGGGATTTAAACAAGAACCACAATCGTATATTGGAGAAAATTTTGCTTCATTAGTCTTTGTATTTACAATAAGTCCCCAATTACCATTGTGCCTATCAGTGTTTCCTATTAAACTATCTATTATAAACATATCCCAAAATTTTTCTTTTATATTGTCTTTTATTGTAATATTTATTCGTTTTAATTTATTTATCTCTTCTATAACTTCTATAATATCAGTTAGCTCTGTTCCTATTTTCTTGTCAGTATTTATACTTAATGCTAAATTTTCAAATTCATATAACACATGATTCTCATCAGTAAAATCTTCACAGGCACAAACTATTTTTTCTTTTTCATTATATGTATATGTACCTAATAGTGTATTTTGAGTATCAAAACCAACAATTTTAAACACATTACTACCAACATATTCTGAAAAAGCATTGTTTATATATGATATCTTTTTATTTTTCTCTCTTGTTGGATCTGGAAATTTTACTAAGTATTTTTTGTTATCATATACTAGTGTTTTCTTTTTTTCAGAACCTTTATAACTGTTAAGCTCTTCTATTGCTTTTGAAAAATCTATCATATTGTACCTCCTAAATCCTAATATTCTCAAGTTTTTTTAACTTTCTAAAATCAACCTAATTAATTATTTAATGGTTTCATTGTAGGAAATAATAACGCATCCCTTATTGATGAACAGTCTGTTAAAAGCATAACTAATCTATCTATACCTATACCTAAACCTCCTGTTGGTGGAAGCCCTATTTCTAATGCTTGGATATAGTCATCATCCATCATTCCTGCTTCTTCGTCTCCTGCTTCTCTTGCTTCTACTTGTTTTT
>CALXCM010000016.1 GCA_944386785.1 uncultured Clostridia bacterium | reverse complement strand
AGTCTACCAATTTTTTCTTGAGGGAACTCACGAATATGAGACATTTCAGTTTGGACTTTTAAAACATTAATTTTAGTGCCTAAAATAGCTGAGATAAAAAAACCAGTTTCGATTTTATTTTTATCAGAAAAAAGAGATTGAAACACAACATCGTATTTTGGCTTTAGTAAAATAGTGTTATTTGCCATCTAACACCTCCTTTGAATTAAAATTTTGGTAAATTTTTAAAATATATTGGAGAAAGAAAGCATAGTAAATATATCATGAAATACATAAATTGTAAATAATAAAGTTTTGACATTATTCGACATAAATTGTAAAAATCAAAGAATAGATATAAAAGCAATTGTAAAAATTAGAAAAATATGTTATTATAATAAAACGAAAGGAAGATAAAAATATGTTAGATGTTTTATTAGATGCATTAATTGATAGTTTAAAATTACTTCCATTTTTATTTATAACATATTTAATAATGGAATATATAGAACATAAAACTAGTAAAAAAGCAAAAGAAACAATAAAAAAATCAGGAAAGTGGGGGCCACTAGTTGGAAGTATATTAGGAGTTGTTCCTCAATGTGGTTTTTCAGTATCTGCAACAAATTTATATGCAACAAGAGTAATAACACTTGGAACTTTAATTGCAGTATATTTATCAACATCAGATGAAATGCTCCCAATATTTATATCAGAGGCAGTACCAATAGCTACAATATTAAAAATTCTAGGAGTAAAGCTATTAATAGGTATGATTTGGGGATTTTTAATAGATTTTGCATTAAGAAAAATGCATAAAAACCCAGAAGATGAGAAAATAGTAGATTTATGTGAAAGAGAACATTGCCATTGTGAACATGGAATTTTTAAATCTTCTTTAAAACATACTTTAAATATATTTATATTTATTTTTATAGTAAATGTAATTATGGGAATAATAATTCATATTGTAGGAGAAGAAAATATTGCTGGAATCTTTTCAAATATTCCACTTTTAGGTCCGGTAATTGCAGGATTAATTGGACTTATTCCAAACTGTGCAGCATCTGTAATTATAACTCAGTTATATTTAGATAATGTAATTACAGTATCAACAATGATTTCAGGATTATTAGTTGGAGCAGGAGTAGGGCTTGCAGTTTTATTTAAAACAAATAAAGGTATAAAGGAAAATATAAAAATTGTATGTTTATTATATGCAGTAGGTGTTATATCAGGAATAATCCTAGAATTAATAGGATTTACAATTTAATTATAATATAAAATAAAAAAGGAAAGAGTTTTAAAAATTCTTTCCTTTTTCATTTTTTATTTTTGCTTTTAATTTTCTTTTTTTCTTCTTCTATTTCTAAAGTTTGAAATTATTGCATCTGAATTATGATTAAATGAATAATTAGAATCTGTGTCATCTGTTTGAATTGGATTATATTCATTTCTTTCATCAATAAAATCTATATGTTTTATATTAAATTTCTTTTTATTATAATTTCCTTCATCTTCAGTTGCTGTAGTTACACTGTCTGAATAAATTCCAAAATCATAATATTTAGATTTATGTGGTTCTTTATATTTTGAATCTAAGTATTTTAAATTACCAGGTCCACACATAGGTTTACCACTAGATGCTCTAATTTTATATGCACATGATTTTGCGCCAATTGCTTGAAGTTTTCCAGGTTTAAAGTAAGGGATAAATTCCCATTTTACATTACCAAGTTTTGCATCATATTCCATTTTATTTCCATCAAAATTAACAGAATAATTCCATTCTCTCTTACTTCCAAATTCTCCTGACCACCATTCAAGTTCATCTACATCTGCATTACCAGTAAAGATTTTACTTGCACAGTTAGATAAAATGATATTTTTGAAGTTTCCTTCTCCAGGTCTTTCTAACTGACTTAAACTTTGTAGAGAAATTGTTGTTCCAACTTTATATTTTCTAAACATTGTAAATATTGCTTCTGTGTCTTTACAAATAAAATCTGCAAATTCATCTATATATAAGAAGTTTGGAACTCTAGATTTTTCATTTCCAGGTCTTCTTAATACTGCATTTTGAAGTGACATTAAGAAGAATAATCCAAATGCAGAATGAGCAATAGGTCCTAAATCTCCTCTTCTTGTACACATAAATATTAAGTCACCATTTGCTAATGCTTTATCAAAATCTAGATTGTTATATCTATTACATAAAATACTTTTTACACCAGGAGTTCTTAATAAATTATCTAATTGACTAATTGGTGTATATAAATATTTTTCAACATGCCCTTTTTGAGGAGAGTCATGATAAAAATATTTTTTAAAATATGTAAGTGGAATTGAATATTCTTCTTTTAGTTTTTCATCATGTTCCATTATTTTACACATTTTTTCAATCATATCAAAGTTTGTAAACATTTTTAGCATATCTTCCATATTAGGAAGTGCACCTTCATTCATTTTAGGGTACATTTCTTTTAAAATCATAGCTAAATTTTCTATTGCTTGCATTGCTAAATCTTCTCTATATGTGTCATCACCATCTTTATGTGTTGTGTTATACATTGCTTTTAAAGCAGAAGATATGGTCATTGCAATTTTTGCAGGGTCATCATATACAAATGGGTTTAAACCAATTGAGTTTTGATTAGATGGGTCTATTATATGATAACTAAATTCATAATTTTTAGCAACTTCAGACATATGTTCAATAACTTCATAATCTGGAGACATTAAAGTAATACCTAAGTTTTTATATGTTAATTTAGAACTGTTTTCACTTAAAATTACTTTTTTCATAAATGTTTTATAAACTTGTTCTCTTCCAGGTAAAGGTTCAATCATATTTAAGTTAAAGTTTGCATTCATATAATCATTATCATAAGGTGCAACAACTGTTGCAATTCCTGCTTTTAATGCACCAAATCCTAACTCTTTTGAAACTTCTTTAAAAAAGAATTTCTTTTCAATATCTCTTGCAATTAATGGTTCATAAATTAAAGATGTTTTGCCAGAACCAGAACCACCACAAACAAATAGAGATTGATATCTAGAACTTTCTGGCATATTTATTACTTTTCCTGTTTCATTATCTGTACAAATATATACTTCACAGCTATATGCTCCTGTATCTGCACTTTTTGGAGCTAAGCTAATACCACTATAGTCCCAAATAGAACGGAACTCATCTTTGTTATCATTTACTCCAAAATATAGCCATTTAAACATTGGAAATACTGTAACTAAAGGTAAATATAATGAAATACTTACCATTGCTGGTACTACTAAGTCTGAAAATTCTGTAATTAATTCAGTATAATTTGGAACTGACAATAAAAGCAGCCATATACCCATATTTAGCCATTGGGTAAACATTGAGATTGCAACTATATATAAAGCAATTACACAAGTGTAAAACATAGTTACTTTCTTTGGATAAGTTGATGCGAATTGTGATTGACAAGAAAATAAATATGCAAATATTGGACATGCGATTGCTAATGTATATTCTATTGGTCCCCAATAAGAATATGAAACACCAGTAAATATCATAAGTAACATTTCTACTACTCTATCTACTACAATGTAAATACTTGCAAGTGTTAAAATATATGTTGCAAATGTATTTCTATCAGTTTTAAGATATTTTAAAAATTTATCTATTACTTTCATTTTGACAATCCTTTCAGTAAAAAATACTACATATATATTATCCTATAAAATGGGCAAAAAAACAAGTCTTTTAAGAGAATTTCTTGAATAAAAAGGAAGATAAAGGAATATAATAATTAAAAATGATAAAAAAGAGAGGGAAAACATGGAAGGTGAATATATAAAAGAGAAAAATATAATCGATAAAAATGAAATTGAAAAAGAAAAAGAATTGATAAAAAATATAATAAAAACTAGGGAAGAATTAAAAAATGCTAACAAAAATTTTGAGTTTGCAGAAAAAGACTTAGTTGATTATTACACATATCAAATAAAAGCAGATCAAGCAAAACTAAGTTATTTAATTAAAATTGCAAAAATAAAAGGTATAGAATTAGATATGATAGGAGATATTGAATTAACATTTGAAAGAGAAGAAGAAGCTGGTTAGTAATATTTGTCCATACCAAAACATAAAGATGATAATATAAAATTATTTTTATGTTTTGGGAGGATTTTTATGGATTTAAATATACTTACATATTTAGCTTGTATTTGTCTGATATTTATATTAGGCAGAATATTTATTTTCCCACTAAAGAAAATATTAAAATTAGTTTTAAACTCTATCTTAGGAGGAATAGTAATTTATATAATAAATTTAATAGGAGCAGGATTTGGATTTCACATAGGCTTAAATATTTTTACGAGTATAATAGTTCGGACTTTTAGGGCTTCCAGGTGTTATATGTTTAATTATTATTAAATTACTTGTAGGCTAAAGGTAGAGTAAAAAAATAAAATAAATTAAATTAAATATGAAAAGAGGTAGAATAACTTTTTTAGTTTTCTACCTCTTAAAAATTAATGTAAATTTTGATTAATTTTCTATTCGACCGTTACTGACTTGGCAAGGTTTCTTGGTTTATCAACATCTAATCCTTTTTCTTTTGAAATATAATAAGCAAATAATTGTAACGGTACAATTGCAAGAATAGGAGAGATAAAAGGACTTGTTTTTGGAACATTAATTACAACATCAAACCTTTTTTCATCAATATCTTGGTTTGTAATAATTAGAGTTTTAGCTCCTCTTGTAATAACTTCTTGAAGATTACTTACCATTTTATCAACCAAATTAGGATCTGTCATAATTCCAACAACAGTTACACCATTTTCAATTAGAGCAATGGCTCCATGTTTTAATTCTCCTGCTGCATAACTTTCTGAATGTATATATGAAATTTCTTTTAATTTTAAAGAAGCTTCTCTTGCTGTAGTTTCATCAATCCCTCTACCTAAGAAGAAAATATCTTGTTCTTGATAAACTTTTTTTGCAAAATCTTTAATTTTTTTAGTATCTTTTAAAGTTTCTTCAAGTTTTTTTGGAAGCATCAAAATTTCTTCTTTTAAATTAGTAACATTAGGATTATCCATACCTAAAACATCTGCAAAATATACACAAAGAAGAGAAATTAACACTACTTGAGAAGTATATGCTTTAGTAGAAGCAACTGCAATTTCTGGACCTGCATGAGTATATATAGAATAATCTGCTTCACGAGTAATAGAGCTTCCAATTACATTTGTAATTACAATTGTTTTTGCTCCATTAGATTTTGCAAGTTTTAAAGCTGCAATTGTATCTGCTGTTTCACCTGATTGTGAAATAAAAATACATAAAGTTTTATCATCTACTAAAGGATTTCTATATCTAAATTCAGAAGCAATATCAACTTCTGTAGGAATTTTACATAGTTTCTCCATCATATTTTTACCAGCAAGCCCTGCATGCATTGCAGTACCACAAGCTATAAAATAGATTTTGTTTAATCCTTTTAAATAATCTTTTGTAAAATCTAACTCTTCAAAAGAACATTCTAATTTTTCATTTAATTTAGAACCAATTGTTTCTCTAATTGCTGTTGGTTGTTCATAAATTTCCTTTAACATGAAATCTTGATAACCGTCTTTTTCAGCACTAGAAGCATTCCATTCAATAGTTTCTGTCTTTTTATTTATTTCATTTAAATCTTTATCATAAAATTTAACATTATCTCTTGATAAAACAGCATATTCATAATCATTTAACAAATAGAAATTTCTAGTAAATGAAAGTATTGCTGGTATGTCAGAAGAAAGATAATTTTCGCCATCTGATTTGCCAATAACTAAAGGACTATCTTTTCTAACAACAATCATATTATTTGGATAATCTTTGCATAAAATTTCAATTGCAAAACTTCCTAATAAGCGTGAGCATGCATTTTTAAAAGCTCTTAAAAATTTAAATTCATCGTTATTTTCATCTTTAGAATAATAATAATGAACTAAATTTGGTATTATTTCTGTATCTGTATCAGAATAAAATTTATATCCATTACTGCTTAAAAATTCTCTTAGTTCATGATAATTTTCTATAATTCCATTGTGAACTACACTAAATGTTTTGCTATTATCCATATGAGGATGAGCATTTTCTTTTGAAGGTTTTCCATGTGTTGCCCATCTTGTATGAGCAATACCAATTGTTCCTTCTAAATCATTAATTCCAGGTAAATTATATAAATTTTTAACCCTTCCTTTATCTTTCATAATAGAGATTTTATCCTTTTCTATTGTTGAAATTCCTGCAGAGTCATAACCTCTATATTCCAATCTTAAAAGTCCATTAATAAGTATAGGACCTGCTTTTTTATTTCCTATATAACCTACAATTCCACACATTTTAAATTCCTCCTTAAAAATTAATGTTATATGGAATTGAAAGCATGCAAAATAAAGCTTAATTGTATTAATTATTGTTACAATATTACTACTGCTTTTTAAATTAATACTATTGACTTTAAGCAAAAGCCACTAGAGTACCCGCCGAATATTTCGATAAACTCTAGACCTCGTCAGCATAAATAAAATATGCTCAGGCGCTTTATATTAAATCAATAAAAATCATCACACTCCTTTAAAAAAAAATATTTTTTTGCATCTTTCAATTATGGTATTATATTATACTAAAATATAAAATGTTGCAAGTCTTTTTTAAAAGAGATGATTGATTAAATAGGAAAAATACGATATAATATAGCTGTAAAAACTAGAAGGCGGTGATGTATATGAAAAAAATAGGAATAATAACAGCAATGGAAGAAGAATTTCAAGAAGTAGAAAAACTAATGACAGATGAAGAAGTAAAAAGAATGCATAATATAGAATTTTATGAAGGAAAAATAAAAGATAAAAAATGTGTACTTGCAAAATGTGGAGTAGGAAAAGTACATGCCGCAAGATTGACTCAAAGTATGATAGATAATTTCAAATTAGATTGCATAATAAATGTTGGAACAGCAGGAGCAATAAACCCTAATTTGAAAATTGGAGACTTAGTAGTAGGAAGAACTGTGGTACAACATGACTTTGATATAACAGCATTTGGACATAGCAAAGGATATATAACAGGAATAGGAAACTATGTAAAATGTGATGATAACTTATTAGAAAAATTAAAAGAAACAATAAACAAAATGCCAGAAAGAAATTATGAAATAAAACTTGGAGTAGTTGCAACAGGAGACATTTTTTGCACAGAAAAATATATGAAAGAAAAAATAAGAACAAAATTTGATGCAGATATAGTAGATATGGAATGTGGAGCAATTGCACAAGTATGCTATTTAGAAGAAATGCCATTTTTAGTAATAAGAACTGTATCAGATGTGCCAAATGGAGAAAATGCTAGAACATTTGACGAAAATCTAAGATTAGCATCAAGAAGATCAGCAAATGTTTTAAAAGAATTTCTAATGTCCAATTAGGGACAGGTCCAAATGGACATTTTTGTCCATTTTGGGACACATCTTAGAATGATTTTTAAATACCTAAATTTTTAGGTATTTTTTTTGGACTAAAGCTTGTATAAAAAGTAAAAAAAAGTATATAATCTATGTATGAAGAAAGGAGAGATTTTATATGAGTAAAACAAAAGTTGTTCAATATGGATGCGGAAAAATGAGTAAATACACAATGAGATATGTTTATGAAAAAGGAGGAGAAATAGTAGGTGCAATTGATGTAAACCCAGATGTTATAGGAAAAGACATAGGAGAAATAATGGAAAGTGAAGAAAAAGGTGTAAAAATAGTTTCAGTAGAACAAGCAGAAGAAATGATAAAAAATACAAAGCCAGATGTTGCAATAGTAACTACTATGAGTTTAATTTCTGATGTAGAAGATGCTTTAATGTTATGCGCAAAACTTGGAGTAAATGCAATAACTACTTGTGAAGAAGCATTTTTCCCTATGAATTCAAATCCTACTATTACTAAAAGATTAGATGAAATGGCAAAAAAGACAAATTGTACAATTACAGGAAGTGGATATCAAGATATATATTGGGGTCAACTAATCTCAAGTCTTGCAGGGTCTACACAAAAAATTACTAAAATAAAAGGGTCATCTAGCTATAATGTAGAAGACTATGGAATAGCTTTAGCAAAAGCTCATGGTGCAGGATTAACTTTAGATGAATTTGATAAACAAGTTGCTTCTGTAGATAGAATATCTGACGAAGAAAGACAAAAATTAATTGATAATGGAGAATACTTACCATCATATATGTGGAATGTAAACGGATGGTTATGTGGAAAATTAGGCTTAACTGTAAAATCTCAAACTCAAGTAACAGTTCCTCAAACATATAAAGAAGATATTTATTCAAAAACTTTAGGTATGACAGTAAAAAAAGGAGATGCAACAGGAATGAGTGCAGTAGTTACAACAGAAACTGAAGAAGGAATAACTTTAGAAACACAATGTATAGGAAAAGTATATTCAAATGAAGATTTTGATAAAAATGAATGGACAATTGAAGGAGAACCAAATACAACATTAATAATAAATAGACCATCAACAGTTGAACTTACTTGTGCATCAGTTGTAAATAGAATTCCAGATGTAATTTCTGCAAAACCAGGTTATGTACCAACAGAGGAAATAGGAGAATTAAACTTCAAAAAACAAATTTAAAAAGGAAATTTTAAAAAGTTAATAAAAAAGTAAAAAACAAAATCTTTCTTATTAATTACAAATTTTGTAAAACAGTTGATTTTAAAAGTGTTTTATGTTAAAATAGATATGTATTAAAAATAAGAAAGAGGTGAATACTCCTTTTAAGCAATTGCTTAAGGAAGAAAAATGGAAAATACAATGAAAAAAACTAAAAAAACTGATTGGAGAGGGCTTTTTTCTAGTTTCTTTGGAACAACAGTTGAAGAAAAAGAGGAAAAAGATGTTTATATAGATAGTGGACTTTCTAAAGAACAAATAAAGATATTAGAAGATGCAACAAAAGCATGTGATAAAAAAGCAGATGAATATAAAATAAGCATGGAAAAAATGCAAAAAGAAATGTCTAAGAAGAAAAAGAAAACTAGAGAAATGAAAATAACTAAAACTCCAGAAATAAAAGTAGAAAAACAAGAAGAAATAGAAAAAGAAGGACAAGAGAGAGAATAGAAAGAAAATTAAAATACAATTAAAAGACAATAATAAGAGAACAAAATACAAGAAATTTAAAAATTTCTTGTATTTTGTCTTGACAAATCTAGAAACAATAAGTATAATAAATATCGTCTTATATGGCGAAGTAGCTCAGTTGGCTAGAGCATTCGGTTCATACCCGAAGGGTCATGTGTTCGAATCACATCTTCGCTACCATATAAACAAAATAGTATATATCAAGCCTTTTGATATGTACTATTTTTTTGAGAAAAAAGGGGACAGTCCCCGTTTCTCTCATTTTTGTCGAATTTTGTATCTTTTAAATTTTACAAAACTATAAAAATATTTTATGAAAATCAAAAAAATAAAATTCGTATAATAAAATTAAAAATATATAAAATAAAAAGCATATAGAAAAACATGAATGATAAAATTTGTTTGTAAAAAATATAGAGGTGGGAAAAATGATAGATAAAATCTGTACATTTTTAACCAATAGAATTAGAAAAGAAATGCCAGAAATAGATGATGAAAGAGCAGAAGTAATATTTTATGGCTTGCAAAATATAGTAGGAGAAATTCCGAAAGTATTTATAATGCTAGCTGTTGCATATATATTAGGAATATTTTGGCTATCATTATTTACATTTGTTGCACTATTTATATATAAAGGTGCATCAGGTGGAGTACATTTAAAAACACATATAGGCTGTATATTATTTACAACAGGCTTTTATTGTATAATTCCTTATATATCACAATTTTTTGTAATGCCTGATTTAGTAAAATATATAGCAATACCATTAATATGGATATTTGGAATGATAATGATAAAACTTTATGCACCAGCAGATACAGAAAATGTTCCAATTTTAGCAAAAAAAGATAGAAGAAAAAAACAAATAGTATCATATATATCTTATACAATAGGCTTAATTATTGCATTAATTATTCCATATAGTACAATAGCAAATATTATAGTAATTGCATATTTTGTACAAACTTTAACAATAACAAGATTAGCATATAGACTAACAAATAGTAAATATGGATATGAAGTATATGGAGAAACTTCAGAACAATCAGCTTAATGCAAAATATGTACCGGTCGTATTTTGTATTATATAAATTTGCTAAGGAGGGGATTAATATGTTTAAATTTTTAGCAAAAACAGCAGAAAAATATGCGAAAGCAACAAATACAGCATGCTTTGTTGTGGTTATATTCCATCAACCAAAGATGCCTGCATCAATGATAAAAAAAGATTAATTAAAACTTGGTAGAGTAAGTGCGGAAAAGTATCTCTACCAAGGAACCACTTAAAAGTTATGTCAATCCTAAAAAGCAGCTTTAAAAAAGCTGTTTTATTTTTTATAAAAAACAAACCTAGAACTTTAAAATTCTAGGTTTAATTTATATTTATAAACTAATAATAAATTTCAAGTTGTTGTGAAAATAGCTCATCAGTCTTGCTAGTAAATAAATTAGCATTATTTGTTTTCTTTAGTATTTTTCTAACTTCCCATAATCCTAATCCAGTATGATTTTCTTTACCTGAAATACCTTTTTCAAATATTTTGTCAGTATCTAGATTTTTGTCCTTGTAAGAATTTTCAATAATAATTAATTGCCTTGAATTTTTAGAGTCATTTCTAAAAGTTATATTAATAATTTTTTCATCACTTTCAGAACTTGCTTCAATTGCATTATCAAGAAGTATGCCAAGAATTCTGGCAAAGTCATAAATTCTCATTTTTAAATTTCCCAAATCTAATAAAACAGTAATTGTAACTTTAATATCTTTTTCTTCTGCTTCGTGATATTTTGTAGTAAGCAGATTATATATTCCATCATTATTAATAATTTCAGGATTTAAGACATATAAAGTGTTCACTTTTTGACAATCATCTTCTAATTGTAAATAATAATTTTTCAAGCCTTCCATATCATTTGTTCTAATATACCCACCAATAGTTGTAACAGTATTATCAAAATCATGTTTAAAACCTCTAACACTATCATGTAAGATTCTTAAAGTTTTGTTATATGCTTTTTCACTTTCTAACTCTTTACGAGCTAAAAATAATTTAAATACTCTAGTTATACTATAAATACTTATAACAAAAAATGATAGAAAAGTCATAAAGTTTAAAAATGTTAATACAAGTGGCAAGGAATCTACAAAATAGTATAATGTTACAGATTGTATGATTATTGTTAAAATACCTAATATAAAATTAACAACTATAATATATTTACTTTTTGTATCAATATCATCAAGAAAGTTTAATTTAAGATTTTTAGCTCTAAAAATTAAAGTTGATATAATTACACCTGTATATAATATTAAAGCATATGATAATCTATATATTGGAATAACAGCTAATTCATCACTATTAATTCTAAAAATCCTAAGAAAAGGATTTAATATCAAAGCACCTACTAAATTAAAAATAATTAGTGAAATAAGTAGTGATAAACACTTTCTTAATATTGTTCCTTTGAATATAGTACAAACTAATATAAACATAATAATGTAATTTAAGTAAATATTAAATGGATTAGGAATTATATTTATAGTAAATATTGAAACTATAGACATTAATATAACAAATAAAACTTTTTGTTTTCCTGTAGAAGAAATATTAGTTATATTAAGGAATAAATACATAGTTAATAAATTTTCCACAAAATAAAGTGGAATACTTAAAATATTAAGTAAATTTTCATTAGGAGTAGATAATGCTACCCAAATATTATTCAAAATTTCCATACTTTCTCAAAACCTCCATAAACTCTGATTTGTATTTTGGTCCTATCTCACAAGAAGAATTATCTCTAAAAGTGATAGTACCAGATACAGGTTCAACATCCTTGATTTGAGAAATATTTGCAATATAAGATTTATGACATCTTATAAAGTTTTCAGGCAACCTTTCTTGAAATTTATTAAAAGAGCTATAAATATCATAATCACGACAAGAGGTATGGAAAACTAGTTTCATACCATCTCTTTTCACATATTCAATTTCTGATGAATCAACTACAGTGTTTTTATTATCTAACTTAATATATTTCTTTGGTTCACTATTAATATCTTCAAATAATCTAATTATTGTTTCTTCTAATCTGTCATAACTAATAGGTTTTGCAATATAATCAAAAGTTTTATATTTATAAGCAACCATTGCATATTCTAAATGACCAGTAGTAAAAATTATATAAATATTTCTATTAATTTTTCTAATTTGTTCTGCAACTTGTAATCCAGTTTTATTTGATTTCAAATTAATATCTAACAAGATAACATCAACTTTGTTATTAGTAATATAATCTAGTACCTTATTGTAATCAGCTGTTTTCAAAGAAATTTTTGCATCAAAATTATTTTTAACAAAAATGTTATCTAGTAACTTTTCCAAACGATCTAATAAATGTAAATTGTCATCGCAAAGAATAAAATTTAACATATCTTTCTCCCCTTTATAATATAAATAAATATAGTAATAAAAAAATGAAAAACAAGATTTGACAAAAACAATCAAATTACCTTATTTTTCCAATAATATTTACAATATAATCTAAAATACAAAAGTTGTCAATAGGGTACTTGCAAATTTATTTAATAACTAGAATAGTGAATGTTTTTTAAAAAATAAAGGAGGAACAAAAAGTTCTATGAAAGAAGAAAAAAATTTAGATAAAATTGTAATTTTTATATTAATCATATCAATTTTTACAATAAGTGTAGTAAAAAGTAATAATCAAAATAAAACAATAAATGTAAGTGCTGCTTTAGATAAAAAATTAGAATGGGGTATAAAAAGAAATAAAAATCATGAACAACCTGATGTAGGAAAAGAAAATAGAAGAATTTTAGAAGAAAATGGAGGAATTTGTCTAGGAAATAGTGAGAAAAAAAATATATATTTAACATTTGATGAAGGATATGAAGCAGGCTATACATCTAAAATTTTAGATATATTAAAAGAAAACAATGTAAAAGCAACTTTTTTTATAACAGCTCATTATTTAAATACAGCAGAAGACTTAGTAAAGAAAATGTTAGATGAAGGTCATATTGTAGGAAACCATACAGTAAATCACAAAAGTATGCCAAGTCTAACAGAAGAAGAAATAAAAAAAGAAGTAATTAATTTACATCAAGGACTATATGAAAAATTTGACTATGAAATGAAATATTTGCGTCCACCAAAAGGAGAATTTAGCAAATATTCTTTAGAAGAAACAAACAAATTAGGATATAAAACAGTAATGTGGTCATTTGCATATGAAGATTGGAATGAAGACAATCAGCCAAACGAAGAAAATGCCAAAAAGAAAATATTAGAAAATGTACATAATGGAGAAATAATGCTTCTACATGGTAATTCAAAAACAAATACTAATATATTAGATGAAGTAATTAAAGAAATTAAAAATATGGGATATAAATTTAAATCATTAGATGAGTTTGAAAACTAAGGGAGGAAAATGTGAGAAAGAGAAATTATGCAAGAAAACTAGATAAACTTTTGGAAATACCAAAAGAAGTATATTCAAATGAACCTAAAATAATAATTACAGGATTTGATGAATTAATAATAGAAAATTTTAAAGGAATATTAGAATATGAAGAATTTTTTGTAAGAATAAGTACATATATAGGAATTGTAAGTATTAATGGATATAACCTAAATTTAGAAAATATGTCAAATGATGATATAAAAGTAACAGGAAAAATTGAAAGCTTAGATATAGAAAGAACATTAGATGAAGGAGATTAAAAATGTTTATAAAAATATTATTTTCATATATTTTAGGATATTTAAAAATATCGGTAGAAGGTTTTTATATAGAAAGATTAATTAATATTTGTAGAAATCAAAAAATTACTATTTGGAATATAAAGAAAAAAGATGAAGTAAAAGTATATTTTAATATAAGAACAAGTGATTTTAAAAATGTAGTTAAAATCGCTAAAAAAACTCAGAGTAAAATTAAAATAGAACAAAAAAAGGGCTTACCTTTTTTACTTAACAAATACAAAAAAAGAAAAATATTTTTCATATTTTTATTAATCTTAATTATATTAATAATGTTATCCTCAAACTTTGTATGGAATGTGGAAATAGTAGAAGAAAATGGCGAAAAGCTAGAAAATATTGAGCAAGATATAGAAAATGCAGGCTTAAAAATTGGAACTTTAAAACAAAAAATCAATACAAAAGAAATAATTAATAAAATAAGATTAGAAAGACAAGACATTGCTTGGATGGGAATAGAACTAAAAGGAACAAATGCTATTATAAAATTAGTAAAAACAGAAGAAAAGCCAGAAATAATAAATGATGACGAATATTGTAATATTGTTTCTGACAAAGAAGGAATAATTACAAAAATAAATGCTGCAGATGGAACTGCAAATGTAAAAGTAGGAGATGTCGTAAAAAAAGGAGATATTTTAATAAATGGATGGATGGAAGGAAAATATACAGGTCTTAGATATGTCCATGCAAAAGGAGAAATAGAAGCAAAAGTTTGGTACACAAAATCAAAAACAATACCTTTAAATACTACGGAAAAACGAGAAACAGGAAATATTGAAGAAAAATATAAGATTAAAATAAATAATTTTCAAATAAATTTGTCTAAAAGGGTTTCAAAATTCGAAAATTATGATACAATAGAAACTGAGAATAAAATAAGAATATTTTCAAACTTTTATTTACCAATTTCTATTGTAAAAATAACAAATAAAGAAGTAGAAGAAGTTAAAAAAACATATACTATAGAAGAAGCAAAAAACAAAGCAATTAAAGAATTAGAAGAAGAATTAGATAACGAAATTGAAAATGGTAAAAACATAGTAAACAAAAACATAAATAGCTACGAAAATAAAGGAAGCGTAGATGTATATGTTACTTATGAAGTACTTGAAAATATAGGAACAAATGAAAAGATTGTATTTTGAAGGGATGATAAGTAATGGAAGAAAGAAGTTTAAGAATAACTGGAACAGATAAAACATTTTTTAATAAAATAACAAATACACTAACAAAAATATTAATACCAACAAAAATTGGGTTAAATGGAATGCTTATTTCAATAAAAAGAAACAGCTTATTAAAAGCCCATGAAAATTATGAAATAGATAAAACAAATAATGAAGAACTAGAAAAAAAATATAATACTGCATATGAAGCATATCTAGAAGCATTAGATAAATATGTAATGGATTCTGTTTATAAAAAAGTAAAAAATAATACAGCATCAGAATTTGAAAAAAACGCACTTGCAAAATATTATGAAATAACTAGCTTAAAAGAAAATGAATATAATGAGTATAAATATAGAAAACAAAAATACTTATTAGAACTAGACTATGAAGGAATTAAAGAAAATAATAAAGGAAAATTATTAGATAGATATAATAAATTTTATATCTCAAAAATGGACAGTTTATATAAATCTATATTAAAAAATTACTCTATAAAAGTTGCAGACACAATAAATAAATATGATTCAAGTAAAGAATGGATTTATACAAAAATTTTCTATACATTAGAAGAATATATAAATAATATATTAACTTTGAAAATAGATGGAAACTATGAAAAAGAAAATAAAGATGTAGTAGCAGAATACGAAAAATTTGAAAGCTTTACAGTAGGAAAGTTAGATACAAGAGATAATATAGAAAAAAATATGGTCTTATTAGAAATTAGTAGAAAATTATTTACTCATAGTTTACCTCTAATTGTTGCAGAACAATGCTATGAAAAACTATTAAAAGATGCAAGAATACTTGTGCAAGACACTAAAATTGCAACAAAAAGAGAAAGAGCATATTCAATGTTAATAACATTAATAGAAAACTATAATGTAAAACTATTATCAACAAAAGTATATTGGAATACACCAAGTGCTAGAGAAGAATATAAAAAGTTTTTAGCAAAATATAAAGAAATATCAAAATTAAAAGAAAATGACTTTATAGAATATGTAAAACAAAAAGAAGTGTTATTTATAAAAAATGACATGAAAAAATTATGGAACACAAAAACAGATTATTCAAAAATAATAAAATATTATAAAAGAAAATTAGTAGATTATGGAGCAATGAGAGAACTTAAAAATTCTTGCAGAACAACAAATAATTTTACAAGAAAGTTAAAAAAGGAAGTTGCATAATATGTATGAAATAATATATGAGAACATAGAAGAAAAAAAAGAATATGAAAAAGTTATCTCAAATGTTTTAGAAGAATGTTTTAAAGAAGAAAAACTAACAGATTCAAAACTATATATAACAATAACTTTAACAACACCAGAAAATATTAGAAAAATAAATAAAAAGTACAGAAATATAGATAAAGAAACTGATGTATTATCTTTTCCTATGTTCCAAAAAGACGAATTAGATGAAAAAATAAAAAATAAAGATTTTCTTTATGAAGATGTTTTAGGAGATATTGTAATTTCAATTGATAAAGTAGAAAGACAAGCTAAAGAATATGGTCATAGTTTCGAAAGAGAATTAAGCTATATGGTAGTGCATGGATTTTATCATTTAATGGGATATGATCATATAGAAGAAAAAGACAAAGTTGTTATGAGAAAAAAAGAAGATAAGATTTTAGATATGCTAAAAATAAGTAGAGACTAACCTTAAGGAGGATAAAATGCCAAGGAAAAAGAAAAAATCAGGAGTAAGAGTATTAATAGTTATTTTAGTAATATTAATTATTGCAGCAGGAGGAATTCTTGCATATAAAATAACACAAGATAAAAAAGAATCAGGAAATACAGTAGAAAACCCTATTGATATTTTAACAGGAGTGTCAGAAGAAAAGAAAGTACAAATATATCAAGGAAATGATAGACCAATTGCTGTAATGATAGATAATCATAATGACGCATGGCCACAAGCAGGTTTGAACAAAGCATATATGGTTTATGAAATTATTGCAGAAGGTGGAGAAACAAGACTTATGGCATTATTTAAAGGAACTAATTTAGAAAAAATTGGACCTGTAAGAAGTGCAAGACATTACTTTTTAGACTATGCAATGGAAAATGATGCAATATATGTACATTTTGGTCAAAGTCCTCAAGCAGAAAGTGATATAAAAAAATATAGCATCAATGACATAAATGGAATAGCAGAAGATGGAACAACATTCTGGCGTGTAAAAGATAAATATGCACCACATAATGCAGTAACAAGTACAGAAAAACTATTACAATCTGCAAAAAATAAAAAATATAGAACAACATCAGATGAAACAAGTGTATTAAACTATTCAATAGATGAAGTAAATTTATCAAATGGTCAAGGAGCAATAGAAGTTACAATTCCACATTCAGACCTTCAAACAGTAAAATATTATTATGATGAAGAAAACAAAGTATATGAAAGATATGCAAGAGGAAAAGAACAAACAGATTGGGATAGTAAAGAGCCAATAACTACAAAAAATATAATAATAACATTATGTAATAATTTTACATTAGATGATGGTGAAAACAAAGGAAGACAAGGATTAAATAATATAGGAACATTTGATGGATATTATATAACAAATGGAAAAGCAATTAAAATAAAATGTATAAAAAATGCAAGAGATGAAAAAACTAAATATCAAGACTTAGATGGAAATGAAATAAAAGTAAATGATGGAAATACTTTTGTACATATTTGCCCTAAAAATGCAAAAGTAGAAATTACAGGTCCAGAACTTGTGCAAGAAGAATCTTCAGCGGAGGTAGAATAAAATGAATGTTTATGATACAGCAAATAGACTAGCAGGAGAAATAAAAAATTCAGAAGAATATATAAATTTTAAAATGGCAAGACAAGCGATAAATTTAAATAGCACTTTAAAAGAAAAAATGAAAGAATTTGATAAAGTAAGATATGAAACACAAATAAAAGCAATGCAAACAGGAAAAAAGGATGAAGAAAGCTATAAAAAAATGCAAGACTTATATCAAGAACTAGTAGAAGATGATACAGCAAAAAAATATTTTGATGCAGAAACAAAATTTAATATTCTAATTGCAGATGTAAATAGAATAATAGGTGAAGCAATAAAAGATGTAATGGAATAAAAAATAGACAATAAAAAAGGGAAGAAATGCTTAAAAAATTTCAAAGTATTCTTCCTTTTTTAGAATAAAGGAGATGGCAAAACATGGAATATTTAGCTTTAGCAATAATTATATTAATAATAGTAATAATCTTAAAATTTATCTTCGGATATCAATTAAAAGAATTAAAAGAAATAGGAAAAGATGAAGAATTAGATAAATTAGCTAATAAATATCCAGAAAACATAGAAATGTGTAAAACATACTTAGAAATGCTAGATAATAAAAATGTAGAAATAGAAGAAAATAAAGAAACTAAAACAAGTCTATATATTGCAATTACAAATAAAATAAGTATTGCAAATGTAAGAAATACATATACAAGAATTCAAACAATAGCACATGAATGCTTGCATTCTGTTCAAGATAGAAAACTACTACTATTTAATTTTTGGTTTTCAAATTTTTACCTAATATACTTTTTTATTATTTGCATTTTAGAAATATTTAATATTTTGCCATATAAAAATATTTTTCTTTCTATATTAATAATACTTAGTTTTGTATATTATATGGTAAGGGCATTTCTAGAAAATGATGCTATGATAAAAGCAAAATTTTTAGCAAAACAATATATGGAAGATATAAAGATTTCTACAAAAGAAGAAATAGAAAAAATAGTTTCAGGATTTGAAAAAATAAATAATAAAGGAATAAAATGTATTAATTATAATTTGTTCTTAGGATGTATGATAAAAATACTAATATTTTTAATAGTTTGTATATTTTAAATATAATTAAAACAAAAAAACTATATAAGAAAGCAAAAACTTTCCTATATAGTTTTTAATTTTTATCTACATTATTGCTTTCCACATTATTATCATCTTCAGAATTTAATAATAAATCTAAGATTTTTGGATAAATGTGATTTGCATATTCTTTCCAATTATCTACAATTTTTTTAGCTCTTTGTCTAGAACCAGCAAAAGTTCTTACCTCAAAAACTGTTTCATTATTTTCGATTATTTTACATTTAACAGTATAATCATTTTCGTTTTTAGGAATAAACTCAGCAACAACAGAAGACTCTTCAGCTAAATTTTTAAACTCTTCTTTAAACTTATTATCTGCTTTTAATTTTAAAATTCCTGGTAAAACATCTTTTGTAAGAATATATGCATTTTTCCCTTCAGAAGTAATTCTGACAACTGGTTCTTCTTCTTTTGTATATGAACCTACTAACTTTGAATCTATTAAATCAGTTAAAATCTGTTTAAAATAAAAATAATTAATATCATTAATAGAAGTAATAATTTTAAACAAATCATCTTGTTTTATATCACGAGAAACTCTAGTTAAAATATATAAAATTAAAACTTTATTCTCGGCCAAAGTAGTAGTAGCATCTGAATTTGAACTCATAAAAAGCACTCCTTACTTTGATTTTTCTTGGATTATATCATAAAATCCAAAAAAAGTAAAATAAAATCTTTCCTAAATAAAAAAATCGTGATATAATAACTAATGTTCATAAGAAATAATAAAACAAAAAGTGAACAAAGGAGAGGATAATATGAAAAAAGGAAAAGTAGTTCTAGTAGGAACTGGATTTGTAGGAATGAGTATGGCATATTCAATGCTAAACCAAGGAGGAATAAACGAATTAATTTTAATCGATATTAACAAAGATAAAACAATAGGTGAAGAAATGGACTTAGCTCACGGATTACCATATGCACCACAAAAAATGGTTATAAAAGCAGGAGACTATCCAGACTGTAAAGATGCACAAGTAATTGTAATTACAGCAGGAATAGCACAAAAACCAGGTCAAACAAGATTAGAACTTGCAGAAACAAATACAAAAATAATGAAAGATATAACAGAAAGTATAATGGCAAGTGGTTTTGATGGAATAATAGTAGTTGCAAGTAACCCAGTAGACTTAATGGCATATGTAGTATCAGAAGTATCAGGACTTCCAAGAGGAAGAGTAATAGGATCAGGAACAGTATTAGACACAGCAAGACTTCGTTACTTAATGGCAGATTATTTTAAAATTTCTAGTAAAAACATACATGCATATATAATGGGAGAACATGGAGACTCTTCATTTGTACCATGGGAACATGCATATATTGGATGTAAAAAAGTAAAAGATGTAATGAAAGATAATCATCATCCAATGGAAGACTTAGAAAAAATACACAAAGGCGTTGTAAACGCAGCATATGAAATAATAGAAAAGAAAAAAGCAACATATTACGGAATAGGAATGGCATTAAATAGATTAGTAAAAGCAATATTAAATAACGAAAACTCAATACTTACAGTATCTACATATTTAAAAGATGGAGAATATGGACAAGATGATATATATATTGGAGTTCCAGCAGTAATAAATAGTCATGGAGTAAGAGAATTAGTAAACTTAGACTTAAACGAAGAAGAACAAGCAAAACTAGATAACAGCTGCAAAATAATAAAAGAAATGAGAGAACAATCAATAGACAAAATAATAAAAGGATGAGAGAAAGGGGGACAGTCCCCTTTTTTCTCATTTTTGTCTAAATTTGTCGAATGAGACAAATGGGGACGGAGCAATTTTGTCTCAAGAGCATATCTCTTTGATTAAAAAAGTTTGAAATTTGCATAAATTTTCAAAAAACTGTTGACATCACTAGAAAAGCATTATATAATATATAAGCATGAATTAAGCGTTGAAGCTGAATGTGGCTACATCCTTACGGAAATGTGGGGTGGAGGGAACTTCGGTGGAGTATGTCATGGCAAAGACCAGGCGGTAAGTTGAATCTAAAATGCACACTTATCCCAGAATTATCATGCATATTTTGGGTTTTTATATAGGTGATATTCAAAACACCAGAGTGCGTTTAAACTTGCCACGGTAATTTCGATAGCAAACTTAGCTATCTCCGGCAAAAGCCGAAAAGAAAAAACAAAATTAAAAGGAGGGAAAATTACAATGGCAAACACAGTAGCAACAAGTGAAAAAATTAGAATAAGACTAAAAGCTTATGACCATGTAGTTTTAGATCAGTCTG
>CALXCM010000015.1 GCA_944386785.1 uncultured Clostridia bacterium | reverse complement strand
TAAAATATTTTATATTATTTCTTATTTTAGTTGCCTCAACCCTAATTGGAAAATCACTTTCAAAAAAATATGTATATAGATTACAAGAGTTAGAGGAAATAGAAAATTCATTAAACATATTAAAAACAAAAATTAAATTTACATATGAACCAATACCAGAGTTATTTAATGAATTAGAGAAAAGCAAAGTAAAAAATGTAGGAAACATTTTTTATTTAGCAAAAGAAAAAATGAAAAAAGAAAATATTTCTACAGCATGGGAAAAAGCTATAGATGAAAGCATAACTAACCTAAAAAAAGAAGATAAAGAAATATTAAAAACTCTAGGAAAATTACTGGGTGCAACAGACATAGAAGGGCAATTAGGACAAATAGAAACAACTAAAACTTTATTAGAAAATCAAACAAAAGAAGCGGTAGAAGAAAAACTAAAAAATGAAAAATTATATAGTAAATTAGGAACTACAATTGGACTTGCAATAGTTGTTTTATTATTTTAGGAGGGGACAATGGACATTAATTTATTATTTAAAATTGCAGCAATTGGAATTTTGGTTGCAGTATTACATCAAGTGCTAGTAAGAGCAGGAAGAGAAGACCAAGCAATGATGACAACTTTAGCAGGACTTGTAATAGTTCTTACGATGGTAATTAAAGAAATAAGCGGATTATTTGATACTGTAAGAACAATTTTTAATTTATAAAGGAAAATAAAATGGAAGTTATTAGAATTATAGGAATAGCTTTAATTCGGACTTATAATAATAATAATTTTAAAACAATATAAGCCAGAATTTAGCATATATGTTAGTCTTTTAGTTGGAGTTCTAATATTACTTGTTGTGACAGATAAACTTACTGGAATAATAAATTTATTGCAATCAATATCAAACAAAGCATCTATTAATAGTGAGTTTTTGGGACTATTAATAAAAATAACAGGTATTGCTTTTTTGTCAGAATTTGCAATAAGTATATGTAAAGATTCAGGAGAAGCAGCAATTGCTAGTAAAATTGAAATAGGTACAAAAATAATAATAATATCTATGTCAATTCCAATTATATCTAGTTTATTGGAAATTATTTTAAAAGTATTGCCATAGACTAAAGAAGGTGTTACAAATGAAAAAAATAAGTAAAATAGGAGTATTTATCATAGTCATTCTAATCATTTTTATAATATTTCCAATAGATAATGTTTTAGCACAAGAAAATGAAGAAGTAATAGAAGAACAAAAAGAAGAGTTTGGAATTAACACATTTTTAAGTGAAGCAGAAAAATACAAAGGAGAATTTTTTGAAAATATAGATATAGATAAAATTTTAGAAGAAGCAATAAGTGGAAAAGTGGAAAATGATAAAATTTTTGGAAAAATACTATCACTATTTGGAACAGAAGTGTTATCAGGTTTAAAAGCTATTTTTAGCATATTAGCAATAATTGTAATACATAGTGTTTTAAAAGCAATTAGCGATAATTTAGAAAACAATACTATAGGAAAATTAATATATTATGTTCAATACATAATAATAGTAACAATAATAATGGGAAGTTTTTCAGATATTTTGAAAATGGTAGAAGAAACATCAGCAAACTTAGTAGGATTTATGAATATTTTAGTACCACTTTTAACTACACTTATGATTTCTACAGGAAGCATAACAACAAGTAGTATTATAGAACCAATAACAATATTTTTAATAAACTTTATAGGAAATATAATCCAAACTATAATTATTCCATTAGTTTTAATATTTACAAGTTTAGTAATAATTTCAAAAATATCAAATCAAATTCAAATAGATAAAATAGCAAAATTTTTAAAATCTGGAATAGTATGGTTTTTAGGAATTGTACTTACAGTTTTTGTTGGAGTTATTTCGTTAGAAGGAACATTGTCCAGTAGTGTAGATGGAATTACAGCAAAAACTACAAAGGCAGTTGTATCTAGTGCAGTTCCTGTCGTACGGAAAAATCCTAGGAGATGCTGTAGATACTGTTTTGGGATGTGGAATAATACTAAAAAATGCAACAGGAATAATAGGAGTAATAATAATTGTCGGAATATGTATAATGCCAATTATAAAACTTGCAGTTCTGACCATTAGCTATAAATTACTTACAGCAATAGTACAACCTATAGCAGATAAAAATATAACTGATTTATTAGATCAAATAGGAGATATTTTTAAAATATTTTTAGCTATTCTCTCAGCACTTGCGGTTATGCTGATAATTGGAACAACTCTAGTTTTAAAAATATCAAATACAGGAATGATGTATAGATGATAGAATTTTTAAGTTCATGGGTGAAAAACCTAGGAATTATAATTGTAATAGTTTCTATTTTAGAAATGTTACTTCCAAATAATAAAACAAAAAAATATATAAAAATAGTTTTTGGAGTTTTTATTATTTTAAATATAATTTCACCTTTAATTAAAGAAAAAGAAGTATTTAGTATAGAAAATTTTGATTTAAATGAATTTTCTAATAATACCGAAACTTCTAATAACATTAATGAAAATGAAGCTGTAAATCAAGAAACTATGGATAAAAGAATAGGAGAACTATATAAAAAAGAACTAGAAAAAGATATAACAAAAAAATTAGAAGACAAAGGATATAAAGTAAAAAACATTAAAGCAAGTGTAACAATTGGAAGTAAAGAAGAAACAAAAATAGATAAAATAGAAATTGATTTAGAAAAAGAAGAAGATGAAGAAAAACAAAATAAAGAAAATGAAAATAATAATGTAGAGAATAGAATTGTAGAAGAAATAGAAAAAATAAAAATAAATATTAATTCTAAAGAAAATGCAAAAGAAGAAACGAAAGAAACATCAGAAAGTAATACTAAAAAGGTAAAAACAGAAGAAATAAAAGATATAGAAAACTTTTTAATAGAAGAATATGGGGTGACTAAAGATTGTTTAAAGATAAATTAAATAAGTTTTTTAAAAATAAAGAAGATGCTAAAGGAAATGAAAATAAAAAAGTTGAAAATTTGGTTTTCTTTGTAATAATATCTGTAATTACAATTGTAATTATTAACTTTATATGGAGTGGAAGTAAAACAGATAATAAACAAGTAAACGAAAATACAAATGTAAATAATAAAAAAATAGCAAATGTTACAGAAGAAAATACTGATGAAGTAGAAGATACAAACAGTCTAGAAGAAAAACTAGAAGAAATTTTATCTAAAATACAAGGAGTAGGAGAAGTTAAAGTATGTGTTAATTATTCAGAATCTAGCGAAGTTGTTGCAATGTTTGATGAAAATTCAAGTACAAGCACAACAGAAG
Organism: uncultured Clostridia bacterium; assembly: GCA_944386785.1. Lineage (GTDB taxonomy): Bacteria > Bacillota > Clostridia > TANB77 > CAG-508 > CAG-269. The sequence continues at coordinate 19,071 of CALXCM010000015.1, read as the reverse complement.
AAACAGATACAGAAGGAGGAGTAAGAAAAATAGAACAAACAGAAACAAATAAAAATGTAATATATGAAGAAAATGATGGCAAAAAAACACCAATTACTACAAAAGTAATAAAACCTAAAATAGAAGGTGCAATAATCACAGCAAAAGGTGCAAATAATGCAGCAGTTAAAAATAATATAATTCAAGCAGTAGAAGCCTTAACTGGACTTGCAACACATAAAATTCAAGTATTTGAAATGAATTAGGAGGAAATAGTTTATGAAAATATTTAAGAAAAATCAGATAATTATTTATGTTATTGCACTTGTACTTATGACAGTTGGATATTTAAATTATACAAATAGAACAGAAAACCTAAATAGCATAGAAACAAGTGTTGAGACAGAAAGTGAAAATTTAAATAATACAAGTAATGAACAAATAGGAGATGCAAAACTTGTAAGTAGTAATGATATAGCTTCTAATGATAGTCAAAATGTTGTTGAAGAAAATTTAGATGCTAGTAAAGAAACTAAAGAAAATAATGAAAATGAAGAGAAAGAAGACCAAAACCAAGTACAAACAGAACAGACAAATGGAGAAGTGAACAAAGAAGAAGATGATGATTATTTTGAAAAATCAAAATTAGAAAGGGACACAATGTATTCTCAAATGATAGAAACATATGAAAATATTTTAAATTCAGAAAACGCAACAGAAACACAAAAACAATCTGCAACAGATGAAATTAAAAAAATAAATGATACAAAAAACAGTATAATGATATGTGAAAACTTAATAAAAACAAAAGGTTTTGAAAAAAGTGTAATATTTGTAAATAATTTAAGTATAAGTATAATTATAGGAAAAGAGGAAATTACAGCAGAAGAAGTTGCAAAAGTGCAAAATATAATTTCTAGAGAAATGGGAGCTGCAATAGAAAATATACATATTTCAACTAAATAAAATGCTAGTTTTTGATTTTACTAGCATTTTAAGCAATCATGTTTCTTATGTATTCGCCAATTTCTTCGTTTGACATATCAAGTTCATGAATAAGGTTTCTTAAAACATCTCTTCTTGGCAAATCTTCTTCATTATCAATTCTTACATATTGTCTTAAACTAATTCCTAAGAGTTCTGACATTTTTTCTTGAGTATAAGACTTTTTCATCCTCTTTTCTTTTATCATAAAATCACCTTATTTTTTGACTAACTTAATTATTACATATATTTTTAAAGATTGGTATTGACACTTAATGACAATAGAAAGCTAAAGAAAATATAGAAAAATAAAAGAAAAGTGTTGTAAAATTTAAAAATACTGATATAATATAATCTGGTAAATTTATAAACTTAAGAGGAGGAGAAAGAAATGATTAAAAAAGTAGCAATTTTAGCAAATGGAGGAGATGTATCAGGGTTTAATGCGGTAATAAGAGCAATAAAAAGAACTGCTGAAACACACGGAATAGAATGCTATGGATATATTGATGGATATAGAGGTTTAGTAGAAAATAATTATATAAGATTAGATGGAAATCCACTAGCAAATGGAATTCTTCCAAAAGGAGGATCAATAATTGGTTCATCTACAAATGCTATAGTTTTCCATTATAAAGTAGAACATGAAGATGGAACAGTTACATATGAAGATTTGTCAGATAAATGTGTTCAAAATGTTAAAGAAGCAGGATTTGATTGTGTATTTACATTAGGAGGAGATAGTACACAAAAATCAGCAAGAGATTTATTCTTAAAAGGAATAAATACAATAGGAGTTCCAAAAACAATTGATAATGATGTTGCTTGTACAGACATAACTTTTGGATATAACACAGCAGTACATGTTGCAACAGAAGCATTAGATAGACTTCATACAACAGCAGAAACACATCATAGAATTATGGTACTAGAAGTAATGGGAAGATTTGCAGGATGGATTGCATTAGAATCTGCAATATCAGGAGGAGCAGATGTAGCTTTAATTCCTGAAATACCTTATGATATAGAAAAAGCAGCAGAAGCAATAGAAAAAAGAAAGAAAAGAGGAAAACCATTTAGTGTTGTTGTTGTTTCAGAAGGAGCTCATCCTATTAATAAAGAACAAACTACACATTCTGCAGAAGGAATAGATAATGAAGCTGGAATAAGTGTTAAATTTGGTGGAGAAGGAAATAGAGTTGCTAAAAAATTGCAAGAATTAACAGGGTTAGAATCTAGATGTACAATATTAGGATATATGCAAAGAGGTGGAACACCAACTGCCTATGATAGAGTTTTATCAACAAAATATGGAGCAAAAGCAATGGAATTAGCCTTAGAAGGAAAATTTGGAGTTTTAACAGTAATACAAAATGGAAAACTTCGGATATGTTCCATTAGAAGAAGTAATCGGAAACAATAAAGAAATTGGAGCAGTACAAGGTGGAACTAAAGATAGCAATGTAAGATTTGTTACAATGGATCATGACCTAGTAAAAACAGCAAGAAATATAGGAATATGCTTAGGAGATTAGTAAAAATAAAGGAAGTGGTGACTAATGTCAGAATATAAAAACAAAGTTAGCACAAAAGAAATTAAGCAAGAAGCAACACAAACTGTAAATGAAGTAAAAAGTACTATTAAAAATGTAGATATCAAAAAAGATAGTTTAGAAACAAAAGGTTTTGTAACAGAAATGTTTAAAAGACCTCTTGAAAAATTAAATGAAATAGCAACAAAAAAAGATAAAAATTTCTTAAAATATGTAGTGATAATAATTGCAATTTGGTGTATTGTAGAACTAGTACATGAATGTTTTTCATTAAATTTATGGGGATATGCAAAACTTCGGAGAAAGTATTTTAAGAATAGTAATATCAGGAATTACTCCAATAATTAGCATACTTGTAATGTCAATTATAGTATTTGTTGTAAAAGGAAAAGTAAAAAAAGATTTAACAACAGTAATTTCAACTATAACATCTGCAAACATTCCTATGGTAATAGCATCAATTGTAAGTTTATTAACATTATTAAACCATAGAGTAAGCACTCTAACAGGACCATTTACATCATTATGTCATGTAATTACAATTGTTTTAAGCTATTTTGGAATGAAGGCATTATTTGGAATAGAAAAAAATTCAGATTTTATTAAAAAGTTTGTAATAGTAGAAGCAATCTATTATATAGTATATATTATACTTAGCTTTTTAGAAATCTATATTTAAAATTTAAATAAAGAAAAAGACAAGAAAAAAACTTGTCTTTTTTTGTTCCTAAGTTACATTATTGTTACATTTTTATGACATTTAAATTAAATTTATTGTAATAAAATACATATATTGATATAATTTACATAGAATTTTTTGGATTACGAAGGAGGAGTAATTATGTTAAAATCAAATGTAGGATGGAGCACAAATGAAGATAGTTATACACAAGGAAAGGACTCTGCAAAAAAAGCAGTAGTAGACTTAGTTCAAACAAAAGTAGCATTTTTATATACATCAGTAGATAGTGATGTAAAAAAAGTTTTAGAAGGAGCAAAATCAGAATTAGGAACAGCACCAATAATTGGATGTACATCTAGTGCTGGTTTAATCGTACCAGATGGATTTATTTCAGGAGAAAAAGGATTTACAGGAATTTTAGCTATAGGAGACCCAGAAACAACAGTAGGAGTTGCAAGTTCAGAAAGAGGAAAAGACCCAAGAGAAACAGGAAGAAAAGTAGCTTTAGAAGCTATGAAAAAAGCAGGAAGAACAGATGCACCAGCATATTTCTATATGGTAGCATCACCTGCAGAAGAAGAATTTTATATCAAAGGAATTCAAGAAGTAATTGGAATGGTTCCAGTATTTGGAGGAAGCGCAGCAGATAATACTGTAGAAGGAAAATGGAGCATTTATACAAATGACAAAGTATTTGCAGACGGTGTTGCAGTAGCATTTTTCTATACAGACAAAGAAATAAAAAATGTATTTACAGGAGCATATAATGAAACAACAAATTCAGGAGTAATTACAAAAGTAAAAGGAAACAGAACTTTAGTAGAAATAGATGGAATCCCAGCTCAAAAGAAATATGCATCTTGGACAGGTGCAAAACCAAAAGACTTAAAAGAAAACAATTTATTAGTAACAACAATAACAAAACCACTAGGTGTAAAAGATAGATTAGGAGATTTAGTTGCAATTCGCCATCCTATGTTTGGAAATGCTGATGGTTCAATGAATATAGGAGCAAACCTAGCAGAAAATACAGCAGTAATTCAAATGGAAGCAACAGTTGACGAATTAATAGATTCTACAGGAAAAACAATGAAAGAACTAAATAAAGAAATAGGAAAAGATATAGGAGCATACTTATTAATTCACTGTGGAGGAAGAAGACTAGGAATTGGAGATAGAATTTCTGAAGTTCATAAACAATTAAAGAAAGAAGCAAAAGGAGTTCCATTTATTGCAGTATTTACATTTGGTGAATATGGTGTAAAAGATAATGGAGGAAACACTACAGGAGGTTTAATGCTATCATTCACAGCATTTGGTAAATGAAGAGAAGGGGAAAAACCAAAAGCCCAGGGAAACTCATATAAATGTATGACAGAAAAATATTATGAAAATAATAGAGAAACTGAAGTTATGGTATGCAAAAATACCAGTTTAAATAAGGAGGGAGCCACTGTGAAAAATTTAATAGGATATGAATGGAAAGATGCATCAGATGGTGCAGTAATAGAAGTTGTAAATCCTGCAACTCAAGAGCTTATTGATACAGTACCAAATGTAACAGAAGAAGATGTTGATGAAGCTGTAAAAGTAGCCGTTATAGAACAAAAGAAATGGGAAAAAGTATCAATATATGATAGAGCAGATATTTTATATAAATTTACAGATTTAATTGAAGAAAATAAAGAAAGATTAGCTGTTCTTTTATCTAATGAAACAGGAAAACCAATAAAAGAAGCAAGAGGAGAACTTGCAAATGTAAGAATAGGAGTAAGAGGTTTTGTTGAAAAAGCAAAACACTTATATGGAAAATCAATTCCAGAAGGATCTGAAGCTGGACAAGAAAAAACAATACAATTTACAAAAAGATATCCAATAGGAGTAATTGCAGCAATTATACCATTTAATTTCCCAAGCGACCTATTTTGTCAAAAAGTGCCACCAGCACTTATGATGGGAAATAGTATAATTGTAAAACCATCAAACTATAACCCACTTACATTAATAGAATATGTAAAATTAATGATTGAAGCAGGAGTTCCAGCAGGATGTATTCAAATACTAACAGGAGATGGACCAAAAGCAGGTCAAGCACTAGCAAGACATAAAGGAGTACATTTAGTATCTCTAACAGGAGGAACTGCAGCAGGAATTCAAACAATGGGAACAGCATCTCAAAACTTAACACATGTTATGCTAGAACTTGGTGGAAATGATGCATTTATCTTCTTAGAAGATGGAGATATGGATTTAGCTGTAAATGAAACAATATGGGGAAGACTATATAATGGTGGACAAGTATGTTGTGCAAGTAAAAGATTTTTAATTCATAATTCAAGAAAACAAGAATTTATAGATAGAATGAAAGAAGTAATATCAAACCTAAAAGTTGGAGACCCAATGAAAGAAGATACAGACATGGGACCAATGATTAATATAAATGCAGCAAAAAGAATAGAAGACCAAGTAAATCAAATGGTAGAAGAAGGAGCAAAAGTAGTTTGTGGAGGAATAAGAGAAGATGCTTACTACTATCCAACAATCTTAGATAATGTAACAAAAGACATGGAAGTTGCAAAAGATATGGAAATATTCGGACCAGTAATATCAGTAATTGGATTCGATGATGTAGAAGAAGCAATAGAAATTGCTAACCAATCTTCATATGGACTATGTGGATGTGTAATATCAAAAGATTACTCAAGAGCAATGAAAATAGCAGATAAACTAGAATGTGGAGGAGCAGTAGTAAATGGAGCAAGCTTCTATCGTTCATTTGAAATGCCATTTGGAGGATGGAAACATTCTGGAATAGGAAATGAAGGAGTTTTAACAACACTTCAAGAAATGTCAAGAGTAAAAACAATAGTATTGAAAAATATTTTATAATATAAATGTCGCATAGAGAATTCTCTTTGCGACATTATCCAAGAAAAAATAAAGGGTTGAATAATATGGATAAAAAGAAGAAAATAATTTTAGTTACAGTAATAGCTATTTTAGTATTACTAGTAGTTGCAGGAATAATTTGTTATGTAGTATCAAATAACAATAATTCAAATGCACAAGGTCAAAGTAATAATTCTAATATTTTAAGCTTATATAATGAATTACAACAAAAGAGTGGTTATTCAGTTAGCTTATCTAAAGATGAAAATAATAAAATGTATTTTGTAAAAAAAGACAATGAAACATATATAGATACGATTTATAATGGGGTTGAATCAAAATATATAATAAAAGACGGAAATACGTATTTATTAATGGATGATTCAAAAACATATTATACTTATTCAAATAATCAAATCGATTTAAATAAAATAACAAATACTTTAAATACAATTAAAGATTTAGAATATCAAAAAGGAAAAGAAGAAGTAAATGGTAAAAATTATAATTATGAAGAATATGAAGCATTAACAGATTTTGCATTAGAAGATTTTTCAAATGATAGAAATATTAGAACAAGATTTTATTTTGATAATAATGATTTAGTTTATATAAAAACAATTTCAGATGAAAAAGAAGAATTATTAAGTTTTGAACTTTCAGATGGAGTTGATGATAATTTGTTTGAAATACCTTCAGACTATACTGAAGGATAATATATAAAGGAGGAATTTAAAATGTCAGTTAAATTTGTATTAAACGAAACATCTTACTTCGGAAATGGAGCAAGAGAAGAATTAGCAGGAGAAATCCAAAAGAGAGGATTTAAAAAAGTATTTTTAGTAAGTGATAAGTCTTTAGTAGAAGCAGGAGTAACTGCAAAAGTTGAAGAAGTATTAAAAAAAGCAGGAGTGCCATATGACTTATACGATGAAATAAAACCAAATCCAACTATTAAAAATGCACAAGATGGAATTAAAGCATGTAAAGAATCTGGAGCTGATTTAATAGTAGCAGTTGGTGGAGGTTCAAGTATTGATACAGCAAAAGCAATATCAATAGTTATGAAAAATCCGGATAGAGCAGATATAAAATCATTAAATGGAGCTTCTAATACAGTAAATAGAGGAATGCCATTAATAGCATTACCAACAACAGCAGGAACAGCAGCAGAAGTTACAATAAACTATGTTATAACAGATGAAGATGCAGAAGTTAAAATGGTATGTGTAGACCCAAATGATATACCAATTTTAGCAATAATAGATACAGAATTAATGGCATCAATGCCAAAATCTTTAGCAGCAGCAACAGGAATGGATGCATTAACACATGCAGTAGAAGGATATATTACAAAAGCACATAATGATATGTCAGATATGTTTCATATGCAGGCAATAAAAATGATATTTAAATATTTACCAAAAGCAGTAAATGAAAAAGATCCAGTAGCTGTAGAAAAAATAGGAATGGCTCAATATATAGCAGGAATGGGATTTAGTAATGTTGGACTTGGAATAGTTCACTCAATGGCACATCAATTAGGAGCAGTATATGACACACCACATGGAATAGCAAACGCAATGCTTCTTCCTACAGTTATGAGATTTAATGGAGAAGACCAAGCTACAGCAGGAAGATTTAGAGAAATATTAATAAATATTGGAAGACCAGATGCTGCAAACTTAAATGACCAAGATGTTATAAATACATTTGTATGGATGATATCAGAATTAAGTAAAGCAGTTGGAATTACAACAACAATAAAAGACTATGGAGCAAAAGAAGAAGACTTTGAAATGCTTGCAGAAAAAGCAATGAATGACCCATGTAAACCAGGAAATCCAAGAGAAGTAACAAAAGAACAATTTATAGAACTATTTAGAAGAGCAATGTAAGAAAAGGGCTGAGAGAAAGGGGACAGTTCTCTTTTCTCTCATTTTTGTCGAATTTTGTAAGATAGGACATAAAAAAACTCTTAAGAAATTTTCTTAAGAGTTAGCACAAAATTACTTCTTTTTCTTTTTTAGAATAAAAGAAATTTTTACATCTGGATTTGCAATCTTTTTAAGCCGTATTTCTAAAAGGTCTCCACTATTTTGCTCAACAAGCCTAGTATTTTCAAAGTCTACAAAACATTCTTCAGGTTCCCTTAATAAATCATCAGGAAACGAAAATGATAACACAAACTTTTCTAAGTACTTATAACCAAAAAAGAAAATAGAATATTCTTTTTTGGAAGGATCACACTTTTTACATTTTGTAATTGTATTAAAGCGTAGAAACTGTTTTAAAGAATTAGTTTTAGTAATCCGGACAATGTTATTGCAAAAAGGACAGATGTAGCCAATAGGTTTTCTTTCTAATACAGCCATAAATTCTTCTTGTGTCATAACCTAACCTCCTTTGTGCTGTATAAAGATATAAAATCTTATGGCAAAATAATACATTAAAATCAAACTCATGTCAATAAGGACAAATGAGACTTTTGGGGGTCTTAAGCATTTTTGTTTCACTACTGTCCCAATTTGTCTTAGAAAATTATTGGAAAATTTAAAAAATTAATCTAAATCTATAAAAAATCTTGCAAAAAACAAAAAAATGTGCAATAATATTAACATAAATGTTAAAAACAATAAAAAAGAGGAGTAAGTATAAACTAGTTTTTAGAGAATAGAAGTCATAGGCTGAAAGCTTCTTAAATATAGATATACTGAAGGTAGCTTTTTTAGTTGATATTCTGAGAAATATAAATTTAAGAATATCCGCTTTGAAACCAGCGTTAAAAGGTATAAAGATGTATAACAATTTATTTTAAATAAAGTTATATAATTAAGGTGGTACCGTGAGAATAAAGCTCGCCCTTAAATAGGGTAGAGCTTTTTTTGATAGGTAAATCCAAAATAAAGGGAGGAAAAGTTATGTTAAATGACAAATTTAATCCAAAAGATTTTGAAGATGAACTATATGAAAAATGGGAGAAAAAAGGTTACTTTAAACCAAGCATGGACAAAACAAAGGAAAGTTATTGTATTATGATGCCACCACCAAATGTAACAGGAAAACTACACATGGGACATGCTTTAGATGATACAATACAAGATATTTTAATTCGTTTTAAAAGAATGCAAGGATACAACACATTATGGCTTCCAGGAAGTGACCATTCAGCGATTTCAACAGAAATGAAAGTTGTTCAAAAAATAAAATCAGAAGGTAAGACAAAAGAAGAATTAGGAAGAGAAAAATTCTTAGAAGAAGCTTGGGATTGGACAAGAATATATGGTGGAACAATTCAAGAACAACAAAGAAAACTTGGATGTTCTTGTGATTGGGAAAGAAGAAGATTTACACTTGATGAAGGCTTATCAGAAGCTGTTTTAGAACAATTTGTTAAACTATATAATGAAGGGCTAATATATAAAGGAACAAGAATGGTAAACTGGTGCCCTAATTGCCATACAGCTATATCAGATGCAGAAGTTGAATATAAAGAAGAAGCATCACATTTATGGCATTTAAGATATAAAGTAAAAGATGAAGAAAGATATGTAGAAGTTGCAACAACAAGACCAGAAACAATGCTTGGAGATACAGCAGTTGCAGTTCACCCAGATGACGAAAGATATAAAGATTTAGTCGGAAAAACTGTAATAGTTCCTATTGTAAATAGAGAAATTCCAGTAATTGCAGACGAATTTGTAGAAAAAGAATTTGGAACAGGATGTGTTAAAATTACTCCATCACATGACCCTAATGATTACCAAGCAGGATTAAAACATAACTTAGAATTTATAGAGGTTTTTGACGACAGAAGCATAATGAAAGATTTAATGCCAGAAGTAAAAGGTATGAAAGCTATTGATGCAAGACCAATAGTTGTTAAAAAACTAGAAGAATTAGGAGCTTTAGTATCTATAGAAGATTATACACATAATGTAGGAAAATGCGAAAGATGTAAAACAACAGTAGAACCAAGAGTTTCAGAGCAATGGTTTGTAAAAATGAAAGACTTAGCAAAACCAGCAATTGATGCAGTTAGAAATGATGATGTAAAATTCATTCCAAAAAGATATGAAAAAATATATTTTAATTGGATGGAAAATATTAAAGATTGGTGTATATCAAGACAATTATGGTGGGGACACAGAATACCTGCATATTACTGTAAAGAATGTGGACATGTAAATGTTGCAAAAACTATGCCAGAAAAATGTGAAAAATGTGGTTCTAGCAATCTAAGACAAGATGAAGACACATTAGACACATGGTTTAGTTCTGCATTATGGCCATTTTCAACACTTGGTTGGCCAAATAAAGATGCAGAAGACCTAAAAACATTTTATCCTACAAATGTTTTAGTTACAGCATATGATATAATATTCTTCTGGGTTGCAAGAATGGTATTTTCAGGACTATATACAATGGGTAAAAAACCATTTAGTGATGTTTTAATTCATGGAATAGTAAGAGACAGTCAAGGAAGAAAAATGTCAAAAACTTTAGGAAATGGTGTCGACCCAATAGAAGTAATAGATAAATATGGTGCAGATGCTTTAAGATTTTCAGTACTTTCTGGTACAACAATGGGAAATGATATTAAATATATGCCAGAAAAACTAGAACAAGCATCAAATTTTGCGAATAAAATCTGGAATGCTGCAAAATTCATAATAATGAATAGACCAGAAGAAGAAAAAATTATCGAGTATAAAAATAGTAAAAATAAAAAACTAAATGTAGAAGATAAATGGATTTTAAACAAATTAAATAAATTAGTAAAAGAAGTAACTTCAAATATTGAAAAATATGACTTAGGAATTGCAATCGACAAAATATATAACTTTATGTGGAATGAATATTGTGATTGGTATATAGAAATGGCAAAAATAAGGTTATACAATGGTTCAGAAGAAGATAAAATTAAAACATCTTTTGTTCTAGATGAAGTATTTAGAACTTGTTTAAAATTATTACATCCATTTATGCCATTTATAACATCAAAAATATATGAAAATCTAGTTAAATATGATGATGTAGATTTAATGGTAAGTACTTGGCCTGAATCTTTGGAAGATATAAACTATCAAAAAGAAGAAGATTTAATAGAAAAAGTAAAAAATATAATTGTAGAAATAAGAAATATAAGAAATACAAAAAATATACATCCTTCTAAAAAATCAGAATTGATATTTATATCTAAAACTGATGCAGAAGCCTTAAAAGAAATAGAAGGCGTTTTATTAAAACTAGGATTTGGAAATAAGGTAATTATAGAACAAAGTAAGGAAAATATACCACAAGATACAATAAACATCTTAGAAGACGATTTAGAGCTATATATTCCACTAGAGGGATTAATAGATAAAGAAGAAGAAAAGAAAAGATTAGAAGAAGAGAAAAAAAGATTAGAAGCAGAAGTTGCAAGATGTGAAAAAATGCTTTCAAACCCTGGATTTGTAAATAAAGCACCAAAAGCAAAAGTAGAAGAAGAACAAGAAAAATTAAAGAAGTATAAAGAAATGCTAGATAAAGTATTAGAACAGTTATAAAAATATTAAAGAAACTCTAAGTAAAAACCTAGAGTTTCTTTTCTTTTAATATAATCCTATTTGACTTGTCTTTTTCCTTTATTTCTTCTGTTCTTGAAGAACAAATTACATATTCATTTTTTCCATCAAATACAATATTTACGGATTTACTAAAATTAGAATTGTTAAAATTTATTTCGTCAATTATTAAACTTGCATTATATTTTTCTAAAGTTTCGAAAGTTGTCATAAATCCAATACCAGTACCGCCTTCATCTTTATGAGTAGTTATAGCTTTTAAGCCAAGATTTACTAAAGTATCAATTTCAAAATTTGTACCGCTATCATAAACACTAAATCTATAACAATTATTGATAATATCAAATATTACAGTTATGTTGCGAATAGGCTTATCGCTATGATTTATAGCAATTATTGCATCTTTTATATGATCACCTATTAATGTTTCTAAATCACTAATAGAAATATATTTATCTGTAAAATCTCTAACACTACAATTAACTTTTAAGTCAAAATCAATATTATTTTTAGCTGCTTCTAGTTTCATATGTTCTAAGATAGCATCAACACCTTTTACATTTGTTTTAGGTAGAGGTTTTGAATATTTTAAAACATCATTAATTTTATTAGAATATTCATTAGATAAATCATCTATTAGTTTTGTTACTTCAGAAATTTCGCTACTAAATTCAGTGTTGCTGTCATTTTTAATAGCAAATGCTAATCTTGAGATTTCTTCTTTTGCAGCTTTAATTCTACTATTATATTTATGATTGATTATAGTTAAATTCTTAATCTCTTCTGTTAGTTCGTTATTTATTCTATCTTTTTCTTCTAATTCCTTTTGCAAGTTTTCAATCTTTCTGTTTTTCATTCTATCTTGATAGTCTAAAGTTATGTTTCTTTTTATCCAGATGAATGTGCCAATAGAAATTAGTACAAAACCAAAAGCTAATATTCTTCTAGCAAGGGCATTCCAATTATTATCTAATATGGAATATATAATTATTAATACACCACTAAATATTAAACCAAGAATACTAAAAGTATACATTTTTTCATTGTTTTTCAAAAAAGAAAATCCTTTTTTAAATCTATTAATATTAAATAATTTTAAAATTAAAAATATTTCAATAATTGCACCTATTAATAATCTAAGTGGATTTTGGTATGACAAATTTATAAAAGGCAAGTTTGCAATTATAGTACTTAAAAACATTGAAAACGCAAAACAAGAAAGACTTATCATCATAGACAAGAATATTGCTGTTAATGCAGATTCAAAAGAAAAGTTAGTAGTAAATGAAATAATAATACTGATCAGTATTATTAAAATACAAATACTTATTATTGAGGGAAAGAAGTTTATAACAATAGAACATATGATGCCTAACAAAACACTAGAAAATACATAATACATGATTTTATTGTTTGTAATATCATAATAATTAGTTGATTTTACAAATACGAAAAAAGTAATCATACTAATAAAAATGTATTTTAAAGTAATATTAAAAACAGATAATTTTTCCATAATATCTTCTCCTCAAAATATATAATACTTATTTTTATATTTTATACAAAAATAAAAAAACAGTCAATCAAACTGTTTGTTAGAATTAAACAATTTGATGACTGCTTGGAATAATAAGAAAAATAGATGTCTATATAATTATCCTAACCATCCAAAAAGTTCCTCTAATATTTTGTCTAGCCAATCTAACATCATAATCACTCCCTTCTAGCAATAATCTAATAAGATTATGTCATGCTAGAGGAAAAAAATATGACTGTGGAAGATTGTAGTTTGTGATATCAAAAGATATTGTTCGACAAAAATCGACAAGTAGAAATAATCAAAATATAATAAAAAAAGACAAAGAAAAAATCACCAACTAAGGTGATTTGAAATCTATAATATAATATATAATTTTAATTTTATAATTCTTCTTTAATCTTGTTATAAAAATAGAAAATTAGCTCCATTGCAGTAGGTACACCACTATTTGAATTAATGCTTGCGGTATAGAAACGCTCTAAATCTTCAATTGCCGTTTTCTTCCAAGCATCATTTATTGCAGTTTGAATAGCTCTACCAACACTACTAGAAAACATATGATGTTTATTTGCTACATATTGCAAAGGAGATATTTCTTTAAACTTTTCAGGATTTTCATGTAGCATAAAATTAATTGCATCAAAAATATATTCTCTTCCTTTTAATTTATAACTAATACCAATTCTGTCTAAGTGAATATTAATAAGTTTGGTAATACGAAGTTGCTCTTCTTCTTCAGATTCTTCTATAACAATATTATGTGCATAATCTTTTTCATGTTTTCTAGAAAATACAATAGCATTAACTAGCATTTCAAAAGAATAATCTGCTTGTTGTTTGTAAAATATTAAATCAACATATCCATCATGAAGGTTTCTATAAATCGTAGGAGACTTAACATTAGTATTAACAACAATTAGAGGAGAAAAGTTTAAACTGGTGTTCTTTAATTTTTGAAGAAAATCAAAACCAGAACCAAGACCATCTTGTAATTCTAAATCTACAATAACTGCTTCAGGACGATACTTCTTTACTAGCTTTAATGCATCTATACTTGAATTAGTCTTAGCAACCAAAGTAACATCAGTTCTTGTAGCAATATACTTTTCAAATTCATTTGTTGTAATTTTATCATCTTCTAAAAGAAGTAATGTCATAGGTTTAGAAGTATTCATAATCCAAAACTCTCCTTATACTAAAATTTATTAATAATATATCATAAAGCAAAAACATCAGCAACCATCAATTAATATCATTAAAAAGAATGCCAAACAGTCACGATATCAATAAAATAATTGATAAAAATAAATAAGCAAATGGTTTAAAATATGGAGGGAAAGATGGAGAATAATTTGAAAAAAGAAATCGGAAAAAGATTAGAAAAAATAAAAAGAGCAAAAAACATGACAAATGCTGAATTTGCAAACTATATAGGAACAACTCAGCAACAACTATCTTATGTCTTAAGAGGAGAAAGGGGATTTTCTGTTTCAAAATTACTAGAAATATCTAAGAAAACAAATTATCCAATAGAATATATACTAACAGGAAAAAGTGTAGATATAAATGAAGAACTAAGAAAGAAAATAAAGGAGTTAAAAAAGAAAAACGAAGAAATAGCAAAAAGACTAGATGAATTAAATTCGTATATAGCGAAATAAAATATCAATAAATTAATCAAATAGTTGACAAAACATAATCTCTTTGATAATATTGATTGTAATATATTATTAAGAGGTGATTTTGTCATGGGTAAAGTTGTTGGGGAAATTAGAAAGTTAGAAAGTTTAAACAGAATTGTACTTCCATCAGAAGTAAGAAAAGTAAAAGACTTAAAACCATTAGAATATGCAGAAATATATATTAGAGAAAATAAAGATATAGTAATTGAAAAATATGATGCCAAAAAAAGTAAATCAGCAGGATTAGTAAGAAGACTAGATGCTTTAGGAAGGATTGTTATACCAAAACCAACAGTAAGGGAACTTGGGCTAAAAGAAGGAGATCAAATGACATTTATATCAGGAGAAAATGGAGAGATAATCCTAAAAAAATATTATAAAACTTGTGTATTTTGCGGTGGAGATAAAAATTTATATGACTTTTCAGATAAATTAATTTGTGAAGATTGTTTAAGAAAAATTGCAAAAATGGCAACAAAATAATAGCTTACAAAAAGGTGCTTTTAAGCATCTTTTTTTGTTTGTAAAATTTAAATATGTTTCTAAAACAAAAACTTAAAACTATTATCTGTGAGACAAAAACGCTTAAGTCCCTCTTTGTCTCATCGGCAAAATTCGACAAAAATGAGAGAAAAGAGAACTGTCCCCTTTTTTCTCAATTTATGAACATATTATAGAGTTTATGAATATATTTAAATATTAGGAGTGATTGTTATGGGATATTCTGATAGAGAACTTTTGGCAAGAATTATTCAGTGTGAAGCAGGAGGAGAAGGGGATAATCGGAATGAAAGCGGTTGCAACGGTTACTATGAATAGGGTAAATGCAACAGAGGGAGAATATGCAAGAATATCACAAGGAGGAAGTATCAGAAATATTATTTTTCAACAAGGACAGTATGATTGTACAAGAGAAACAATAAATTATATGTATAATCCACAAAATATATATAATATGAATCCAACAGAGGAACATTACTATATTGCAGATTGGGCATTATCAGGAAATAAGTTAAATGAAATAGGAGATTGTTTGTGGTATTTAAATCCGTTTAAACCTACTTGTGATAATGTATTTCCTAAAAATGGTTCAGGGACATTTCACACAAGGTTTGGTAATCACTGCTTTTATCGTCCAACAAGTAAATATAAAGATACATAAGAATAAAAAAGTTTATAGGTTAATCTTTAAAACCTAAATATATTTTTAAGGGGAAATGTTTTATGGCAAATGGAGAGCCAGAAAGAAAAGAAAGTAGAAATGTTACTATTAATCAAAATTCACCTGAGATTTTAACAAATTCAATTTATACACCAGCTTTTTTAAGAGAACATATAGGAAAGCTAATGAGAGTAGAATTTTTAATTGGAACAAATAATTTAGTAGATAGGATTGGAATTTTAGAAGATGTTGGAGCAAGCTATATTTTATTAAGAGCTCTAGAGAGCGACAATTTAGTATATTGTGATATTTATTCTATAAAATTTATTACTATTTCACAAAATAGTTTTTATGGAGGAATAAATAACAACAGATATCATTATTATTAAATTTGCATTTTAAATTTTAAAATGATATAATCAGTTTGCAAAAAGTACATAAGAAAGGGAAAATAAAATGTATGATGTAATTATTATAGGAGCAGGACCAGCAGGTATTTCAGCAAGTCTATATACTCGGAAGAGGAAATTTAAAGACTTTAGTTATCTATCATGGAAAATCTAGTTTAGAAAATGCAAAATTAATTGAAAACTATTATGGATTTGAAGATGGTATTACAGGAAAAGACTTATATGAAACTGGTATAAAACAAGCCAAAAAAATAGGTGTTAATGTAAAAAAAGAAGAAGTAATAAAAATAGAAGTAATAAAAGATGGATTTAAAGTAAAAACAGACAAGAACGGTTATGAAACTAAATCTTTAATATTTGCAACTGGAAGCAAGAAAAATAAACCAAAAATAAAAGGCATAGAAAAATTTGAAGGAAAAGGTGTCAGCTATTGTGCAATATGTGATGGTTTCTTTTATAGAGGAAAAGATGTAGCAGTTATTGGAAATGGAAATTATGCTATTTCTGAAACAAATGATTTAATAAATATTGCAAAAAATATCACAATTTTAACTAATGGAAATATTGCTCCAGAATTTAGAGCAGAAAATGTAACGACAAAGACTGATAAAATAAAAGAAGTAAGAGGGATAGACAAAGTAGAAGAAGTAGAGTTTGAAAATGGAAATATTCTTAAAACAGATGGTATATTTGTAGCACAAGGAGAAGCAAGTAGCTTAGATTTTGCAAAAAAATTAGGAATATTTACCAATAAAGATAAAATTATTGTAAATGAAAAAATGGAAACAAATATAAAAGGAATATATGCTTGTGGAGACTGTATAGGTGGAACTTTGCAAGTATCAAAAGCTGTATCAGATGGAATGACAGCTGGACTACAAGTAATTAGTTATATAAAAACACTAAATAAAGTTATATAAAAAATAGTTTAAAAAGTTTTAATAATTAAAATAATATAAAAGAAATAAAAAATAGGAGGTAAAAAATGAGTGTTTTAAAAATATCAAATGATAATTATAGTAAAGAGGTATTAGAATATAAAGAAAAGGTTGTTTTAGTTGATTTTTATGCAGACTGGTGTGGACCTTGTAAAATGATGGCCCCAGTAGTAGAAGAAATATCAGAAGAGTTAAAAGATAAAGTAAAGGTTTGCAAAGTAAATGTAGACGAAAATCAAAATTTAGCAGCACAATATGGAATAATGAGCATACCAACATTAATTTTTGTAAAAAACGGAAAACTAGAAAAAACTTTAGTAGGATTAAGAGACAAACAAGAATTAGTTTCAATAATAGAAGAACTATAAAAGCTATTTAAAAAGACATGAGAACTATAACAAAATTCTCATGTCTTTTGGTAATTTAGCCACAATTTTCATTTCTTTTTTTGTAACAGGATGGATAAAAGAAACCATGTAACTATGCAAAGCTTGTCTATTAATTAAATTAGAAGAAGTGCCATATAAAGTATCTCCAAGTAGTGGGTGTGATAATTCCTTCATATGTACTCTAATTTGATGAGTTCTTCCTGTTTCTAATAAGCATTTAACTAAAGAATAGTTTTTATCTTTGAATTCTTTTAAAACTTCATAATGAGTAATAGAATTTTGACCATCTTCTGAAATACATCTTTCAATAATGCTTCCATTCTTTCTAGCAATTGGAAGATTTATAGTACCTAATTTTTTATCACTAGGAAATATTCCATTAACTATGCATAAATATTCTTTTTTAAAAATATTTTTTTGCATCTGTTTTGATAATTCTTCTTGGATATATTCACATTTTGCAAAAATAATTACTCCTGATGTATTTAAATCGAGCCTATTTACAGGCCTTATTTTTTTCTTTAAACCTATTTTATCAAAATAAAATCTAACCCCATTTGATAAAGAATCATTAAAATGTAAAATAGAAGGATGAATTGCAATTCCTGAAGGTTTATTAATAACAAGCATCCATTCATCTTCATAAAGAATATTTAAGTTCATTTCTTTAGGTACAATATTTGAATTATCTTCTTCATAACTAAAATCTATTATAATTTTATCTCCGATATTTGGAACATTCCTTGTATCTAAAAAATATCCATTTACAGTTACTTTTTTATTCTTAATTAGTTTATTTATTAACCTAGTAGATAGATTAAATTTACCTACTAATATTTGATTAATATTATCAAATTCTTTATCTACAATATATTCTAATTCCATAATTACTCCTATTTTTAAATATATATAATTATATATAAATTAAAGGAAAAAGTAAATAAAAACCTATTTTTGAAATTAGTTATTCCAAAAAATAAATAAAAAAGGAGAGATTAAATGGCAGAAAAAGAAGATGTAAGATTAGAAAGTACAAAAGAAAAAAACAAGTTATTATCACCAAAATTAGATATAGTATTTCAAGCATTATTTGGAGAAGTGGGAAGTGAAAAAATAACAAAAAGGTTTTTAGAAGCGATATTACGGAAGAAAAATAGAAGAAGTAGATTTAAGTGAAAATGTAGTATTAAGAAGAGAAACAGAAGAAGATAAACTGGGAGTGCTAGATATATTAGCCAAAATAGATGATAAAGAATATTGTAATATAGAATTACAAATAGCAATGCAAGAAAA
>CALXCM010000014.1 GCA_944386785.1 uncultured Clostridia bacterium | reverse complement strand
AGACAAATGCTTAAAAAAGTTAGAATTGACGATAATGCAGATACAGATATGTTCCCAGGTTCATTAATAGATATGTATGAATTTGAAGAAAGAAACAAACAAGCAATAGCAGAAGGAAAGAGACCAGCAACAGGAAAAAGAGTGCTACTTGGAATTACAAAAGCATCACTTGCAACAGATAGCTTCCTATCTGCAGCATCATTCCAAGAAACAACAAGAGTTCTTACAGAAGCAGCTGTTAAAGGTAAAGTAGATGACCTAGTAGGATTAAAAGAAAATGTTATCATTGGTAAATTAATCCCAGCAGGAACAGGAATGAAAAAATATCAAAACATTCATATAAGCACAGAAAACGAGTTAGAGCAAGTATCTAACATAGCAGAAGAAGTAAAACCAGAAGCAAAATAAAAAATAGAGACTTTTAGGTGAGATTTTTAGGGACGGAGCAAATCCGTCTCATTTTTTTGAGAAAAAAGGGGACAGTCCCCTTTTCTCTCATTTTTGTCTCAAATCAAGTTTATGTTTATATTACTTTTAGTAAATACTTAAAATCCGTTCCAGGTTGACAAATCCCTCAAATATTAGTAAAATATATATGTAGAAAAATTTAAGGGAGATAATCATGCAAAATAATAATAGAAAAGTATTTGAAACAATAATTTCTAGAACTAAAATATATTTAGCAATTATTTTAGTTCTATTAGTTGTAATTTGTTTTGAAAGACCAGAATTTATTATTCCGGCAATTATAGTTTTTATTGCAATTGTTACTTATACATATTGCGCTAATAACAAAAGAAAAAGCGAAATCTCAGAAACACTTCAAGATTTAACATTAACAGTGGATTCTGCAGCAAAGACAAGTTTAATAAATTCACCTTTTCCATTAATAATCTTAGAGACAGATGGCTCAGTTATATGGAGAAGTTCTAAGTTTATGTCAGAATTTGCAAATATAGATATAAATACATATATAAATGACTTAAGTATAGATATATTAGATGAAATAAAAAACAGAAAAAATACTGACGACAAAGAAAAAAAGGAAATTAAAAGAGAAATAAAAATAGGCGAAAAAAACTATAAAGTAATGGGAAGATATATAAACATTAAAAATAGAAACAAAGAAAGAAAAGATAAAAAATATAAAAAAGAATATATGATAATCCTATACTTTATAGATGATACAGAAAATATAAAATTACAAAAAGAATATAAAGATTCAAAAACTTGTGTAAGCATAATTATGGTAGATAATTATGAAGAAACAATGCAAAGAATAGAAGCTGAAGAAAAACCACAAATTACAGCAGCAATAGATAAAGCAATATATGATTGGTCAGATTTAACAAATGGGATTTTAATTAAATCTGATAGAGATAGATATATTTATCTTTTTGAACAAAGATATCTAGAAAATGTAAAAGAAGATAAATTTAGCATATTAGATAAAATAAAAGAAATTGATACGAAAGAAAAAGTGCAATTTACATTAAGTATTGCAGTATCAAATGAAGGTGTAACAGATAAGGATAAATATAAATCAGCAGAAGCTGCAATGGATATAGTTTTAGGTAGAGGTGGAGACCAAGCAGTTGTAAGAGAAAATGAAATATATAAATTTTTTGGTGGAAGAGCTCAAGAAATGGAAAAAAGAACTAAAGTTAAAGCAAGAGTTGTTGCTCATGCACTAGAAAATTTAATAACTAACTCTAAAAAAGTTATGATTATGGGACATACAAATCCTGATATGGACGCAATAGGTTCAAGTATGGGAATATATAGATTAGCTAAAACTTTAGATAAAAATGCATATATTGTAATTAGCGAAAATACTCCAACAATTGCATCATTTAAAGCTTCAATTGATAAAGACCCAGAATATGAAGATGTAATTATAAATAAAGAAGTAGCATTAGAAAATATAGATGAAGATACTTTATTAATAATTGTAGATACTCATAGAAGCAATTATGTAGATGCACCAGAACTATTAGAAAAAACAAAAAATATAGCAATAATAGACCATCATAGAAGAAGTGCAGATTTTATAGAAGATGCAACTTTAATATTCCAAGAAGTATATGCATCATCTGCAGCAGAACTAGTTACTGAATTGTTACAATATTCAAGTAAAAAAATAAACTTAAAAACAATAGAAGTAGAAAGCTTATATGCAGGTATTATGATGGACACTAAAAACTTTACATTTAAAACTGGTGTTAGAACATTTGAAGCAGCTGCATATTTAAGAAGATGCCGGTGTTGATATTATAAGAGTTAAAAAGTGGTTCCAAAGCGATTTAGAAAGCTATAACAAAATTGCAGATATCGTAAAACAAGCAGAAATTGTAAATGACACAATAGCAATTTCAATAAATGACGATAAAGGAAAAGATGCCAACCTTGTTTGTGCAAAAGCTGCTGATGAGCTATTAACAATTAGTAATATTACAGCATCATTTGTACTTGGATACTTAGGAGATAAAATCTGTATAAGTGGTAGATCTATTGGAGATATAAATGTTCAAATAATCTTAGAAAAGCTTCGGTGGTGGAGGTCATATAACTTTAGCCGGAGCACAAGTAGAAGGAATGACAATGGAAGAAACAAAACAAGAATTAATAAATAGAATAAATGAATATTTCTCTGAAATAGAATCATAAAGCAAAGTGGAAACTCAAATTGTTTATTATAATTTGAGTTTTTTCTTATTTTAAATCTATTATTAGCCTGTAAAAATTCGAAGAAAAAAATTATAAAAATAATAAAATAATAGAATTGGAAAGATATATAAAACCAATAATGAAAAAACCATTGAAAAATTCGTAAAAATATTGTAAAATAAAGAACATAGAAAGGCGTGATAATATGAAGGTAATATTAAAACAAGATATAAAAGGAGTAGGAAAAAAAGACGAAATAATTAACGCATCAGATGGATATGCAAGAAATTTTTTATTACCTAAAAATATGGCAGTAGAAGCAAATTCTGAAAATATGAGTAAATTAAAAGCAAAGCAAGATTCTAAAGCTTTCAAAAAATCACAAGAAAAAGAAGAAGCTTTAAAAACAGCAGAAAAACTTTCAAAAATATTATTGAAAGTTCCAGTAAAAGCTGGAGAAAATGGAAAAATTTTTGGTGGAGTTTCTGCAAAAGAAATAGCAGAATTATTAGAAAAAAATTATAAAATAATAGTAGATAAAAAGAAAATAGAATTAAAAGATCCAATAAAAACTTTGGGAGAAAGAAAAATTTCAATAAAACTTTTTGAAGGTGTAATAGGAACAGTAAGAATAGACGTAATTAGCAAATAATAAAAACACATAGATGTGTCCCCAAATGGACATAGGAGGAATGAAAATGGAGCTAGGAAAAGTACCACCACATGATATTGAAGCAGAGCAAGCAATAATTGGAAGCATGTTAACCGATAGAGATGCCGTTATTTCTGCAATAGAAGTACTAAAAGAAGATGACTTTTATCGTGAGGATAATAAATTAATTTATAGAGCAATTCTAAATTTATATAACAGAGCAGAACCAATAGATATTATTACTGTAAAAGCTGAATTAGAGTCTATGGGAAAATTTGAACAAGTAGGTGGTCTAGAATATTTAACTGAACTTCCAGAAAAAGTACCTACAACAGCAAATGCTATTAAATATATTAAAATTGTAGAAGAAAAATCCACATTAAGAAGGCTAATAAAAACTGCAAACGAAATAATAGAGCTTCGGATATGACCAAACAGAAGAAGTTGACGACATTATGGGAAATGCAGAAAAAAAGATTTTTGACATTATGCAAGAAAAAAATCAAAAAGGTTATAGTCCAATAAAAGATGTATTAGTAGAAAGCTTTAACAAATTAGAGGAATTATATAATAGAAAACAACATATAACAGGAGTGCCTACAGGATTTACCGAACTAGACTTTAGAACAGCAGGATTTCATGGTTCTGACTTAATTCTAATTGCAGCAAGACCTGCTATGGGTAAAACTGCCTTTGCTTTAAATATTGCAACAAATGCAGCTATAAGAGGAAATGTACCAGTTGCCGTATTTAGTTTAGAGATGTCTAAAGAGCAATTAGTAAACAGAATTTTATGTAGTGAAGCAATGGTAGATAGCAACAAGGTAAGAACTGGAAAGTTAGAAGAAAATGACTGGTCAAAACTTGCAGAGGCAATAGGGCCACTATCAGAAGCAGAAATATATATTGATGACACACCAGGTATAAATATAAATGAAATTAGAGCAAAATGTAGAAAATTGAAACTTGAAAAAAATATTGGTATGGTTGTTATCGACTACTTACAATTAGTCCAAGGAACAAATAAAAGAAATGGAAGCCGTGAACAAGAGATTTCTGAAATAAGTAGATCTTTAAAAATCCTTGCAAAAGAATTAAATGTTCCAGTAATTGCTTTGTCACAGCTATCAAGAGCAGCCGAACAAAGACCAGACCATAGGCCAATGCTTTCAGACTTAAGAGAGTCAGGAGCAATAGAACAAGATGCCGACATTGTTATGTTCTTATATCGTGATGATTATTATAATAAAGATAGTGAGAAAAAAGATATTGCAGAAGTAATTATTGCTAAACATAGAGGAGGTTCAACAGGAACAGTAGAACTTCTATGGCTTGGAAACTACACTAAATTTGTTAATCTTGAAAAAAGATTTGATGATTAATTTAAAAGATTAAATAAAAGTACACAAATATTTAAGAAATAATTTAAATATTTGTGTATTTTTCTCTTATTATGGATTTTAGTTTAAAAATTTTACTGAAAAATTGAAGAGATGATAATCTCAAAGTAAATACAAAAACTTGAAAACTACTTAAGAATATAGTAAAATAGATATATTCATAGTATTTAAATAAAATTAAAGGAAAGATAAAAATGAAAAAAGAAGTATTAGAAACAATTAAAAAATATAATTTAATAGAAAATGGAGACAAATTAGTTTTAGGAGTATCAGGTGGACCTGACTCAATTTCTATGTTAAATGTTTTAAAAGAAATAAATGATGATAAAAATATAGATTTAAAATTTGAAATGGTAGTTGCACATATAAATCATAATATTAGAGAAGAAGCAAAAGAAGATGAAGAATATGTAAGAAAATATTGTGATAAGAATAAAATTAAATTTTTCGTAAAAAGTATAGATGTAGAAAAAATAGCCAATAATAGTAAAATAGGACTAGAAGAAGCGGGAAGAAAAGTTAGATATGAATTTTTTGATGAAGTTTTAGAAAAAACAAAATCTAATAAAATTGCAATTGCACATAATAAAAATGATAAAATAGAAACAATAATTTTAAATATACTAAGAGGTAGTGGACTACTAGGGCTAAAAGGAATTGAGCCCAAAAGAGGAAAATATGTTAGGCCATTAATCGAAATTAAAAGAGAAACTATAGAAAAATATTGTAAAGAAGAAAATTTAAATCCAAGGATAGATAAAACAAATTTTGACAATATATATAACAGAAACAAAGTAAGAAATGTAGTTATTCCATATATAAAAGAAGAATTTAACCCAAATATAGTAGAAACATTAAATAGATTGTCAAGTTTAGTAGTAGAAGAAGATGAATATATGCAAATTCAAACTAAAAAAGCATATAAAGATATTCTTTTAAAAGAAGAAAATGAAGAGATAGTATTAGATTTAAAGAAATTTAATAATTATGAAAAAGTCATAAAATCAAGACTTGTATTATATACTGTAACAAAGCTTTTTAATACAACTAAAGGAATAGAAAAAATACACATAGAAGATATATTAAAACTATGTAAAAATAATATTGGAAATAAATTTTTAACACCAAATAAAAATTTAAAAGTTTTAGTTAAAAATCATAAAATTTATTTTTCAAAAATCTAGGACTTTAAATAGTATATATCCGTAATAAAAACCTTTAAATCAAGGCTTTTTGTCACAAAAAAGTCATAAAAAAAACATTTACAAACTAAAAATATTATGGTATAAATTCAAAGTGAAAAAACAAAAAGGGGAATAATATAACAAAAGTCAAGGAGGAATTAGTTTGAAAAACGGAATAAAAACATTAGCTATGTGGCTGATAATAGGGGTAATATTTATAGTTGTATTGTCTTCAATAATTGAAAATAGTGATTCAAAACTAAAATATTCTGAATTAATTTCAAATATTAATAGTGGAAATGTAGAAGATATCGAAATTCAAGCAGATGGAGTTTCAGCTATTGTAACTCTAAAAGATGAACAACTAAAAAAAGAAGTAAATATTCCAGATGAAGGTAGCTTTATGACATATGTAGAGCCATTTTTAAATGATGGAGCATTTACATTAGAAGAAAAATCAGAATCTATATTTATGGTATTACTTACATTACTAACACCATTTGGATTATTAATTATTTTCTTTATATTCTGGTTCTTTATGATGGGTGGATTAGGAAATGGAAACCCAGGAAATAAAACAATGACATTTGGAAAGAGTAAAGCAAGACTAATGACACCAGCAGAGAAAAATAAAATTACATTTGATGATGTAGCAGGTGTAGACGAAGAAAAAGAAGAATTAGAAGAAATAGTAGAATTTTTAAAAAATCCAAAGAAATTTACAGATATGGGAGCAAGAATTCCAAAAGGAGTGTTACTTGTAGGTCAACCAGGAACAGGTAAAACTCTACTTGCAAAAGCAGTTGCAGGAGAAGCAGGAGTGCCATTCTTTATAATAAGTGGTTCAGACTTTGTTGAAATGTTTGTTGGTGTTGGAGCATCAAGAGTAAGAGATTTATTTGACCAAGCTAAGAAAAATGCACCATGTATAATTTTCATAGATGAAATTGATGCAGTAGGTCGCCAAAGAGGTGCAGGCCTAGGTGGTGGACATGATGAAAGAGAACAAACATTAAACCAATTATTAGTAGAAATGGATGGATTTGCAGCAAATGAAGGTGTTATAGTATTAGCTGCAACAAACAGACCAGATGTATTAGATAAAGCACTTTTAAGAGCAGGTAGATTTGATAGACAAATAGTTGTTGGAATGCCAGATGTAAAAGCAAGAGAACAAATATTAGAAGTACATTCTAGAAAGAAAAAACTAGCAGACGATGTAGACTTAAAAGTAATCGCAAAAAATACTTCAGGATTTGCAGGAGCAGACTTAGAAAATGTTTTAAATGAAGCTGCTTTACTTGCAGCAAGAAGAAACTTAAATGAAATTAGAATGCAAGAAATAGAAGATGCAATGGTAAAAGTTACTATGGGACCTGAAAAGAAAACAAAAGTGAGAAGTGAAAAAGAAAATAGACTTGTTGCTTATCATGAAGCAGGTCATGCAGTTGTAAGTCACTACTTAGAAACACAAGATCCAGTACATCAAATTTCAATAGTACCAAGAGGTATGGCTGGTGGATATACAATGTATAGACCAACTGAAGATAAATCATTTATGTCAAAAACAGAAATGGAAGAAAATATTGTATCACTATTAGGTGGTAGAGTTGCAGAAAGTTTAATTTTAAATGATATATCAACAGGTGCAAGTAATGATATAGAAAGAGCAACACAAATTGCAAGAAGTATGGTAACAAAATATGGAATGAGTGAAAGAATAGGTACTTTAACTTTAGGTCAAGGACAAGAAGAAGTATTTTTAGGAAGAGATTTAGCTCACGCAAGAGAATATTCAGAAGAAACAGCAGCAATTATAGATGAAGAAACAAAGAAAATCGTTGATAATGGATATAGTAGAGCGACAAAAATACTTAGTGACCATATAGATAAATTACATCAAGTTGCAGGAGTTCTATTAGAAAAAGAAAAAATTGAAGCAGACGAATTTGCAGCAATTTTTGGTGAAGAATAAAATTTTAGCAAGAAAGTTAAGATTTAATCTTAAACTTCTTGCTCTTTTTATATTTTTGATATAAAATTAAAATACAAAATAAAAGAAGAGGAAAAAACTTATGAAAAACTATTATGATATATTAGAAGTAAATCCAAAAGCTTCAAAAGAAGTTATAGAAAAAGCATATAAAGTGCTAATAAAAAAATATCATCCAGATTTATATGTTGGAGCAGAAAAGGTATATGCAGAAAACAAAACAAAAGAAATAAATGAGGCATATAAAATCTTATCTGATGATTTTTTAAGAATGCAATATGAAGAAGAACTAAAAAAGGAATATGATAAAAATAATGGAACATATTTTGAAGAAGAAAATAGTAAAAAAAGAATAGATAAGAAAAAACAAAGAAAAGAAGCAAGAAAAAATAAAAATGATGTTGGAACTTTGATGGGAATAATTGATGTTATAAAAGAAATATTTAAAGCAAAGCCAAATAGAATAGATAAAAGAAAAATAGACAAAAAAGATATAACAGCTTTAGTAATAGCAATTGTAATAACATTAATTATTTTAGTAATTATGTGGTTTATCCCTGCAACACAAGGATTTGTAAAAGGTATATTGTTTATGGAATAAAGCTAAAAACCTATAATATTTAACTTATAACTATTGACAATTAACTACTTTATAAGGTATAATGAATATCGTTACAAGGGTTATCCCACGCATACAAACAATCGTGTATGGACCGGAAGGAGGGAAATTTAAATGTCAGAGATAAAAGTTAATAATGGTAATATAGAAGATGCTTTAAAAAGATTTAAAAGACAATGTGCTCGTAATGGAGTATTACAAGAAGTGCGTAAAAGAGAACACTACGAAAAACCTAGTGTAAGAAGAAAGAAAAAATCAGAAGCAGCTAGAAAAAGAAAATTTTAGAAAAATAGAGGGAGTTTCAATATTTTATATTAAAACTTCCATTTTTTATTGCAAAAAAAAATAAAAAAGGAAAAATTGGGGAAAATATAAAAAAGGAGGTCAAAAATGGAATATAATCAATGTGAAATAAAAGAAGGAATTAAACTTCATACAATAAAAACAGATAAATTTAAGACAAATTTAATAGCAGTATTTTTAACTACAAAATTAGAAAGAGAAAATGTTACAAAAAATGCATTAATTCCTGCAATTTTAAGAAGAGGCAGTAAAAACTTAAAAACTCAAGAAGAAATAAGTAAAACTTTAGAAGAAATGTATGGAGCAAGTTTTGATTGTGGTATAGATAAAACAGGAGACAATCAAGTAATAAGATTTTATATAGAAACAGTAAATGATAATTACTTGCCAAAAAAAGAAAATAATTTAGAAAAATCAATACAAACATTATTAGAAATAGTATTTAATCCATATGAAGAAAATGAAAAATTTAAAAAAGAATATATAAATCAAGAAAAAGAAAATATGAAAAAAAGAATAGAATCAAGAAAAGACAATAAAGCAAGATATAGTTTAGATAGATGCATAGAAGAAATGTATAAAGATAAGCCATATGGATTATATAAATTTAGATATTCAAAAGATTTAGAAAAAATAGACGAAAAAAATTTATATGATTATTATAAAGAGTTAATTAATACATGTAAAATAGATATATTTGTATCAGGTCTTATAGATGAAAATATAATAAAAACTTTAAAAGAAGATAAAATATTAAATATTTTAAATGAAAGAAGCGCTAAGTATAATAAGCTAGAACTAGAGCAAAAGAAAAAAATAGAAAAAGAAAATGTAGTTACAGAAAAAATGGAAGTAACACAAGGAAAATTATTAGTTGGTTTAGATGTTGATATAAATGATAATAAATCTAAAGTCATAGCTATGGTATATAATAATATTTTAGGTGGTTCTGCAAATTCAAAAATGTTTCAAAATGTAAGAGAAAAAGCACACTTAGCATATGTTGCAAACTCTATGTATTATAAATATAAAGGAAATATAATAGTAAACTCAGGAATAGAGATTTCAAATTATGAAAAAGCATTAGAACTTATAAAAAAACAAATAGAAGATATGAAAAATGGAGAGTTTACAAAAGAAGAAGTAGAAAATGCTAAAAAAGGAATTATATCAGCTATAAAAACAATAAATGATGAACAAGACTCTATAATAATTTATTATTTCGGTCAAGAATTAACAAACACAAATGTAAGTATTAAACAATATATGGACGAAATTTTAAGTGTAAATTATGAAGATGTTAAAACTATAGCTAAAAAAGTCTATGTAAATACAATATATTTTCTTAGAGACTAAAAAGGAAGGAGAAAACATATGCAAATAATTGAAAACTCAAAAGTTAAAGAAAAGATATATAAAGAAAAGTTAGATAATGGATTAGTTGTAATGGTAATTCCTAAAAAAGATACAGTAAAAAAATATATAATATGGGGAACAAATTATGGCTCAAATGATAATAAATTTATTGTACCAGGAGAGGAAAAAATAACAGAAGTACCAAATGGAGTGGCTCATTTTCTAGAACATAAATTATTTGAACAAGAAAATGGAACAAATAGTTTAGACACATTAACAGCCCTAGGAGTTGAAGCAAATGCATATACAACAAATGACCATACAGCATATTTATATAGTTGCACAGATAATTTTTATGAAGCTTTAGATGAATTCATGGATTATGTACAACATCCATATTTTACAGATGAAAATGTAGAAAAAGAAAAAGGAATAATTGGGCAAGAAATAATGATGTATGATGACTATCCAGATTGGAGAGTATATATTAATCTTCTAAATGCAATGTATTATGAAAATCCAATTAAAATAGATATAACAGGAACAATAGAAACCATATCTAAAATAGATAAAGAAATTTTATATAAATGTTATAATACATTTTATAACCCATCAAATATGCTACTTGTAGTATGTGGAGACTTTGAGCCAGAAAAGATAATAGAAGAAATAAAAAGTCGTTTAATAGATAAAAAAGAAAATGGAGAAATAAAAAGAATTTACCCAGAAGAAAAAGAAGAAATTGTAAAGAAAAAAGTAGAGCAAAAATTAGAAGTTAGTGAACCTTTATTTATGATTGGAATAAAAGACATGCCAGATTTAACTAAAAAAAGTGAAGAAAAGGTTAAAAAACATATATCTTTACAAATCTTATTAAATTTAATTTTTGGCAGAAGTTCTAAACTATATCAAAGACTATATAACGAAGGTACAATTTTTGGACTTCCAAGTTTAGATTATGAATTTGGAAATACTTATTCACATATTTTGATTACAGGTCAATCAAAAAATCCTGAAATGGTTTTTGAAGAATTAAAAAAAGAGATAGAAAAGTTAAAAGAAGAAGGAATAAACAGTTCAGATTTAGAAAGAATTAAAAAAATGCTTTATGGAGATTATATAAGAGAATTTGACGATGTTACAGATATTTCTAGAAATGTCTTATCAGACTATTTTAAAGGAATAAATAGTTTTGATTATTTAGAAGAAATACAAACTATTAATGAAGAAATCTTAATGCAATTTTTAAATGGAATATTTAAAGAAGAAAAAATGGTAATTTCAATTGTTAGAAATTAAAAATAAAATTGTAGCAAAAACAGTATTTATTGGTAAAACAATATAATGCTGTTTTTTAATACCATATTTTGTCGAAAAATGTAGAATAAAGTCGTACGAAAGTTGGCAAAAACCCTTGAAAATACTTGACTTGAGACGACTTATGTGTTAATTTATAAATATACGAAAGAAAAACTAAAGAAAAGGAGAGATTTGTATGTTAAATGATGAAATTTGTAAATTAAGAGATAAATTAAACAAAAGCATAGAAAATGGTGAAGATTATAAAATTACATATAAATTAAGTATTGAATTAGATGAATTAATTGCAAAATATTATAAAACTTTAGAACAAAATAAAAAAAAACCGGTAGTAGTAGCCATAATTTAAAATAAGAGCCCCTTAAGTATTTAAGGGGTTTTTATAAAATCCCTTGAAATATATTAGATATTGTAATATAATTCTTCTACATAGCATTATCTATAATTAGATAGAGCTTTTAAAATAATAAAGGTGTGAGATGTCAAATGATTAGCACAGTAGTTTTAAAATTTGGTGGAAGTTCTGTTGCAGACAATATTAAATTAAATGTAGTGGCAGAAAAAATCATTAGTATGAAAAAGGAGGCTAAAAATATTGTCGTTGTTGTTTCAGCACAAGGAAAAACAACAGACAAATTATTAAAAGAAGCTAAGGAGTTATCAGCAATACCAGATGAGAGAGAATTAGATGTTCTAATATCTACAGGAGAGCAAATAACAATTTCTAAATTAAGTATTTTACTAAATAGATTAGGATATAAGTCAATATCTTTAACTGGTTGGCAAGCTGGAATTAAAACAAATAATGTACATAAAAGTGCTAAAATTGAAGAGATTTATACAAAAAAGATTTTAGAAGAATTAGGAAAAGGGAAAATAGTAATAGTTGCTGGTTTTCAAGGAATAGATGAAAAAGGAGAAATAACAACATTAGGAAGAGGAGGCTCAGATACTACAGCAGTTGCAATATCTGCAGCAATAGGAGCAGACAAATGCTATATCTTTTCTGATGTAGATGGGATATATTCTTCAGACCCTAATATGATTACATTAGCAAAGAGATTAGATGAAATTTCATTTGATGAAATGCAAGAAATTGCAGATGCAGGAGCAAAAGTTTTGCATAATAGATGCATACAACTAGGAAAAAAATTCAATCTAAATATTATTGCAAAATCCACATTTACAGATAAAGGTGGAACTATTGTAAGAAAAAAAATAGAAAATGCGGAAGTTAAAAGTATTGTAAAATCAGATAATTTAATGAAAATTAAAATGGTTGGAAATTTCAAAAAAGAAGACACAGTAGGAATATATAAAAAATTGTTAAACAATAATATTATTGTAGAAGATTTTGAAAATACTGAAAACAGAGAGATTGAATTTAGAATACAAAAAGCAGAACAAAATAAAGTTCAAGAATTGTTAGAAAAAAATTATCCTAAGTATGATATTTCTCAAGAAAATATAGTAAAATTAACAATAGTGGGATATGGAATAACACAAGATAATAAAATATTAAAAAAGGTAATAAAAATTTTAGAAGAAGATGATATAGAAATAACAGATATTTCTTTAAATCAATCTAAAATTGAAATTTTGCTAAATGAAATAAATACAAAAGCTTTAGAAAAATTACATGAAGAATTAATTAAATAAGAAGGGAAGTTGTAATTATGAAAAAAGTAGTTTTTGAAGGTTGTGGAACAGCTATATCTACACCATTTACAGAAGATGGAGTTAATTTTGAAGAGTTTGGAAAATTATTAGAAGATCAAATAAAAAACAATGTAGATGCAATAATTGTTTGTGGTACAACAGGTGAATCTGCTACAATGAGCGAAGAAGAGAAAAAAGAAGTAATAAAATATGCAATAAATAAAATTAATAAAAGAACAAAAGTAGTGATAGGAACAGGAAGTAATAACACAAAATCTGCAGTTAATATGTCAAAATTTGCAGAAGAAGCAGGAGCTGATGCTCTTTTAGTAGTAACACCTTTTTATAACAAAACAACACAAAAAGGATTAATAGAACATTATAAAACTATAGCAGAAGCGGTAAAAATTCCAATAATAATGTACAGTGTAGCAAGTAGAACAGGGGTAAATATTACTCCAGAAACTTGCCTAGAACTTTCAAAAATAGAAAATATAGTAGCAATAAAAGAAGCAAGTGGAAATATTTCACAAGTTGCAAAAATTGCAAGTTTATGCAAAGACGATTTAGCTATATATTCAGGAAATGATGACCAAATAATACCAGTGTTATCATTAGGAGGAAAAGGTGTTATTTCAGTTTTATCAAATGTAATGCCAAAATATACACATGACATGACAAAAGCATTTTTTGATGGAGATGTAGAAAAAGCAAGAAAAATGCAATTAGATGTATTAGATTTAGTAGATGCACTATTTTGTGAAGTAAATCCAATACCAGTTAAATATGCATTAAATCTTATGGGATATGATTTTGGAAAACCAAGATTACCATTAATAGAATTATCAGATAAAAATAAAGAAAATCTAAAAAATGTTATGAAAAAACATGAACTAATATAAAATCTAAAAAATGAAAGGAAGAAATGAAAAAATGAATATACTACTAAATGGTGCAAGTGGAAAAATGGGAAATGAAGTAGCAAAAACTGTAGAAAAAATTGAAGATATGCAAATTGTTTCAGGAATTGGATTAGAAGAAGACTTATCAGGAAAGTTTCCTATTTATAGTAAGACAGAAGATATAAAAGAAGATATAGATATAATAATAGACTTTTCAGTACCAAAAGCAACATTTAATGTATTAGAATATGCAAAAAACAAAAAAATACCAATTGTTATTGCAACAACAGGATTTTCTAAAGAAGAGATTCAAAAAATTGAAGAAACTTCAAAAGAAATTCCTATATTTAGAAGTGCAAATATGTCATTAGATATTAATTTAATGGCAAAAATACTAAAAGAAGTTGCAAAAGTGTTATCAAATACTGATATAGAAATAATAGAAACACATCATAATAGAAAAATTGATAGCCCAAGCGGAACAGCAATCCTTTTAGCAGATGCAATAAATGAAGTTTTAGAAGAAAAAAAAGAATATGACTTTAATAGAATGCAAAAAAGAGAACCTAGAAAAAAAAGTGAAATAGGATTTTCTTCAATTAGAGGTGGAAATATTGTAGGAGAGCATACAGTGGCATTTTTTGGAGAAAATGAAACATTAGAAATAAAACATACATCATATTCAAGACAAGTATTTGTAGAAGGTGCAATAAAAGCAGCAAGATTTTTAATAACAAAAGAAAATGGCTTATATGATATGAATGATTTAATAAATGAATAAATAAAAAGTCCAGTTTAGAGTTAATCTTAATTGGACTTTTTTAATATAGATGTGTCCCCAAATGGACAAAAATGTCCATTTGGACCTGTCCCTAATTGGACATTATAGCAAATCTTTTAAAATTTCATCATTTGTTCTTTGTAATAAACAGCTTACAGGAATATCTAAAACAGTAACTGCTCCTGATTTTCCTTCTTTATTTAATTTGTATATACCTCTTGCATAAGCGACAAGTACACTTGCAGTAAATTCTGGATTAGAATCAAGTTTTAAAGAAAATTCAGCAACTTGATTTACACCTTCACTTGTTGTTCCACTTCTTAATACAAATCCACCATGTGGCATTGTGCTATGATTTTTAAGTAGTTCTTCTTCAGATATAAAATGAACAACAGTATTATATGGTTCAAAATAGTTTGGCATTTCTTTTATTTCTTTTTCGATTTCTTTTTCATTTGCTCCATCTTCTAAAACTACAAAACATTCTCTCCACATTACTTCTCTTACAGTTTCAAATTTAGGATTTTCTCCATTTCTTACTTTTTCTACTGCTTCATCATAAGGAACAGTATATTGAACAGCATTTTTTACACCTTTGATTCTTCTTATTGCATCAGAATGACCTTGACTTAATCCTCTTCCATAAAATACATAATTTGTACCATTAGGAAGGATTGCTTCTAATAATGCTCTGTTTAATGAAAATAGTCCTGGGTCCCAACCACAAGAAATTAGTGATAAGTGATTAGTATCTTTTGCTTCTTTATCAACACTTGCAAAATATTCTGGTATTTTTGCATGTGTATCAAAACTATCTACTGTATTAAACATTTTTGCAACTTCTGGTGTTTGAACAGGTAAATCTGTTGCAGAACCACCACATAAAATCATAACATCTATTTTATCTTTCATGTTTTTTGCATCATCTACATGATATACTTTAACACCTTTATGAAGAGTTTTTAGACTATTTGGATTACGCCTTGTAAAAACTCCTACAAGTTCCATATCACTGTTATTAAATATTGCGGTTTCTACTCCTTTTCCTAAATTCCCATATCCATAAATTCCAATTTTAATTTTTTCCATTTATTTTTCCTCCATTAATCTTTTCTCTATTAATTTTTCTAC
This sequence comes from uncultured Clostridia bacterium, assembly GCA_944386785.1. Lineage (GTDB taxonomy): Bacteria > Bacillota > Clostridia > TANB77 > CAG-508 > CAG-269. Next base: position 10,158 of record CALXCM010000014.1, on the reverse strand, counting down.
AATTTGGACTGCATTACTTGCAGCACCTTTTCTAATATTGTCTGCTACAACCCATATATTTAAACCATTATCAACACTGTAATCTTTTCGAATTCTTCCGACAAAAACTTCATCATGACCATTTGCATTTGTTGCAAGTGGATAGATATTATTTCTTATATCATCTTCTACTATTAAATTTGGAAAAGATTTAAAAGTTTTAATTACATCTTCTAAATTAAAATCTTTTTCTAGTTCAATATTAATAGATTCAGAATGTGAGTTCTCTACAGGAACTCTTACAGTTGTTGCAGTGACTTTTAAATCTGGACGATGCAAGATTTTTCTAGTTTCATTTATCATTTTTAATTCTTCTTTTGTATATCCATTATCCATAAATACATCAATATGTGGCAGACAATTATTGTATATTGGATAAGGAAATTTTTTTAGAGGTTTACTTCCGTCTGTATTTTTTAAGTCATCTAAACCATCTCTTCCAGCTCCTGATACTGCTTGATATGTAGAATATACAACTCTTTTAATTCCATATTTATCATCTAAAGCTTTAAGTGGAAGCATTGCTTGAATTGTAGAACAATTTGGATTTGCAATTATTCCTTTATTTTTAAAAGCATCTTCCATATTTACTTCAGGAACAACTAAAGGTACATCTTTATCCATTCTAAATTGACTACTATTATCTACAACGATGCATCCTTTAGATGCTGCAATAGGTGCATATTTTTCAGCAGTTTTACCACCTGCAGAAAATATTGCATAGTCAAAACCAGAATCAAAAGAATGCTCATCTAATTCTTGAACTATACATTCCTTTCCACAAACCATTAGTTTTTTACCTTTAGATTTTTTACTTGCAAAAAGAGAAATACTTTCTAATGGTAAGTTTTTTTCTTCTAATACTTTAATTACAGTTCTTCCAACAAGACCTGTTGCGCCAACAATGGCAAGTTTAAATTTTTTCAATGTTCTTACCTCCATTTTTAGGTACTAATATATAGATATGTTTTAATTAAAACTTATCTTTTTGTATTTTACTACAATTTGAAGAAAAATGCTACTATATATTTGAAGATATATAAAAAGATAAGTTCATAATTTTGTATTATAAACTTATCTTTTACTTTTTTATAAATTTTAGTATTTCTTCATCAGGAATTGATAAAGCTTTAACAACTTTTTTAAATGTAGAAATTCTGGTATTTTCTTCGTTCTTTTCTAATCTTTGTAGCTGTCGCCAGCTTATTCCCACTTTTTCTGCTAATTCTTCTTGTGATAAATGATGTTTTAATCTATATTTTTTTATCATTATAGAACCCCCAATATGTTATTCAAAGGCATTATATTATAGGGAATATATGTCATAAAGTTTGTGAAAACAGAAGATACTTTTTATTACATAAATAATATATGTTGTAAAAAGTATTTTCTTTTTTTGCTAATATTTTATCGACAAAATATGATAAAGAAAAGTCGAATATTGCGATGGAAAGTTTAGGTAAATTTTCAAAAAAGTATATTTAAACATTGAAAGTTTACCAATAAGTTGATATAATTGAAATAGTAAAATAAAGATAGGGGGCTATTGAAAATGGCGGAAGAAAAAAATAAAGTAATAAAAGAAGCAAAAAAGGAAGTAGAATATTTAACAGGAGACGAAGAAGTAAAAAGACTAGCAGAATTAAGAGAAAAGTGGGAAATGGATAGAAATAGCGAAATAGGACAAGCACAAAAAGAAGGAAAAATCGAAGGTAAATTAGAAATAGCAAAAAATATGCTAAAAGATGGGATGAATTTAGAAATAGTTATGAAATACACAGGACTATCAAAAGAAGAAATAGAAAATTTAGTAAAATCGTGATTAACATAAATTGCAAAGAAAGCTAAAATATGGTATAATATAAGATAGGCAAAGCCTTTTAAAATTATCAACTTTTGCTAGAAAGTACGCTTAAGAGACCTAGCTGGAAACTAGTAAACTAAAGTTGATAATCTGTTTAGGCTAAAGGAGGAATTCTATATGAAAAACAACAAAAAAATGACCTTCGCCGACTTCAGAGAAGCTGTAAAAATTCCGGAAGATTACCGGACAAAAGAACACTTCTTTTATGACAGACCTATTGTAGTGGATATCTTAGAGGATATCGAAAAAGTTGTTCATGCACAGTTTGTCTTGGCAAATCCTGAAAAAACATTTTTTGGGAAAGCTTTTGTTAGAAAGCTTAGCTACGAACTTGATGAAAGAGAAAAACTTTTTATCAAAACTAAGGTTTACGACGACTGGGGAAGGAAAGTTGTTTTTACCAGACATTTTTATTTTGTTAGTAAAATGGACTGGGGATTAGAGAACCTTCTTAACCTTAACGAAACAGAGGACTAGAATTTCTAGTCTTCTTCTTTTTTACTTAAAACAATGATGAAAAAGTAAAATATTAGAAGCACAAAATTTAGTTTAAGAGCAACTTGCTTTTTTGTTAGAAATAATATATAATATTTAGCCAAGTGAGGGGTTAATATGGTTGTTAATAATATGGTTATAGAAGACTTAAGTAAAGATGCAGGAAATGAAAGAACAGAAAAAGCTAGAAATTACCAAAAAGCAAATAAAGTAAAAATAAGAAGAGTAGAATATGAAGATAATAAAAATTTTGAAGTTTCTGCAATTGTTATGGGTAAAAATCCATATAGGACATTTGTAGAAATAAAAAATGGTTTAGTAGAAGATATATCTTGTACATGTGAAGATTATTATAACCATTATAGTGTTTGTAAGCATACATTAGCAACAATTTTAGAGTTAAATAATAATCCACAATACAAAGAAGAATTTGGGGATAATAGCATAGAAAATGACTTTAAAAATGAAAAGATAAAATATAGAAATTTTAAACAAATAGTAAATACTTTCTATAACGAAGAAATAGAAGGTCTATCAGAATTAGAAGATGAAAAATTAAAAAATAAAGGAACAATTAAAATAGAACCAGAAATATATTATGACAAATTTTCTGGAGATATGAGAGTAGAATTCAAAATTGGAAATAAAAGAATGTATAAGATTAAAAACTTATCAGAATTTTATACAAGAATGATAGACAAAGAATTTTTTAAATATGGAGAAAAACTTCAATTTGTACATACACAAGATGTATTTGAAAAAGAAAGTAAAGGTTTATTGCAATTTATATTAAAATATGCTGAAATTATTAAATATGCAAACTCAAATTCAAATAGTAATTATAGATATTACGGAAAAGCCTTAAGCGAAACAAGTATAATATTAGGAAATAGTGGAATAGATGATTTATTTAATATTTTAAATGGAAAAACAGTATCTGTTCAAAAAGATTATCATAAAGAACTTATAGAATTTACAGAAGAAGAACCTAAAATAGAATTTATATTAAGAAAAAGACCAGATGGAACATTTGTTATATTTCCAAACACAGAAATCTATGAAATAACAATTATAAAAGGAAAAGAGTATAAATATATTTTAGATGATAAAAAACTATATCGTATATCAAAAGATGTCGAAAATTCTTCATTAAGATTATTAGAGTTATTTAAACAAAACTATTTAACAGAAGTAGAATGTGGAAAAGAAGAAATGCTTGAATTCTTTTCAATTATTATGCCAAAAGTTAAAAATAGAATAAAATTAGAAAATGTAACAGAAGAAGAACTAGAAGAATATAAACCAAAACCATTAGAAGTAAAAGTATATTTAGATTTTGATAAAAATAATTATTTAATTGCATATATAGAATTTATATATGGAGAAAATAAATTAAATCCATTAGATGAAAAACAAAAGGCAAACTTTCCAAGAAATATGATAAAAGAAACAAAATCTTTAAATTTGTTTAGACAAAGTGGATTTATGCTAGATATTAAAAACTTAAGATTTATACTTCCAAATGATGATAAAATATATGAATTTTTAACAGAAGATATAAATTTATATATGCAAAAATTTGATGTAATGGTAACAGATAATTTTAAAACAAAACAAATAAGGCAACCTAAGATGTCTAGATTAGGTGTTAAAGTAGAAAACGATTTATTATCAATAGATTTAAGTAAAATAGATATAGACTCAAATGAGTTAAAAGACATGTTAGAAAAATATTCGTTAAAAAAGAAATATCATAGACTAAAAGATGGTAGTTTCATAAATTTGGAAGACAATAAAGAAATAGACTTTTTAGATAAGCTTGCAACAGGAATGGGTGTTGACTTTAAAGATATAGAAGAAGGAGAGTTAAAGCTTCCAGTAAGTAGAACTTTATATTTAGATAGACTTCTAAAAGGAATAAAAGGAACAGAAGTTATAAAAAATAATGAATATAGGAAAATAGTATCAGACTTAAATAAAGAGCAAATAGAAGAAGATTTAAGCTTACCTAGCAAATTAGATAATACCTTAAGATATTATCAAAAAACAGGTTTTAGATGGCTTAAAACCTTAGATAAATATCACTTTGGTGGAATTTTAGCAGATGATATGGGACTTCGGAAAAACAATACAAATATTAGCTGTTATTTTAGATTATGTTCAAAATCAAAAAGAAAATAGAAAAGCAAGTTTAGTAGTATCACCAAGCTCACTTACATTAAACTGGCAAAATGAAGCAAATAAATTTGCAAAAGATTTAAAAACTTTAGTAATAAGAGGAAGCCTTCAAGAAAGAAAAGAAAAAATAAAAGAAATTGATAATTATGATTTAGTAATTACATCTTATGATTTATTAAAAAGAGATATAGAATTATATGAAGAAAGAAACTATATTTTTAAATATATAATTGCAGACGAAGCTCAATATCTAAAAAATAGTAATACACAAAATGCAAAATGTATAAAGAAAATAAATGCTAATACAAGATTTGCATTAACAGGAACACCAATAGAAAATTCACTTGCAGAATTATGGTCAATTTTCGACTTTATAATGCCAGGCTATTTATTTACATATAGAAAATTCAAAAATATGTATGAGACACCAATAGTAAAAGATAATGATGAAAATGCAATGAAAAAATTAAAAATGCTAATAGAGCCATTTGTCTTAAGAAGAAATAAAAAAGAAGTTTTAACAGAGCTTCCAGATAAAACAGTAACTATTTTAAATAATGAGATGAATGAAGAACAAAAAAACTTGTATTTAACATATTTATTAAGGGCAAAACAAGAACTTACAGAACAAATAGACTTAAATGGGTTTGAACAAAGTCATATGCAAATTTTAGCAGCATTAACAAGATTAAGACAAATTTGTTGTCATCCAGGTTTGTTTATTGGGAATTATAAAGATGGAAGTAGTAAACTAGAACAATGTATAGAAATAATAGAAGAAGGAGCAGAAGCTGGACATAAAATATTATTGTTTTCAGGTTATACTTCAATGTTTGACTTTATAGAAAAAGAATTAAGGGCAAGAAAAATAAAATATTTTAAATTAACTGGAGCAACAAAAGTAGATGAAAGAATAGAATTGGTCGATGAATTTAATGAAAATAAAGAAATAAAAGTGTTTTTAATTTCATTGAAAGCAGGAGGAACAGGTCTTAATTTAACAGGAGCTGATATGGTAATTCATTATGATCCATGGTGGAATGTTTCAACAGAAAACCAAGCAACAGATAGAGCATATAGAATAGGACAAAAAAATAATGTTCAAGTATATAAACTAATTACAAAAAACTCAATAGAAGAAAAAATCTATGAATTACAAGCAAAAAAAGCAAGTTTAGCAAATACAATGTTAGATACAAAAACATCATTTATCAACAAACTTTCTAAAGAAGATATTATGAAATTATTTGAATAGGGGGATTACTTATGGCAAACTGGGCTAAAAAATTTGACGAAGAAAATGATAAAAGACGAGAAGAAGGACTAAATAAGCGTTTAGAAGAATTAGAGGAAAACTTAAATGAGGCAAAGGATTTGCAAGAAAAAAAGATTTTATTAAAAAGAATCTTAGACATTATGAATGAACTAAAGGTAGAAGCTTTTAATTATGACAAAAACAAATATATGGAATACTATGTAAGATTTAAACAAATTAGAGTGCAAATAGAAACAAAAGAAAATAAAAAAAGAGAAGATGGATTAAGAAAAGCATTATATAAATATCAAAAACGATTAGAACAAACAGAGAAAACAGATTATAAAGAACAATATATATTATTGAACAGAATAAATAACATATATTCTGAGATTGAATTAGAAGGTTTTTTCTATTATCCAGAAGAATATGAAAAAACATTAAAAGAGCAAGAAAAAATAAAAAAACTTTTAGAAAAACAAGAAGAAAGAGAAAAACAAGAAGAACTTATAGAAAAACACCAGAAAAAAGATACTTCTTGGCAAGAGTTTAAAGAGGAAGAAGAAGATTTTGATAGATAGGAAGGTATTATGAAAGATTATATTACAGTAATTGGTGGTGGCTTAGCAGGAACAGAAGCAGCGTTCCAAATAGCTAAAAGAGGAATAAAAGTAAAATTATATGAAATGAAACCAATTAAATTTTCACCAGCACACTCAAATGAAAATTTAGCAGAAATTGTTTGTAGTAATTCTTTTAAATCTAATTTACTTACAAATGCTTGTGGATTATTAAAAGAAGAATTAAGGACTTTAGGGTCTTTACTAATAAAAATGGCAGATGAAACAAAAGTGCCAGCAGGACAAGCATTGGCAGTAGATAGAGAAGAATTTTCTAAAAGAGTTACAGAAGAAATTGATAAAAATCCATTTATAGAAGTAATACATAAAGAAGTCCAAGATTTAGAAGAATTATCAAAAGATGGAATTGTAATTATTGCAACAGGTCCACTTACATCTCAAAAACTAGCAGAAAACATAGGAAAACTAACAGGACAAAATGAGCTATATTTTTATGATGCTGCAGCACCAATAATTACAAAAGAAAGTATAGATTTTAACATTGCTTTTTTTGGAGATAGATATGCTGAAGAAAAGAAAAAAGATGAAACTATAGAAGAATGGAAAAAAAGACTAAATAAGCAAAATAGAAAAGAACAAAGTTATATAAATCTTCCTATGAATAAAGAAGAATATGAAAAGTTTGTAGAAGAATTAATAAATGCAGAAGTTGTAACTTTACATGAATTTGAGAAAAGAGAAATATTTGAAGGTTGTATGCCAATAGAAATAATGGCAAAAAGAGGATTAGATACATTAAGATTTGGACCATTAAAGCCAGTAGGATTTGATGATCCAAGAACAGCAAAAAGACCATATGCAATAGTTCAGTTAAGACAAGACAATGCAAATGGAACAATATACAATATGGTGGGCTTCCAAACTAATTTAAAATATGGAGAGCAAAAAAGAGTGTTTACTCTAATTCCAGGACTTCAAAATGCGGAATTTATAAAATATGGTGTAATGCACAGAAATACATATATAAATTCTACAAAACTATTAGATGAAACATATTGTTCAAAGAAAAATCCTAATATATATTTTGCAGGTCAAATAACAGGTGTAGAAGGATATGTAGAATCAATATCTTCTGGATTAGTTGCAAGTATTAATGCAATAGAAAAGTTTAAAAGTAATTTAGAAAACAAAGAATATCATAAAATAATATTTAATAAAGAAACTGTAATAGGAGCTCTTGCAAAATATATTTCTAGCGAGAATGATAAATTTCAGCCTATGAACGCAAATTTTGGAATATTACCTCCTTTAGAAGGAAAAAAGATAAAAGACAAGAAACAAAGATATGAAGCTTTGGCAAAAAGAAGTTTAGAATTAATTAAAAATATAGTCTAAATATAATTATATAAAAAAGAGAACCTATCTAGATTCTCTTTTTTAGTCCATAGCATATTGTTAGTGTTTCTGATATAGTCAGAATTATAATTCCAATAATTTCAAAATTAACATTAAGTAGAGCAAAATTTATGCCCATTGGTGCAATTATTGAAAATTGGATACAGCACATTATAATAAAAGTATTTGAGCCTGTAATAATTAATCCTGTTAAACAATAAACAAATGTGCTAAGGAATACGAAAAATAGGCAATTAACTAAATCAAAAAGCAAACTATATATAATTCCAAATATAAAAAGAATTATAAGAAATGGTTTGAATTTTAAAAAATACTTTGTCCGTTGATGCTTAGTCCTTTCATTTTGATTCATAATTATCCCCTTTCTTATTAGTAATAAAAACTAATAATATAAAAACTTTTCGTGCAATATATTTTAATACGAAAAAAGGTAAAAGTCAATTATATTACAACTATTACCAACAGATTACATTTTTGTAAAAAAAGCCAAAAACTGACAAAAAACTTGAAAAAGAACGAAAAATATGGTATAATAAACAAGTAGAGTTTTACATAAATACATAGGAGGTATTTATATGAGAAATTTAAGAAAATGGGAAGAAGAATATATGCAATATAAAATGGGAACTAGACAAAAAGAAATGAAAGAAATTCAAGAAAAACTAAATAATAAAAGTGCTAGCAAAGAAGAATATGACAAATTAATGAAAATGAAAAAAGTAGAAGCTAATATAGACAAAGTTACTAACATCTTAGAATTAAAAAATAGCATAAGTGAGCAAATAAAAGAAATAGAAGAAGAATTAATTAGAAGACAAGGAAGCAAAGAAAAAACATCTGAACAAAATAAGCAAGATGAAGCAATATATAAAGAAGCTCAAGCAATTAGTTTAGAATTAGCAAGTATTGAAGCTGACAAAGAAAAAGTGAAAGCAGAGCTAAAAAATAAAAATCTTTCTGCTGAAGAAAGAGAAAATTTAAATAAAAAATTGGTTGAACTTGATAATAAATTACAAGAAAATAATAGTAAATATACAAAAAACTTTGAAGCAATTCAAAATATAGAAACAAGAAAACCAGAAAGTAAGCCTGTAATGAAAACAAATAAGTTTTCAAGTTTATCAAATGAGGAGTTAGATAAGAAAAAATTTGACTTATCAACAAAAATCTCTAAATGTAATATGGTTGCAGGAAACTTAATGAAAGGCATGAATTGGGATTCAATAGATATAAAATTAGAAAAATGGCAAGATAAAAAATATGTTCCAAAAGATGGAAAGCCTCTAACAGACAAACCAATTATAACATTAGGTAAAAAAGACCTAGAAACTAAGAAAGAAGAAAATGTAATAGAAAAATCAGAAAATAAAGAACTTGTAAAACCAAACAAAATAATGATGTGGATGCAAGAAAACAAAGATAAACATAGATTTACATATAATTTTCTAAACAAATTCTACAACGAAGAAAAATATCCTAGAATGTATAATTTAATAAATAAAATAACTAATACTAAAGAACCAGAAGAAGTTAAAAAAGAAGAAAAAGTAGTAGAAGTAACACAAAAAGTGCAAGAACAACCATTTAAAGAAAAAAGAGAAGATTTTGATAAATACTTAAAAGAAGTTGCAAATAAAGGCTTAAAAACAATACAACAAGAAAAATTATCACAAGCAAAAGAACAAGCAAAAGCAAGGGAAGAACAAAAATTTAATAAAACAGCGGGAACAAAAACAGTTGCTCAAGAAGAAGAACAAGATGAAGAAATGGAACAAGAATAATTAATATAACTTAAATAAAGAAAAACATTTAAAACTTGGAAGAAATTCCAAGTTTTTTCTTGACTTATTTATATAAACATGATAGAATATAATCCGTTATAATAAATTGCATGTATTATGCAGTTCCGTAACGATTTCATGATTTTAAAAATCATAAGAAAAATTATAAACAGGAGGTGAAATTTAAGTGCCAACAATTAATCAATTAGTAAGAAAAGGAAGAAAAACAGGAGTAACAAAATCAACAGCACCAGCTTTACAACATGGATGGAACTCTAAAAATAAAAGATTAACAAACAATAGAGCTCCACAAAAAAGAGGTGTTTGTACAGTTGTAAAAACAGTTACACCTAAAAAACCTAACTCAGCTTTAAGAAAAGTTGCCAGAGTTAGACTTTCAAATGGTTATGAAGTTACATCTTATATCCCAGGTATAGGACATAACCTACAAGAACACAGTGTTGTATTAATAAGAGGTGGTAGGGTAAAAGACCTTCCAGGTGTTAGATACCATATCATAAGAGGAACATTAGATACAGCAGGTGTTAA
>CALXCM010000013.1 GCA_944386785.1 uncultured Clostridia bacterium | reverse complement strand
CCAATAATTGTTGCAATAAACAAAATAGACTTACCAGATGCCAATGTAGAAAAAGTAAAACAAGAATTAATGGCATATGACTTAGTTCCAGAAGAATGGGGAGGAGACACAATATTTGTTCCAATTTCTGCTAAAAAACATGAAAATATAGACCAATTATTAGAAATGGTACTATTAGAAGCAGATGTGTTAGAACTAAAAGCAAACCCAAATAAACAAGCAAAAGGAGCTGTAATTGAAGCAAGACTTGATAAATCAAAAGGTGCAATTGCAACAATGCTTGTACAAAGAGGAACTTTAGATGTTGGTGATACTATTGTTGTTGGTTCTTCAATAGGAAGAATAAGAGCAATGAAAGACGATAAAGGAAAATCAGTAAAAGCAGCAGGTCCTTCAACACCGGTAGAAATAATGGGATTAACAGAAGTTCCAGAAGCAGGAGATACTTTCTATGAAGTTAAAAATGAAAAAGTTGCAAAACACTTAATAGAAAGAAGAAAACGCCAAGCAAGAGAAAAAGCAATAAATAGTGGAACAAAAGTAACTTTAGACAATTTATTTAGCAAAATGGAAGAAGGAGAATTAAAAGTATTAAACTTAATTGTTAAAGCAGATGTACAAGGATCAGTAGAAGCTGTTAAACAATCATTAGAAAAATTACAAAACGAAGAAGTAAAAGTAAAAGTAATCCATGCAGCAGTAGGAGCGGTTAATCAATCAGATGTAACACTTGCTAAAGTTTCAAATGCAATTATTATAGCATTTAATGTAAGACCAGATAATTTAGCAAAAGAAATGGCAGAAAAAGACGAAGTTGAAATAAAACAATACTCTGTAATTTATCAAGCAATAGACGATGTAGAAGCAGCAATGAAAGGAATGCTTGCTCCAAAATATGAAGAAAAAGTAATTGGAAATGTAGAAGTAAGACAAACATTTAAAATTTCAAATGTTGGAACAATTGCTGGAGGATTTGTAACATCTGGAAAAGTAGAAAGAAACGCAGGTGTAAGAGTAATTCGTGATAATGTAGTAATTCACGATGGAAAACTTGCAACTTTAAAAAGATTTAAAGATGATGTAAAAGAAGTATCAAAAGGTTTTGAATGTGGAATGCAAATTGAAAACTACAACGATATAAAAGAAGGAGACATCATTGAAGTATATGTAATGGAAGAAATAAAAAGATAATGTCCAGCTATGAGAGTGTCCAATTGTTTAATTGGACATCTCTTTTGAACATATTAAGGAGGAGAGAAAATGCCAGAAAATAGGACAAGATTAGGTCGTATTGATGAGGAATACAAAAAAGAAATTAGTCATATTATTAGTTATGAACTAAAAAATCCTAATGCAACAGGTTTAATTAGTGTTACTAAAGTAAAAGTAACAAATGACCTAAAATTTGCAAAAGTATATGTAAGTATATTAAATTCTAAAAATATAAAAGAAACTCTAAAAGCTTTGAAGAAATCATCAGGATTTATTCGTTCAAAACTTGCAAGTAGAGTAAATTTAAGAAATACTCCAGAACTTATATTTGAACTAGATGATTCTTTAGAATATGGAGCAAGAATAGACAGTATTTTGAAAGAAATAATGCCAAAAAAAGAAGAAGAATAAAAATATATGGGAGGAAAATATGACTTTAGATGAGATTTTAAAAGAAATAAAAAATGCTGAAAGTATAGTTGTTTTAACACATGAATCACCTGATGGGGATGCTGTTGGAAGTAGTATGTCAACAAAACTTATACTAGAAGCTTGTCGGTAAAAAATCAGATGTAATTATTCCAAAATATGCAAAAATATATAATTTCTTACCACAAATAGATGAAGTAAAAACTAAATCAGATGTAGAAAATTATGATTTAGCAATTTCTTTAGATTGTGCGGATATCAAAAGATTAGCAGGAAAAGAATATTTTGAAAAAGCTAAAAAAACAATTGTAATAGATCACCATGGAAGCAATAATATGTATGGAGATTTAAATTATGTAAACCCTGTAGCGCCTGCATGTTGTGAAATTCTAGCAATGATGGCAAATTATTTTGACATAGAAATTACAAAAGATTTAGGAACTTGTATTATGACTGGAATAATTACAGACACAGGCGGATTTAGACATACAAATATTAATGCAGAAACATTTGAATTTACTGCAGAATTAATAAGAAAAGGAGTAAATATCCCAGACATATATAAAAGAACATTAAGAACAGTAACAAGAGCAAATTTTGAACTAACAAAAAGAGTAATGAGCAGAATGGAAATGCTAGAAGATGGAAAAGTTACATTTACATATATCACAAAACAAGACGAAAAAGAAGTTGGTGCAGAAGAAGGGGACCATGAAGGTTTAGTAGATATAGGGCGCGATATAGAAGGTGTTAAAGTCTCTATATTTATAAGACAAAAAGAAGAAAATGAAGATATTTATAAAGTATCTTTAAGAACAGACAGTGATGTTAATGCATCTGATGTTTGTATGATGTTTGGTGGTGGAGGACACCCAAGAGCAGCAGGAGCAACAGTTACAGGAAATGTAGAACAAGTAAGAGAAAAAGTTTTAAAAGAAGTAAGAAAAAATTTAAAATAGTTTTAATTAGGAGAAAACAATGGATGGTATTGTAATAATAGACAAACCAAAAGGTCTTACATCACATGATATAGTGTATAAAGTAAAAAAAATAGTAAAAGAAAAAGTTGGCCATACTGGCACTTTAGACCCAATGGCAGAAGGAGTTCTTTTACTTCTTGTGGGAAAAGCAACGAAATATTCTAAATATTTAATAAATCATGATAAAAAGTACATAGTAGAATTATTATTGGGAAAAACTACTGACACTTTAGATGTAGAAGGAAAAATATTAAAAGAAGAAAAGATAGACTTAAAAATTTTAGAAAAAGAAAATATAGAAAAAACTTTAGAAAAATTTATAGGAGAACAAGAACAAATTCCTCCAATATATTCTGCAATAAAGGTAAAAGGCAAAAAACTTTACGAATATGCAAGAAAAGGTGAAATTGTTGAAATTCCGCCAAGGAAAATAAATATATATAATATTAAACTAATAGAAATAGATAAAAGAAATAAAAAAATATCATTTGAAGTTAGTTCTTCTAAAGGAACATATATAAGAAGTCTTTGCCAAGATATAGCAAAAGCCTTAGGAACAATAGGATATATGACAAACTTAAAAAGAACTAAATTAGGAATTTTTGATATTAAAGATTCTGTAAGTTTAGAAGAATTTGAAAGAAATCCTTCAAAATACATAATTCCATTAGAAGAAATTTTAAAAGAAAATGAAAGTATTATATTAACTAATAAAAAATTAGAACTATTTTTAAATGGAGTAAAATTAAAAGAAAATAAAAAAGATGGAGTATATAAAATATATAATGGTAACATTTTTATAGGAACAGGAACAGTAAAAGAAAATCTATTAAAAAGAGATATTATATTAAAAGATTCTAATTAAAGAATAATTAAAAATCACTTATCATATATTTAAATAAAAATATATGAAGGAGTGATTTTTTTGTACTATATCCAAGAAAGTGACAAGCCTCGGCTTTCTATATAAATTATTAAATATTATTGAATTAGAAGAAGACAAAATAATACTTCCTATAAAAAAAGATGAAGAAATTAGTTTTAAGAAAGCAGAAAAACTTGCAAATAAAACTAAAAAAATCTTAGAAAGGACAGCTTCTAAAAAAATAGTTCTAAGTAAAGAAATAAAAAAACAAGAACAATATAAAAATTTTTTAGAAGAAAATTTAAAAATAGTTAATGGAAAATTTTTAGAAGAAATTTTGATATTAGAAATTATAGAATACATAATAGAAAAAAAGAAATATAACAAAGAAAAAATACAAATATCATTTTTAGTAAATGACATAACAGAATATATCTTAGAAAACTTTAAAAATGTTATAAAAAAATATAAAAAAGTAAATATTGTAACAAATCATTTAGAAAAATTAAAAAAAATAGAAGAAAAATTTTTAAAAGAAGGAATAATAATTTTAGCTAATAATAATAAAAGGAAGAGTTTAGCAAAGTCAGATGTAATAATAAATGTAGATTTTCCAAGTGAACTTTTAAATAAATATAGAATAAATGATAATGCAACTATTGTAAATATTAAACTAAATGCTAAAATAGATAAAAAACGATTTAATGGGCTAATTATAAATAATTATGAAATTATATTTAATTCTAGAGAGGAATTTGATTATGATAAAATACATTTATATGACAAAAAAGATATATATGAATCAGTTATTTATAAAAATATGCCATATAAAGTCATAGAAGAAAAAATAAAAAAAGATAATGTTAAAATTGTTGGTCTTATGGGAAATAGAGAAGTTATATAAATTATTAAAATTTTATTTAAATGCTTTCCTTTTTTTATAAAATATAATATAATGTAGCTATGTAATTTAAATTGGCAAGGAGGTAAGAAAATGCCAAGTAATAATGGAAGAAATAGTAAACATAGTAGGGATGATAGAACAAAAAAATATAAAACAAAAAACTTAAAAAATCCAAGAAAAACTACTACTAATGCAGCAACAAAAAGAGTAGATACTACTAAATTAAATAATAGAAGTAGTGCAAAAAATAAAAAAACTAAGAAAGAAAAATTTTCAAAAAAACATCCAAAACTTATGATAGCAATAAAAGTATTTATAATAATATTTTTACTTGCATGTGTAATAGGTGCAGGTATTATTGCAGGAATGTGTTTTGGTCTATTTGGTGATGACTTTTCAATAACAAAAGAAGAGTTAGAAGTTGGAGCATCAAACTCAGTAGTAGTAGATCAAAATGGAGCAGTTATTGCAAATTTAAGTGGTGACGAAAAAAGAAAAGTAATAACTTTAGAAGATATGGCAGCATATTTGCCAAAAGCATATGTTGCAATAGAAGATGAGAGATTTTATGATCATAATGGTGTAGATATAAAAAGAACAGCAGGAGCAATTTTGCAAACATTACTTGGAAATAGCTCATATGGTGGAAGTACAATAACTCAGCAATTAGTAAAAAACATAACAGATGATGACGAAACAGCAGGATTAGCAGGAATTATGAGAAAAGTAAGAGAATGGGCAAAAGCATTCCAAGTAGAAAGAATGATTTCAAAAGATCAAATATTAGAGCTATATTTAAACATCTTATTTGTTGGTGGAGAAGGAAACTTACATGGTGTAGAACTTCGGAGCAGAATACTATTTTAATAAATCAGCAAAAGATTTAGATTTAGCAGAATGTGCATTTATGGCAGGAATTAACCATTCTCCAAGCATGTATAATCCATTTGATGGGTCAGATAATAGTGAAACAATAAAAAATAGAACATTAACAGTTTTAAAGAAAATGCAAGAACTAGGATATATTGGTTCTCAAGAAGAATATGATGCAGCTGTTGCGAAAGTGGAAGCAGGATTACCATTTAGTAAAGGTGCAGTTGGAATGGGAACAAGTTATTCATACCATACAGATGCAGTATTAGAACAAGTTATAAACCAAGTAATGGAAGAAAAGGGAATAACAAGACAACTTGCAGAAAACTATGTATATAGTAGTGGACTTACAATTTATTCAACAGTAAATACTGAAATTCAAACTGCAATAGAAGAAGAAACAGTAAAAGAAAAATACATAAAATCAGGAAGAGAAAAAAATAAAGATGGAAGCTTGCTTAATGACCATACACAAGCAGCATTTGTAATAATAGACCATAAAACAGGAAATGTTGTTGGCGTATCTGGAGGATTAGGACAAAAAACAGAAGCTCGTTCATTAAATAGAGCAACACAAACAACAAGACAACCTGGATCTGCAATTAAACCAATCGCAGATATATCACCAGCATTAGAAGAAGGAGTAATTACAGCAGCAACAGTTTATGATGATAAACTAACAGAATTTGCAAATGGAACATATAAACCAAAAAATGAAAATGATGTTTATGATGGACTTCAAAATATAAGACATATAATTGCAAAATCTAGAAATGTACCTGAAGTAAAAATAATGGCAGAATTAACACCTGCAAAATCAATAGAATACTTAAGAAATTATGGAATAACAAGTTTAGTAACATCAGAAGAAAATAAAAGTCATAATGATGAAACATTAGCATTAGCAATAGGAGGAATAACAAACGGAATAAGCCCACTTGAGATGGCAGCAGCATATGCAGCAATTGCAAATAATGGAGTATATATTACTCCTACATTCTATACTAAAGTTGTAGATTCAAGTGGAAATACAGTACTTACTCCAAAACAAGAAACAAGAAGAGTAATTTCAGAACAAAATGCATATATTACAAAATCAATCTTACAAGAACCAGTAAGATCTGGAGGAACAGCAACATATTGTGCAATATCTGGAATAGATGTAGCAGCAAAAACAGGAACAACAGATAATAATTATGATAGATGGCTTTGTGGATTTACTCCATATTATGCAGCAGCATGCTGGTTTGGATATGACAATCAAGAAGAAGTAATCTGGTCAGGAACAAACCCTGCAGGTATGATATGGGATGAAATAATGACAAATATTCACTCTGGCTTAGCAAAAGCATCTTTTGAAAGACCAAGTGGAATAGTAGAACAAACAGTATGTAAAACAACAGGATGTTTAGCAACATCAGCTTGTACTAATACATATAAAGAAATATTCACAGAAGATAATTTGCCAGAAAGATGTCAAGGACATGGAAGTCAAAAGATATGTTCTGAATCTGGAAAAATTGCAACAGACTATTGTTCACAATATTGTGAAGTAAAAACAAACTATTATGGTGCAGTAATTCCAAAAGAACAATTAAAACTATGGAAAACATTAAATCCATCAAGCACTGGTAAAAATAAAGTAGAAGAAACTTGTACACTACACACAAAACCAAAAGAGGAAGAAAAACCAAAAGATGAAGAAAAGCCAAAGGAAAATACAACAAATACAAATAAAGTAAACACAAATAGTACAAATAAAAATAACACAGTAGCAGGAAATACAAATACTTCAAAACCACAAACAAATACATCAGGTGAAGGAGATAAAACAAAAAAATCTAATTAAAAAGTAAAAGGAGGAAAAAATTTGGATATTTACTTTTATAACACATTAACAAGAAAAAAAGAAAAATTTGAGCCAATCGAAAAATCAGAAGTTAGAATATATTCATGTGGCCCAACAGTATATAAAGATGCAACCATAGGAAACATGAGAACAAATATATTTCAAGATGTTTTAAGAAGAACGCTTAAATACAATGGATATAAATTAAAACATGCAATGAATATAACAGATGTCGGTCACCTTGTCTCTGATGGAGACGAAGGTGAAGACAAAATGCTAAAATCAGCAAGAGAAGAAAATAAATCTCCAGAAGAAATAGCAGCTCATTATACAAAACTATTTTTTGAGGACTTAAAAAATCTAAACTTAGAAGTTCCAGAAATAGTTTGTAAGGCAACAGACCATATTCAAGATATGCTAAAATATGTAGAAAAACTAGTAGAAAAAGGCTTTGCTTATGAGACATCAACTGCAATATATTTTGATATATCAAAATTAGACAAATATCCAATTCTTTCTAACCTTAACATAGAAGACCAAAAAGCAGGAGCAAGAGTTGAAGTAGACAAAGAAAAGAGAAATCCTCAAGATTTCGCACTTTGGATAAAAGCTCCTGAAAATCATATAATGAAATGGGATAGCCCATGGGGAAAAAGCTATCCAGGATGGCATATAGAATGTTCAGCAATGGGACAAAAATATTTAGGAGAACAATTTGATATTCATACAGGTGGAATTGATTTAATTCCAACACATCATGAAAATGAAATAGCACAAAGTAAAGGCTACTGTGGAAAAATCCCAGCAAGATATTGGATGCATGGAGAATATTTATTAATAGATGGTGGAAAAATGTCAAAAAGTTTAGGAAATGTATATTTACTCAAAGACATAATAAACAAAGGCTATGACCCACTTAGCTATAAACTTTTTACATATTCATCACACTATAGAAACAAACTAAACTTTACTTGGGATGCAATAGAAGGTGCATCAAAATCATTAGAAAGACTAAAAAATGGATATAAGATGCATAAAGAAGGAAAAGAAGAAGTAGAAGAAGAAGTTATAAAAGAATATGAAGAAAGATTTCATAAAGCAATAAATGATGATTTAAATATGCCACTTAGTATGGGAGTAGTTTGGGAAGTTGTAAGAAACGAAAAAAAATCTCCTAAATTTGCAAAATTACTATTAAAATTTGATGAAGTTTTAGGACTTAAAATAGACGAAGAAATAAAAAAAGATGAATTAAAAGAAGAACTACCAGAAGAAATATTAAAATTAGTAGAAGAAAGAAATGAAGCAAGAAAAAATAAAGATTGGGCAAAATCAGACGAATTAAGAGACATATTGCAAGAAAAAGGATATAAAGTTATAGACTCAAAAGAAGGAACAAAAATAGAAAAATGAGAGACTAGGGGACAGTTCTTAAATCTCTCAAAAAAGGAGGAAAAATTATGGCAATATTATTACCAGGTGGAGCAGGATATATAGGAAGTCATACTGCAGTAGAATTATTAAATTCAGGAAAAGATATAGTTATAATAGACAATTTTTCAAACAGTAAGCCAGAAGTATTAGAAAGTATAAAAAAAATAACTGGTAAAGATTTTAAATTTTATGAAATAGATTATCTAGATAAAGAAAAATTAGAAAAAGTATTTGAAGAAAATAAAATAGAAGCAGTATTAAATTTTGCAGGATTTAAAGCAGTAGGAGAATCTGTTCAAAAACCATTAGAATATTATCACAATAATATATCAGGTTGTCTTGTTCTATTAGAAACAATGAAAAAATATGGAGTAAAAAAATTCATATTTAGTTCTTCTGCAACAGTATATGGAGACCCAGAAATAATACCAATTACAGAAGAATGTAAAACAGGAGGAACAACAAACCCTTATGGTACAACAAAACTATTTATAGAACAAATTCTAAAAGATTTATATAAATCAGACAATACTTGGGATATTTGTATTTTAAGATATTTCAATCCAGTAGGAGCACATGAAAGTGGACTAATTGGAGAAGAACCAAAAGGGATACCAAATAATTTAATGCCATATGTTGCAAGAGTTGCAGCAGGAATACTTCCAGAACTTTCAGTCTTTGGAAATGACTATAACACACCTGATGGGACAGGAGTAAGAGACTATATTCATGTAGTAGACTTAGCAAAAGGACATGTTTTAGCTTTAGATAAACTAGACAAAGAAGGAAAAGGTTTATTTATATATAACCTAGGAACAGGTGTAGGATATAGCGTGTTAGACATGGTAAAAGCATTTGAAAAAGCAACAGGAAAAGAAGTTAAATATAAAATAGCACCAAGAAGAGCAGGAGATATTGCAACATGTTATGCAGACCCTAAAAAAGCAAAAGAAGAATTAGGATGGACTGCAGAAAAGACATTAGAAGACATGTGCAAAGATTCTTGGAATTATATTGTTAAAAATAGTTAGAAAGTGTATACTTTAAAAGCAAGAATTTTCTTGCTTTTTTTTGTAATAGATAATATAATATATGGGAAAATAAAGGTATATACGAAAAAGGAGGAAATTATGATACAATTTAAAACAAAAATTGCAGAAGAAATATCAAATGTAACAAATATAAATAAAGAAGAATTAGAAGGATATATAGAAATGCCAAAAGATTCAAAAAATGGAGATTATGCATTTCCATGTTTTCGTTTGGCTAAAGAGCTAAAAAAAGCACCACCAATGATTGCAAATGAAATAAAAGAAAAAATTAAAATAGATGAAGAGTTAATTGAAAAGGTAGAAGTAGCAGGTGGATATTTAAATTTCTATATTAAAAAAGAAAAATTAGTAAATGAAGTTTTAAAAGAAATGGAAAGCTCTAAAGAATATGGCAAAATGAATATAGGAAATGGGAAAAATATAGTAATAGATTATTCAGCGCCAAACATTGCAAAACCATTTCATATTGGGCATTTACGTTCAACAGTAATTGGTGCAGCATTATATAAAATATATAAATATTTAGGATATAATGTAACAGGAATAAATCATTTAGGAGATTATGGTACTCAATTTGGTAAGTTAATCGAAGGATATAAACTTTGGGGAAATGAATATAATATTGAAGAAAATCCAATAGAAGAACTAACAAAGATATATATAAGAATAAATAATCTTTGCAAAGAAGATGAAAAAGTATTAGAAGCTTGTAGAAATAACTTTAAAAAATTAGAAGATAAAGACCCATATTGTGTAAAACTTTGGGAAGAATTTAGAAAGTTAAGTTTAAAAGAATTCCAAAAAGTATATGACTTGTTAGGAAGCGAGTTTGACTCTTGGAATGGAGAAGCATTTTATTCAGATAAAATGCCAGAGGTAATAGAAAAGTTAGAAAAAACAGGAAGATTAGTAGAATCTCAAGGCGCTAAAGTAATAGATTTAAGTGATAAAGGAATAGATACACCTTGTATAATTATAAAATCAAATGGTTCTACAACTTATGCAACAAGGGACTTAGCCGCAATCCTATATAGAGCAAGAAACTATGATTTTGATAAAGCACTTTATGTTGTATCATATGAGCAAACACTTCATTTTAAACAAGTATTTGAGGTTGCAAAACTTTTAGGACTAGACGAAAAATACACAAAAGGTTTAGAACATGTATCATTTGGAATGGTTCAACTTCCAGAAGGTAAGATGTCTACAAGGGAAGGTAATGTTGTAAAACTAGATGATTTACTTAAAGAATCAATTGATAGAGCAAGAAAAATAATAGAAGAAAAAAATCCTGATTTAGAAAATAAAGAAGAAACAGCAAAAAAAGTTGGAGTAGGAGCAGTAATATTTAATGACTTAGCAAATAGTAGAATTAAAGATGAAATATTTGATTGGAATACAGCTTTAAACTTCCAAGGAGAAACAGGACCATATATTCAATATACTTATGTAAGAACAAAAAGCATATTAGAAAAAGCAGGTAAACTACCAGAATTTAAAGATATAAATGTAGAAGAACTATTAGATGATTACTCACAAGAAGTATTAAAACTATTATATAATTTTGATGATATTTTAATTCAAGTAACAAAAAAAGAAGAACCATCAATACTTTCTAGATATCTAATAGATTTAGCAAAATCATTTAGCAGTTTCTATAATGAAAATAAAATAATTGTAGAAGATAAAAAAGTAAGAAATGCTAGAGTATTTTTAACATATTGTGTGGGACAAGTATTGAAGATAGGTGCTAGTTTGCTTGGAATAGAAATGCCTGAAAAAATGTAATAAAACAAAAAGGAAGTATCAAAAAAGAGGCTTCTTTTTTGATATTTTACAAAATGATTACAAATGTTAAAAATGCTCTAAAAAACTTGTAAAAAAATATATTAAATAGTATAATGAAGTGGCAAAAGAAAACAAAATGTAAAATCTAATAAAAAGAGGAAGGAACGGTAGAAAATGAAGGGAAAAAGATCAATGCCAAAAGAAAAGAAAAAAAGAAAAGGACTAAAAATATTTGGAATAACAGTACTTGTATTAGTAGTAATTTTAGCAGCAATTGTTGGAGCAATTGCAATATTCGTAAATAGCAAAATAGGAATGATGCAACAAGTAGAACTAGACGAAGGAGATTTAGGAATTTCAGATGAAGCACAACAAAGCTTATCAAAATATAGAAATATAGCATTATTTGCAGTAGACAGTAGAGACAACAACTTAGAAAAAGGAAACAGAAGTGATGGAATAATAATTGCAAGTATAAATAATGAAACAAAAGAAGTAAAACTAATTTCAGTATATCGTGATACATATGTACAAATAGAAGGACATGGACTAGATAAAATAACACATGCATATTCATATGGTTCAGCACCACTTGCAGTAAAAACATTAAATACAAACTTAGATTTAAATATAACAGAATTTGCCACAGTAAACTTCGACTCAGTAGCTACAGCAGTAGATGAACTAGGTGGAGTTACAATAAATATAGAGTCACAAGCAGAACTTAACTATTTAAATCAATATATAAATGAAACAGCAAGAGTGACAGGAAAATCAGATGCAAAAGTTCAAGGAACAGGAAAACAAAATCTAAATGGTGTACAAGCAGTAGCATATGCTAGAATTCGTTATACAGCAGGAGGAGACTATAAAAGAACAGAAAGAATGAGAGTAGTTCTAGAAGCAATGTTAAATAAACTAAAAACTAAAAACATAAGCCAAATAAATAGTTTTGTAGATACAGTATTACCAGAAGTATATACAAATATCACAGCAGGAGACATATTTGGATTAATTCCAAGTATTATGGACTATAAAATATCAGAGAGTATTGGATGGCCATATGAAACAAAAGGAATAACATTAGATAGATGGTATGGAGTACCAGTAACACTAGAATCTAATGTAAGAGACTTACATAGAGAAGCTTTTGGAGAACCAGATTATGAACCATCAAGTACAGTAAAAGAAATAAGTAACAGCATAATAACAAAAACAGGATATAGAAATTAAAACAAAAAGAGGAAAATATGAAAATTAACATATTAAGAATAGTACTTGTTTTATTACTATTTGGAACATTTTATTTAATATTTGGATTTTCCAGCCAAGACCGGAGAAGAGTCTCGGAGGATTAAGTAGAAAAGTTACAACATTTATTTTAGAAAAAAGTAATACATATAATAATTTAGAAGAAGAAACAAAAGAAAAAGTTTTTACAAGAACAGAAAAAATTATAAGAAAAGTAGCACACTTATCTATATATGCATTAGTAGGATTTTTGCTTATGGCTTTAACTTCTACATATAAACTAAAAGAAAAATATAAAATATCTATTAGTTTGGTTTTAGGAGTAATTTATGCAATGTCTGATGAATTGCATCAAATGTTTAGTCCTGGAAGAAGTGCAAAAATTTCAGATGTGTATATAGATACAGTAGGTATTTTAATAGGAATGACAGTACTTTTATTAATATTAAAAATAAATCAAGAAATAAAGAATAAAAGGCAAAAACTTAAGTGACGAAAAATGTCATATTTTTTCTATTGCCAAAAATAAAATGTTATTATATAATACGAATTGATGAGCATAAGTTAAAATTTAAAGAAACGAAAGTAAATTAATAGGGGAATTAAAATGGAAGTTAAAAATGATACTATTTCTTATGAAAATGAAGAAATAGAGGAAATTGTAGCATCTAAAATAACAGATAGAAATGAATCAATTTTATTATTAGAAAGATTTATAAAAAGAACAGTAGATTTCTTAGGAGGAATTGTTGGAACAATCTTACTTGTTCCAATTACAATAGCTGTATTTATAGGAAATAAAATATTAAAAGATAATGGACCAATCTTTTATACACAAGAAAGAATAGGAAAAAACGGAAAGAAATTCAAAATGTATAAATTTAGGTCAATGGTATTAAATGCAGATGAAAAATTAGAAAAATATTTAAGTGAAAATGAAGAAGCAAGAAAAGAATATAAGAAATACAGAAAACTAAAAAATGACCCAAGAATAACAAAAATGGGAAGACTACTTAGAAAAACAAGTTTAGATGAATTTCCTCAATTTATAAACATAATAAAAGGAGATATGAGTCTTGTGGGACCAAGACCGTATTTAGCAAAAGAAAAAGAAGAAATGAATGGAATTTTTAATTAGATAACATCAATGAAACCAGGTCTTACTGGCTTTTGGCAAGTAAATGGAAGAAATGATGTGACATTTGTAGATAGACTCGATATGGACATGAATTATTATTATACTCGTTCTTTAAAACTAGATGCTAAAATATTATATAAAACAGTGAAAAAAGTTGTAAAAAGAGAAGGAGCTATTTAATGAAGGTTTTACTAGTTAATAAATTTCACTATCTTAAAGGTGGAAGCGAAAAATATTATTTTGAATTAGCGAATTTATTAAAAGAAAAAGGGCATGAAATAGCTTTTTTTTCTATGTCAAATGATAAAAATATACAAACAGGAGAAGAAGAATATTTTGTAGATGAAATAGACTTAAATACTGGAAGTAAACTAAAAGCACTAGATGTTATTTATTCAAAAGAAAATAAGAAAAAAATGAAAGAAGCTCTAGAAGATTTTAAACCAGATATAGTACATTTAAATAATTTTCAAAGACAACTTTCAGAATCAATAGTAGAAGCGATAAAAGAAAAAAATATACCAATTGTTTTTACTGCACATGATTTAGAAGCAGTTTGTCCAAACAAGACAATGCTTGATGAAAATAAAAATATTTGCGAATTATGTAAAAATGGAAATTATATAAATTGTATAAAAAAGAAATGCATAAAATCATCACTTTTAAAAAGTGTTTTAGGAGCTGTAGAAACAAAATATTATAGAAACAAAAAAGTATATTCAAAGAAAATAGATAAAATAGTAACACCTTCAAAATTCTATAAAAAACAGTTAATAGATTATGGAGTAGATGAAAATAGGATAATTGCAATGCCAAATTTTTTAGATTTGGATAAATACAATATTGAAACTAAAGATGATGGCTATGCACTATATTTTGGAAGACTATCAAAAGAGAAAGGAATTCTAAATTTAATAGAAGCTTTTTCATATATAAAAAATCAAAAACTATATATAGCAGGGGATGGACCAGAAAAAGAAAAAATAGAAGAAATAATAAAAGATAGACATTTAGAAAACAATATTAAGCTTTTGGGATTTTTAAATGAAAGAGAAATGCAACAAGCAATTGCAAATTGTAAATTTGTTATTTTACCATCTATTTGGTATGATAATTGCCCATACACAATATTAGAAACACTTACAATTGGAAAACCAGTAATAGGGTCAGATATGGGAGGCATTCCTGAGCTTGTAAAAGATAAACAAAATGGTCTAATATTTAAACATGATGACATAAGAGATTTAGAAGAAAAGATGAAACTACTATTTGAAAACAATGGATTAGTAGAAGAATATAGTAAAAATGCGAAAAAAATAGCACAAAAAGAATATTCTAAAGAAGAATATTATAACAAAATGTTAAAAATATATGAGGATGTTTTAGGTGATAAAAAATGAGTAACAGATTAATAAATAAAGTAATAACAAAAATAAAAAAAGAACCTTATGAAATAGATGAAGCAATTACTTTTGGCACAATTATTGGAGTAATATTTGAAAGAGGAATGATGGTACTAAGAGGAATATTTAAAAAACCATTTTTTAAAAAGTCAAAAGGTATATTATTTATTGGAAAAAGAGTAAAAATAAAAAACAAAAAGAAGATATCTTTCAATGGTAGTGCAACAATAGAAGATGGATGTTTTATAGAAGCATTATCAAAAGGTGGAATGAAAGTAGGAAATAATTTTTCTTTAGGAAAAAATAGCATTATAGAATGTACAGGAGTTATAAGAGAATTAGGAGAAGAACTTGTAATAGGAGATAATGTTGGAATTGCTGCAAATGCCTTTATTGCTATGAGAGGAAAAGTCGAAATTGGAAGTAATACAATTTTTGGACCAAATGTAAGCATACATGCAGAAAATCACAATTTTTCTGATATAGATAAACCAATAAAACTTCAAGGAGCAACAAGAAAAGGCGTAAAAATTGGAGAAGATTGTTGGATTGGAAGTAAAGCAGTAATATTAGATGGAGTAACTATTGGAAGTCATTCAATAATAGCTGCAGGAGCTGTAGTTACAAAAGATGTACCAGAATATTCTATTGTAGGTGGAGTGCCTGCAAAAGTTATAAAGATGAGGAAGGAAACAAAATGAAAAAGCTTAATAAAATATTAGATAGAGTTAAAAGATTGCTTATTCTTTTTAGAATGTTAATAACTCGAGATGGTTGGAAGAAAGCAGAATGGATGAAGAAGCATAAAATATTTTATCATATGGGAGAACATTGTTATTATCATCCATATATCTTGCCTGCTGAGCCTTCTCTTGTATATTTACATGACAATGTGGTGATATCAACTGGAGTTAGGTTTGTAACACATTCAGCAGCTTGGTGTGTATTTAGACAAGAGGATAAAGAAAATCGCTATATATTTAGAAAAGGAAAAATAGAAATACATTCAAATGTATATATAGGAGCAGATGCAATTATAAATTATGATGTTACAATCGGAGAAAATTCAATAATAGCAGCAGGGGCAGTTGTTACGAAAGATGTGCCATCAGGTTCTATTGTGGGAGGCGTACCTGCCAAGGTAATTGGAAGTTACGAAGATGCAAAGAGAAAACAATTAGAATGGCAAAAACAATTTGAAGGAAAAGATGTAGAAGAAACAATTAGAAGAGAATTTGAAAAGAATAATTAAAGGAGAGATTAAAATGGCTGAAAAGAAATTAAATGGAACAGTAATAGTTACATATAGATGTAATGCAAGATGTACAATGTGTAATAGATATAAAGCACCATCAAAACCTGATGAGGAAATAAGCTTAGAAACAATAAAAAAATTACCTAAAATGTATTTTACAAATATTACAGGTGGAGAACCATTTATAAGAGAAGATTTACCTGAAATAGTAAGAGAATTATACAAAAAATCTGATAGAATAGTAATTTCAACAAACGGATTCTTTACAGATAGAATAATAAAACTATGTGAAGAATTCCCTAATGTAGGAATCAGAATTTCAATAGAAGGATTAGAAGATACAAACAATAAAATAAGAGGCTTAGATGACGGGTTTAATAAAGGATATTCAACACTTAAAAAATTAGTAGAAATGAAACACCCTGATGTTGGATTTGGTATGACAGTACAAGATGCAAATGCAAAAGATTTAGTACCATTATATGATTTATCTGATGAATTAAATATGGAATTTGCAACAGCATCATTACATAATAGTTTCTATTTTGTTGAAGCTAAAAATATCATTCATGATAGATTAATGGTAGCAAAAGAATTTGAAAAATTAATTAACAAATTATTAGAATCAAATTCACCAAAAAAATGGTTTAGAGCATACTTTAATCATGGATTAATAAACTATATATTTGGACAAAAAAGACTTCTTCCATGCGATATGGCTTTTGATACATTCTTTATAGATCCATATGGAGATGTAATGCCATGTAATGGAACAAAAGAAAAAGAAGTAATGGGAAATTTAAATGAAGAAACATGGGATGAATTATGGAATTCTGAACAAGCTGAAAAAGTTAGAAACAAAGTAAGACATTGTGACAGACAATGTTGGATGATAGGTTCTGTAAGTCCTGCAATGCACAAATATATTTGGGTACCTGCTCTATGGGTTTTAAGACATAAATTCTTAAGATTTTTCAAAAAACAAAAATATTCTATGTTTGAAAATAAAATTGTAAGAGACTATAGAGATGGCAAAGTATCTAAAGAAGAATTAGATAAATGTTCAACTTGTGATATGAACTGTGTAATAAACGATGGTTTATCAGAAGCTTCAAGAGAACAATTAAAAAATAAAACAGGTGAAGAAATAGTAGAAGAAGATTTAAAAAGTCAGATGAAAAAATAAAGGTGAATCAATTATGAAAATAGCAATGATAGGACACAAAAGAATACCTTCACGAGAAGGTGGAGTTGAAGTTGTAGTAGAAGAATTAGCAACAAGACTAGTAAAAAAAGGACATCAAGTAGATGTATATAATAGAAAAGGTAAAAATGTCCAAGATAAAAATGCAGATAAAGATAAGAAAAAATTAAAAGAATATAAAGGAGTAAAAATCATAACTATTCCTACAATAAATAAAAAAGGAATAGATGCTCTTTTATACTCTTTCTTTGCTAGCATAAGAGCTTTATTTGGTAAATATGATGTACTTCATTATCATGCAGAAGGCTCATGTGCTATGCTATGGATACCACACTTGTTTAAAAAGAAAATAGTGGTAACAATACATGGATTAGATTGGCAACGTTCAAAATGGGGAGGATTTGCAACAAAATATATTAAATTTGGAGAAAAGTTAGCTGTAAAATATGCAGATGAAATAATAGTACTTTCAAAAGGAGTACAAAAATATTTTAAAGATACATACGACAGAGATACTGTATTTATTCCAAATGGAGTAAATAAACCAACTATTAAAGAAGCAGATATTATAAAAGAAAAATATGGACTAGAAAAGGATAGTTATATATTATTCTTAGCAAGGATTGTGCCAGAAAAAGGCTTACATTACTTAATAGATGCTTTTAAACAAATAGATACAGATAAGAAATTAGTAATAGCTGGTGGAGCAAGCCATACAAATGACTATCTAGAGAAAATAAAGAAAATGGCAAGTGAAGATAAAAGAATAATAATGACAGGATTTGTTCAAGGACAAGAGCTAGAAGAATTGTTCAGCAACTGTTATTTGTACTGCTTACCAAGTGATGTTGAAGGTATGCCACTTTCTTTGCTCGAAGCAATGAGCTACGGGTGTACATGCTTAGTAAGCGATATAGAAGAAAATACACAAGTAACAGGAGAATATGCAAAAACTTTTAAGAAAAGTAGTATTGAAGATTTAAGAAATGTTTTATATAATATGTTAAATACTAATAGAAGAAAAAAAGAAGAAATTAGAAATTATATTCTAAAAAGTTTTAATTGGGAAAAAGTAGAAAGGGAGACAAAAGAAATTTATGAAAGAAGTTTTATCAAATAAAAATAGAAATTTAATAGTAATTGTATTACTTCTTATTAGTTGCATTTTAGGAATAATAGTATGTATAACTAATAATTCAAATGAAAAACTAATATTTTATTCGATTGGATATATAGTGGCAATATTAAGTACTTGTTTTATAGAAAAATTTAAAATTATTTCTGTACCTGTTCTATTTTCAGGTTTTCACTTTGCCTTTATAGGAGGTTCACCAATTTTTAAATATTTAAGGTTGGGTGAATATTGTGATGAGCAATATGCAATTATATTATTTTCTTATATTTTGTTTGTTTTTGCTTACTATATGTGTGAATTGCTTTTTACAAAGGTAAAAAAATTAGGTACAAACAAGCACAGTAAGCAAATAAATATTTCAACATATAAAATTTTAATATTACTTATGTGGATAGCTTCAGTAGTTGCTAATATAATATTTATAATAAAAGGAAATTTCTTGAACGGAAATTTAGAAACCACAAGAGTGACAGCTATGCAAGGAAATGGAATATTAGTCTATTTGTCATGGCTAGGAATAATTGCAAATTGCATGTATTTTGAACTTTTTTTAAAGAAAAAAGGAAAGTTAAGTACTTTTATTATAACCTCTGCTATCACTATAATATTATCTCTCATGTTGGGATATAGATCAAGGCTTATTACTTATGTACTTATAATATTAATGATGTATAATAAAACTAAAAAAATAAAAAATTTTTATGTCATAATAATAGCTTTAGTAGGTATAATAATTGTGGCTTTATTAGGAATTTTACGAGCAAACATGTCAAACTTAGAAAGCAATTCTTTATTAAATGAGATATTAATTATTTTAGATAATGGTAGTACTAATATTCAATATATGTTTGATTATTTTCCAGAAAAAGTACCATTTCAACATGGCTCTACTTTCTTAATTAATATACTTATGTTATTACCTGGACCTGATATGGATTTTACATTATGGTTAAAAGAAAAATTAAATTTGACTTTCGCTGGTGGAGGTGTTACACCTACATTACTTGGTGAATTTTATATCAACTTTAATTATATAGGAGTATTGATAGGTTTTGCTTTATTAGGAATAGTTGCTTATTATTTACAAAAATATTATTCTAATAGTGAAAAGGTGTTCTTCTCATCTTTGTTATTTCACCAATTTGTTGGAAGTGTCAGAGGAGGACTTGGAAATATAGAAACAAACTTATTAGTTTTTTCTATAGCATATTGGGGAGTATATTTGATTTCAAAAAAAATTAAAATAATTGATGATGGAGGAAAAAATGAAGAAAATAGTATTATTTGATACAGAACAGGGGACACAAAATTTAGGTGATTATATTATAATGGAAGCAATTATGGAGGAAATGAAAGATGTGTTTGAGGGAAACTTCTTAACTCATTTTTCTACACATATGCCAATAGCAAGATTTTATCAAAATTTTAGAAGAAATATGGCTTCTAGGGCGTGCGATAGTGCTGATTATAAATTTATATGTGGTACAAATATTATAAAATATAGTTTGCTTAGATTGGCACCAGACTGGAATATAAATTATTTTAATTGCAAATATTATAAGAATAGTATCGCGATAGGTTGTGGAAGTGATACAAATGCTAAAAAAATGGATATTTATACAAAAGCTATGTATAAAAAAATATTTTCAAAAGAATATATACATTCCGTAAGAGATGAAAGAACTAAAAGATTACTTGAGTCTATAGGGGTAAAAGCAATAAATACGGGATGTCCAACTTTATGGGGATTTACACCAGAATTATGTAAAGAGATTCCTCATAAAAAGGCAGATAAAGTAGTATTTACTTTGACTTTTTATAATAAAGATTTAGAAGTTGATCAAAAATTGATAAATATATTAAATAAAAACTATAAAGAGATATATTTTTGGGTTCAAGGTTCTGAAGATTTAGAATATCTAAATAGTTTTAATGGAATTGAAAACATAAAAATAGTAAATCCAACATTAGAGGCATATAAAGACTTACTTGAAAAAGGAGATATCGATTATGTGGGAACAAGACTACATGCTGGAATTTATGCTATGAAACATAAAGTAAGAAGTATCATTTTAGCTATTGATAATCGTGCAAGAGATATGTCCGAAACATATAATATTAACACGATTGACAAAAAAAATGTTGAAGAAGTAGAAGTAAAAATTAATTCTGAATTTGAAACAAATATAAACATAAATAAAGAAAATATAAAAAAATGGAAGGAACAATTTAAAAAAT
The DNA here is from genome assembly GCA_944386785.1 of uncultured Clostridia bacterium. Taxonomy (GTDB): domain Bacteria; phylum Bacillota; class Clostridia; order TANB77; family CAG-508; genus CAG-269. Next base: position 6,220 of record CALXCM010000013.1, on the reverse strand, counting down.
AGGTGGTAATAAATGAATAAATTTGTTGTTAAAGATGTAATTATTAATGAGAATAAAATAAAATATAATTATGAAATAATTGGTCCATGGAAAAAGTATTTTGATTCAAAAAAAGAATTTGAAATAGAATATACAATTGATATTTCACAAGTACCGGTAAGTATATGTATTATACCTCTTGTAACAGATATTTTACCTATAAGTTGGATTTTCGATGCAGAGATCGTTTTAGAGGAAATTGATAAAAATTTTTATGAAAGCATAAAAGAATTTAAAAAAGGTTTTATAAATATGTATCCAACTGTAAAATTTTTAGGAAAAATAAGAGTAGAAAAAATTGTGGATAATACTTATGATGTCTCAGAAAAAGTAGGTGCGTTTTTTAGTGGTGGTGTTGATGCTATGTCAACTCTGATTACGCACAAAGATGAAATGCCAATTTTAATTAATTTACAAGGTTCAGACATTGATGTGAATGATATAGATACTATAAATAATGTAAAAAAAGATATATTAAATACAGCTGAAAAGTTTAATACAGAAGCTATATTTGTAAGATCAACATTTAAAAATATAATACGACATAGAATAATAAACTTATATATATCACCAATAAGTGGAGATAATTATTGGCACGGTTTTCAACATGGAATAGCCATAATTGGTCATGCTGCTCCAATTGCATATTTATATAGAATGAAAAGAATCTATATAGCTTCATCTTTTACTAAAGAGGACAAAGTAACTTGTGCTTCAGATCCTACAATTGATAATTATGTTAAATTGTCAAATACAGAAATATATCATGATGGTTATAATTATAATAGAGGAGATAAGATTCGTAATATTATTAAATATTGTAGAGAAAACAATAAAGAACTCAAACTAAGAGTGTGTTTTGATGAACATAATCCCGAAAACTGTTGCAGATGTGAAAAGTGTTATAGAACTATATTTGAAATTATTGCTAATGGATATGATCCTAGAAAATTAGGATTTAATTATGATGACAGTGTATTTAAAAATATAGAGAGAGAATTTAATAATAAAATAATGCTAGGACATACAAAACATTGGAATAGAATACAAAAAACATTTATAGAAAACGAAGATAAATTTAAAGGCGATAATAGGTTTGAATGGATTTTTACATACAAATTTACAACAAAAAAGACAGCTAAGAAATGGATTAATAAAATATATAATGCTGTTAAAAAAAGAGTAAAAAAGTACATTTGGAGGAAATAATTTAATGGAAAAAGAATATGTCAAGCTATCTTTTGTGGGAGACATAATGTGTAAGAAGCAACAAATAGAAGTTGCAAAAAGAGAAGATAACGAATATAATTTTGATAAATGTTTAAAAGGAATAAAAAAATTTTTTGAAGAATCCGATTATGTGGCCGGAAATTTAGAAACTCCTATAACTAAAAATAATTCAGATTTATCAAAGCAAAATTTTTCTTTTAATACACCTGTGGAGTTTGCTGAATCTATAAAAAATAATAATATTAATCTGTTAACAACTGCAAACAATCACGCTTTGGACAGAGGAAAAAAAGGATTATTAGAAACTATACAATGTTTGGAAGACTTAAATATAGAGCATATTGGGACATATAAAAGTGAAAAGGAAAGAAATAAAATTTTTGTAAAAGATATTGAGGGAATAAAATTTGCCTTTATATCTTATACTTATGGTACGAATGCAAATATGAATAAATGTTATTTAAAAAAAGACGAATACTATATGATAAATCTATTCAGAAAACAGGAAAAGCCAATTAGAAAATATAATATCTTCAGGCGATTCAAGAGAAAATATATGAGTAAATTTATAGAAGATAAGTTCAATTACAAAAGAGATAAATTCTTTTTGGAAAGAGTAGAAAAAGATATAGGTGAGGCTAAAAAAAAGGCGGATTATGTTATTTTCTTTATGCATAGTGGAGGTCAATATAATGATGAACCAGAAGATTATACAAGAAAGTTGATGAAATTTTTATTGGACAAAGGAGTAAACTTTGTTATTGGAGCCCATCCACATGTTGTTCACGGAATAGAAAAACAGAGCGTTAATAAGTTTGGAGCTTATTCACTAGGAAATTTTTATGCAATTCCATATGCAAATCCAAACCAAAAAGATGATTTACCAGATTATTCAATTATACTAAATATATATTTTAGTAAAGAAAATAAAAGTGTAAAAAAAATTACATATACTGTAGCTAAGAGTGTTAAGGATGAAAAAGGATATACAAGCGTTAAATTAGCGAAAGATATATATGATTCTGAAACTGACGAAGAAAGAAAAGAGAAAATAAAGAAAGAAATACAAACTATAATCAGAAAATTTTCAAGTAAAGAAGAAGATAAAATTTTATATGAATATATTTTATATTAAACGGAGGAAAAAATGCCTGAAAAAAGTAGAACGATAAAATCAACAAAAAATGTCATATATAGTTTTGGATTACAAATAGGGCAACTAGTTATAAATTTTTTAGCTAGAACAGTATTTATATATACATTAGGAGTACAATATTTAGGTGTAAATGGTTTATTTACCAATATTTTAACTTTATTATCGTTAACAGAGTTAGGTTTTGGTAATGCTATAATTTATAGTATGTATAAACCATTGGCAGAGGGAGATACTAAGAAATTAGCCGCTTTAATGAATTTTTATAAAAAAATCTATAGAAAAATAGCAGTAGTAATTTTCACAATTGGAATGTTATTGGTTCCGTTTTTACAAAATATTATTTCAACGGAAGATATAACTATAGGAATGGACAAGATTCAGATTTATTATGTACTATTCCTATTGAACTCCGTTGTATCATATTTATTTGCTTATAAATCAACGATAATTTCTGCTGACCAAAAACTATATATAGTAAAAAAATATACTTTTATAAGTTTAGTAATACAAAATATTTTACAAGTAATATTCTTACTTATTACACATAATTATATCGTATATTTGATTATACAAATTATTTGTACGTTTGGTAATAATTTGTATATTGCAATTAAAGCTAAAAAGATGTATCCATATGTGGATGATAAAGAATTATTACCAAAGAAAGAAAAAAAGAAAATATATAATAATGTGGGTTCGATTTTTATATATAAAATTTCTGGGACAATATTAAATAATACAGATAATATATTAATATCTACATTAGTTAGTACAGTTTTAGTTGGTTACTATTCAAATTATACAATGATTATAAATGCTTTACAAGGAATTATAACAATTGTATTTACAGCAGTAACAGCAAGTGTAGGAAACTTGAATACTAGTTCTAATTTAAAGCGAAAATGTGAAGTTTTTGAAGATATGACGCTAATTACCTTTTGGATATTAGGTGTAACCTCTATTTGTTTAATGAATGGGTTATCTGATTTTATATCATTATGGGTTGGTCAAGATTATGTTTTAAGCTATGATATACTCATAATAATAGTAGTAAATTATTATATATATGGAAACATGAATCCAATATGGACATATAGAGATACTACTGGAATATTTAAGGATGCAAAAAATGTGTCAATAATATTAGCAATTTTAAATCTAATATTATCAATAGCTTTAGGAAAAGTTACAGGCATGTTTGGAATATTATTAGCAACTGCAATTTCAAGACTGCTTACAACTTTTTGGTATCAACCATACATATTATATAAAAAGATATTTAAAACTAAAATATGGATGTATTATTTAAAGCAATTTAGAAATATTGCAATTATTATACTTATTTATGTTATAATAGAACCAATAATGAATTTATTTACGGAAATCAGTATTATAAATTTTGTTATAAAAATGATAATTTCGTTTATTATTTCATCAATTATTATTTTTATAACTACATTAAAAGATGAAAGTACATCAAGGATTTTAGATAGGACAAGACAAATAGTAGACAATATTAAATTAAAATATAAAAAAGTTTAAAAAATAAATACAAAAGAAAAAAGGGGGAGAAATTATGAAGGACGAAGAAATCGATTTAAAAGAAATATTTTTAATGTTTTGGAAAAAGAAACTAGAGATTATTTTAATAATTGCAATATTTGCAATTATTGGTTACATATATACAATGGCTTTTACAAGCCCTATGTACACTTCATCAACAACTTTAGTACTTGCAGGAACAAACAGTGAACAAGAAGGAGAAAGTTCAATTACTACAAATGATTTAACTTTAAACTCTAAGCTTGTTTCTACATACAGTCAATTGGTAAAAAGTAATAAAGTTGTAAGACAAGTTATTTCAAATTTAGGAATTAACATTTCTGAATCTACTTTAAGGAATAATATTAGTGTAAGTTCTGTTTCAGATACAGAGTTAATAAAGATTACAGTAAAAACAGATAATCCTAAATATTCTGCAGATATTGCAAATGAAACAGCAAAAGTATTTACTTCTGAAGTTGCTGAAATATATAACATAAATAATGTTCATGTTGTTGATGTTGCAGAAGAGAGTAGTGTTCCATCAAATATTGACCATAAAAAAGATATCATTATGTTTGCTGCAATTGGTGTAGTAATTGCATTTGCATATGTAATTATAGCAGGCATGTTAGATACAACAGTAAAAACAGAAGAGGAAATAGAAAGATTAGTAAATCTTCCAGTACTTGCATCTATTCCAATATATGATGTTGCTGAAAGTAAGAAAAACAGAAGAAAAAAAGGAGGGAAAAGAAGAAGATGAGAGAGAATTTAATAGTTCATCAAGATCCAAAATCTCCAATATCAGAGATATTTAGAACATTAAGAACTAACATTCAATTTATGAGTATGAGAAAAGATTTAAAATCTCTATTAATTTCATCAACATTTCCAGGAGAAGGAAAAAGTTGGGTTAGTTCTAACTTAGCTGTTGCATTTGCACAAGCAGGTAAAAAAGTTATATTAGTTGATGCAGATATGAGAAAAGGAACACAATTTTCAATTTTTGGAGTTTCTCCAATACCAGGTCTTTCAAATTATTTATCTGGAATTGGTCCAACATCTAAAAGAGCATCAACTGATTTAAAAGACTATATCCAAGAAACTGATATTGATAATTTATATGTTATGTCAGCAGGAAATGTTCCACCAAATCCATCAGAGCTTTTAGTATCTCAAGCAATGATAGATTTGTTAGAAAATTTAAAACAAATTTGTGATTTAGTAATAATAGATGGAACACCAAATGGATTAGTAACAGATTCACTAATTTTAACAGGAATTGTAGATTCAACAATTATTGTTACAGCAAGTGGATATACTAAAAAAGATGCATTAAAGAAAATTGTAAATAACATTAAAAATATAGGTGGAAATATAGCAGGAGTTGTTTTAAACAAAGTTCCTACAAATGCTAAAAAATATGAGGAGTCATACTATTATGGTTCAACAGCAATGACTACTTCAAGTGTTCCAAAGAGTAGAAAAACAACAAATAATTTTGAAGAAACACCAAAAAAACCTAACGAAAATCATGCAAATAAAGCAAAACATAGAAATGAAAAAGAAATAAATAATAAAAATGTAATTCCAGATAAAAAAGATGAAACAGTAAAAAAGGCAAGACAATATACTGGCAAAAGTGAAGTTATTGCTAAGAAAATAAGTGAAAATAGAGAAAATGATAAATTAAAAAACAATTTAAAAGTTTCTAAAGTAGACGAAATTTCAATTGATAAAACAGCAGATATTTTAAAACAGGTAAATGAATATTTAGATAAACAAAAAGAAAGCTTAAAATAGTAAAATTAAGGTGGTAGAGGATTATATGGAATATCATATAATTCTTTTTTTATATATTTTTATATTTTATTCATATATCATATTCTTATACAATTTCGACAAAATATTTGTTAAATGTCGAATATTGCGATGGAAAGTTTAGGTAAATTTCAAAAAAAGTATTTACAAAATATGGATATCGTGATATATATAAACCATGTTTAAAGTTCATTTGTTTTTTAATTTATAAAATCTTAAATTAAAAAATAAATATATATTTATTATCAAAAAATAAAATCAAAATAAAATCAAAAAATCCCAGGGAATAAAAGTAGTATTTTAATTAAAAGTTTAAAGACTTAAATTTAAAAGAATAAAGGTTTAAAAATTAAATTAAATTTAAATCAAATAATTTTAATTGTCAAAATTGTAAGAAAGACAAGTTTTTTAGTCATGCAAAAAATCCAA